>NZ_JAVACL010000037.1:0-75414 GCF_032658145.1 Streptomyces sp. MK7
GGCTGGAACCGGGCCGGCCGGCCCACCGGCATCGAGGACGTCGAGACCCAGGCCGAGGCAGCCTGAACCGAGGACCCGGAAACCACCGGGGTGGCGGCCAGGCGGTCCCGCCACCCCAACGGGCGGTTCAGCGCAGTGCGTCGAGGGCGGCGACGATGTCGGAGGGCTCGGCGCGGGTGGTGTGGTCGGTGGTGACGAAGGCCCAACGGATCACGCCGCCGCGGTCGATGACGTAGGTGGCGGGCAGCGGCAGGGTGTGCGGATGCCCGTCGTTGACGCGCTGGAGGTCGAGGCCCAGCCTGTCGTACACGGCGGCGAGGTCGTCGGGCAGGTCGAAGGCGAGGCCGTACTGCTTGGCCGTGTCGGAGCCGATGTCACTGAGGACGTCGAAGGCGAGGCCGTGCTTCTCGGCGAGGCTGAGGGACTCGTCGGGAATCTGCGGGGAGACAGCCACGAGGCGTGCGTCGCGCGCGATGATGTCGGCGTGGTGCTGTTGGAGCGCACGCAGCGCGATGTTGCAGTACGGGCACCAGGCGCCGCGGTAGAAGGTCAGGACGACGGGGCCGTCTGCGAGCAGGTCGTCCAGGGCCACGGTCTTGCCGGTGGCCGCGGGAAGCCGGAAGCGGGGCGCCCGGTCGCCGGCGCCGAGGGCCCGGTCGGCCTGTCCGGAGTCGGCGAGTTCCTGGCCCGCCCGGCGCATGATCTCGCGGATCTCCGCGGGAATCTGCTCCTGGCGGGCGGTGTAGAAGGCGCGCAGTTCGCTGTTGAGGGTGGTCAAGGATGTTCCTCTCGATCGGCGCGACGGAGATACTTGGAATGACCGTTTCAAGATAGCCGCGGGCCGGGCCGGGGCGCCAGTATCCTGGACCGGTCGTTTCAGGAGGACGAGGTGAGTCATGGCGGACATCAAGCACTTCGACCCGGATGGGGCCCTGGAGACGGTGGAGCGCCTGTTCTGGCGGCAGGGCTTGGCATCCACCGGCATCCAGGACGTCGTGGCGGCGACCGGCCTCAACCGCTCGAGCCTCTATGCGACCTTCGGTGGCAAGCAGGAGCTCTACCTCGCCGCACTGCGTCGCTACGTCGAGCATCGCTCCCGGCCGGCGTTCCGCCTGCTCGCACAGGACGACCGGGACGACCGGGGGCTGCCCGCCGTCGCAGACTTCTTCGCCGGCCTGATCGAGGCGCGATGCACGGGCGAATACGCCCGCTGGGGATGCATGGTCGCCAACGCGCACGCCGGTGCCGAGCAGGGGTCACCCGACGTCCGCGCCGTCCTCGACCGGCACCATCAGGAGCTGCGGGACGCGATGCGCGCGGCGCTCGTCATGGCCGAGACCGACGGCCGACTCGCTCCGGGGACCGACCCCGAGACCTGGGCCGAACTGCTCGCCCTGCTCGCCTACGGCGTGAACCTGCGCTCGCGCGCCGGAGCCGACCCCCGGTCGCTGCACCGGACGGTGACGGCCGCACTGGAGCCGATCGCTCATCCGTCCGCCAGGGCCGCGAAGCCCGATTGAATCGGCGGCGGCGCGTCGATCGCTCACGACTCCTGCGCTGTCGACGTCCACCGTCACTGAGCCGACCCCGGGGACACGCTCGACCTCCGCGGTGACGGATGCCGCGCAGCGTGCTCAGACCATGCCCGTAACGGTGCAGCGGGTCTCGGTCACGCCGACCCCTTCTCGCTGCCGGCGTCGGCGGGCAATGCGCGGGTGGCCATGTGTGCTCGGCGCATGCGCCCGTCGGCGGCGAAGCGGCCGAAGAAACAGACCTCGATGGCGAGGTCCTTGCCCCGCTGAGAAGCGTGCAGGGTGTAACGGGCGGCGATCCGGTCGCCGTCAGCGATGGCCTCGTGCACGTCCATCCGGATGGTGGGCCGGTTCTTGCGGACCGGGCGGGTGTGCGCGATGAGCTTGTCGCGGTCGATCCGGTGCCCGTCGGCCACCTGGATGATGTCCGGTGTGTGGAAGCGGTCGACGATCACCGCCGGGTCCTCGTCGCTCTGCAGCAACTCCTCCGTGAAGGAGGTGAAGAAGCCGGCGATGAACTCCTTGGGACCGGTCTCGTGGAGTGGGGTCATGGTGCTCCCGTCGGTCTGGGACTCCGCTAACTTTTACACTATGTAAGGATTGCAGGCCCCGTTACCTTTGACAAGGTGTAAGAGATGATGTCGCCTCCACCCCGCAAACGCCGGGCTGACGCCCACCGCAGCAGGGCAGCCATCCTGGATGCCGCGCCTCGGGTTCTCGACGCCGATCCGGACGCCGGCCTGGAGGCCGTAGCCGTCGCCGCCGGCGTGACCCGGCAGACCGTGTATGCCCACTTCCCCTCTCGTGAGCAGCTGCTGCTGGCCGTCGTCGACCGCGTCACCGAGGAGGCCGCAGCCGCGATGGACGCCGTCGAGCTCGATACCGGACCGGCTGCGGAGGCGCTGATGCGTCTGCTCGAAGCCGGCATGAAGGCGGCCCGGCGCTACCCCGTACTGCTGCAGAGGATCGCCGCCCTGCGTGTCAGCCCGCCGGCTGACCGGGACCGGCACAGGCCCGTCGCCGACCGCATCGAACAGGTGATTCTGCGGGGCCGGGAGAGCGGGGAATTCGATGACCGGCTACCGGTCGACTGGCTGGTCGCGGCGACCATCAGGCTCGGCCACATGGCGAGTGAGGAACGGGACGCAGGCCGGATGACCGGGACGGCCGCGCAGGACGCGCTTCGCACGAGCCTGTTCCGTCTGCTTGATGCGACCGGCGGGGAGGATGTCTCAAGGGCGCGCAGGTAAGTGCGTCGCGTCGGCCGGCGGCGTCTGCGGTGACGTGGTCACCTGGTGTGCGTCCGGTTTCGTGTCCTGAGCCGGAAGACGGCCAGTCCCACGATGCTGAACGCGGCGGCCCAGGCGAGCCCGAGGGCGAGATGCCCCCACAAGGCGGTCCGGCCGAAGGAGCCGCCGACGGCGAACTGCATGGGCCCGAAGGACGGGAACCACTGAAGGACGGGCTTGTTGGCGAGGGGATTGCCGAGAGGGTTCTGGAGGAAGGTGTCCATCAGCCCGCCCATGATGATCAGGAAGAAGCCCTCCAGGTCTCGCTTCACCAGGACGCCGAGAAGCAGCCCGAGGGCGCCGTAGGTGAGGGCGATGGCCGCGAACCCGGTGAGCACGGCGAACCAGCCGCCCACGGTCGGCCGCCAGAAGAACAGGATGGCCAGCGCGGTGTACAGGGCGATCGCGCCGGTGACCGCCGCGATGGCGAGGGTCTTGGCGCCGATGAGGGTGGACTGCCGGAATCCGGCGAAGACGAGGCGCCGGTCGAAGGCGAGGGCCTTGCGCACGGCGTCGAAGACGACGAACCCGGCGATCATCGTGACGGAGTTGAGGCCCGCGGAGATCAGGGTGAGGCGAGCGCCGTCGACGTGCAGGACCTTCCCCGTGGCGTACAGCTTGAAGTCCAGCACCTGACCCGAGGCCATGGCGTCCATCACCAGATACCAGACCGGCACGAAGACGACCAGCAGCAGTCCGGCGAGCCGGTTGCGGGTCTGGTCGCGCACCGAGAAGCGCAGCGCGGTGGAGAACTGACCGTACAGCACGTCGTGTCGTGAGGTGTCAGGCGCCGACATGGTGGTCCTCCCGGGATGCGGTACGTGGGGTGAGGCGGCCGTCGGTGAGGTCGGCCAGCAGGTCGAAGCGGTCCTGCTCGAAGACGAGATGGGTGATGATCACGACGGCTTTGCCGCGGGCGCGCAGGTTCTCGACCAGGTCCCAGAACCGCAGGTAGGTCTCCCAGTCGAAGCCCTGGTACGGCTCGTCGAGGAGGAGGACGTCCGGGTCGTGGAGCAGGGCCAGGGTGAGGTTGAGCTTCTGGCGGGTGCCGCCGGACAGCTCGCCGGCGGCCGACCGCTCGTACCGCTCGAAGCCGAGGAGACTGACGAGTTCGCGGCCCCGGTCCAGGTCGGGCAGGCGCCGGGCGGCGGCGAAGTAGCGCAGGTGCTGCTCGACGGTGAGCGCCCCGTTCAGGACCGGGTCCTGCGGACAGTAGCCGAGTGCCCCGGACAGGGCGACTTCGCCGCGGTCCGCGGGCTGGGTGCCGGCCAGGATCTTCAGCAGGGTCGACTTGCCGGCGCCGTTCTCGCCGACGACGGCGACGAGTTGCCCGGGGGCGACCGTCAGCTCGGCCCCGCGCAGAACGATGTGCCTGCCGTACGCCTTGTGGATGTCGTTGGCCTGAAGAACAGGTGCTGGTACTGGAGTTGAGCCGGTCGCCACGCGCGGCCTCCCTATGGGTTGTCTCTTTGAGGTTGTGGCGGTGCCGCGTTCAGTCCGCCCGCGTAGATGCTGAGCATCTCCGGCGCCCAGCGGGCCATGCCCTCGGCCGACAGCGGGTCCGTGCCGAGGACTTCGGCCAGACGGTCGCGCAGCAGGAACAGGGCAAGGTCGTTGGCGAGGAGCAGGGCGGCGCGCACCACCGGGTCCGCCCCGGGTGCGGCCAGTCCGGCCGCGGCCAGGCCGTCCAGCGCGGTGCTGCTCAGTTCGTACAGACGCCGGAACAGCAACCGCCCGGCGTCCGTGTCCGACAGCAGGAGCCGGCGCAGGTAACCCGGCAGGGGCGAGTCGTCCGGAAGGTGACGGGCGAACGCCTCGCTCAGCGAGCTCGCCCCGGCACCGGGATCGAGCAGTTCCGCTCCGCCGTCACCGGTCAGCTCGCCGAGCATCGCCTCGAAGACGTCCAGCACATACTGGTCGACCTCCTGGCGCAGCCCCTCCTTCGATCCGAAGTGGTGCACGACCAGGGCGGGCGACACACCCGCGGCGGACGCGATCTGCCGCACGCTGACCGCCTCCGGCCCGTGGGCGGCGAACAGGCGCAGCGCCTCGTCACGGATGACGGCCCGCGTGGTGCGGTCGTCGGGGATTGAACGCATGTACAGCATGCTAAACGATTGTTCAGTCCACGTCCAGGTGGGGTGCGCGCGATCTGCCGACGGAGTGCTCCCTTCGGCGGGTGTGGTCGGCGCGGGCCTGCTCGGTGACGGTTGGCGCGGAGGGCGGGGGCTCTCGTGGGCCGCCTGGCCGGGCGCGCCCTTGATCTGCTCTGACACGCCATCGCCGGCAGCCGCGCCCCCTTTGTGTGGCCTGTCGGCGGTCGGTGCGTCGCCCCACCCGCGATACGGGGCTTCACTCCATGGGCGCCGGGCAACCCCGACCGCCGACTCGGCCCCCAGTGCAAGCTTTGCATGATGCAAAAGCCGAGCGCCAGAACTTCGGGTATGTTGCGGCCGAGGCGCGAGCGCGACCGCTGTATCGGCCGGGCGGCTGGGGAGCGGGCGCCGGCCTCCAGTCGCACGAACGGAATGGATCTGGCGGCCTCCCGGAACTCCCCCCACCCCCGTCCCGGGCAAGCACGTGAACGCGCGCAGGCGATGTCCGGTCCGCGGATGTCGCCGGGCGTGGCGCGCCGTGATCTCGGCGTCGTCGGCCGGTTCGCGCTCTGCGGCTTCCCTGTCAGCTCCCGGCCTCAATTGGGTAAAGAGCCGAGGCGGGAGCCGCTTGGCCGGGAAAACCTTTGCATAGTCTAAAAGATGAGAGGGCCTGTGTGGTGGATGTGATCCGGCGGCTCTCGTTGTTGTCGGGCCGCTGGAGGGACGTCGTGACGGTGGGTAGACCGGGATCGGGTTCCGTGCTGCTGTCCTGGCTGCCGGTGGTGGCGATGGTGGTGGTGGCCGTGGCGGACGTGGTCGCGGGGCCGGGGGTGGGGTTCTTGCCGTTGGTCTCGCTCGGACCGGCTTTCGCGGGGCTTGTCGGGGGGTGGCGGCGTACGGCGTCGATCGGTGTGGTGGCTCTGCTGCTGTGCGTGGGGCTGGGCTTGTACGACGGGCTGTTCGAGGAGCGCCGGGGGTTCACGGCGATGGCGTCGGTGGCGGGGGTCACCGGCGCGGGTGTCGTGGCGGCCGTGATGCGCTCGCGCAGGGAGGCGGAGCTGGCGAGTGTGAGGTCGATCGCGGAGGTGGCCCAGCGGGTGCTGCTGCGGCCGGTGCCGCGTTCGGCGGGCCGGCTGCAGGCGGCGGTGTCGTACACCTCGGCGGTCGCGGCGGCGCGTATCGGTGGTGACCTGTACGAGGTGGTCGCCTCGCCGCACGGCATCCGTGTGATCGTCGGCGATGTGCAGGGCAAGGGGCTGGCCGCGGTGGAGACGGCCGCCGTCGTGCTGGGGGCCTTCCGGGAGGCGGCGCACGACGAGCCCGATCTGGTCGGGCTGGGCGAGCGGCTGGAGCGGAGCGTGGCCCGGGAGCTGGAGGGGGAGAGGTTCGTGACCGCGGTGCTCGCCGAATTCGGGTCGGAGCGGGAGGTGGTCTTCCTCAATCACGGTCATCCGGCGCCGATGGTCGTCCGTGCCGACGGCGGTGTCGACTTCCTCCAGCCGCCCTCCTACGCCCTCCCGCTGGGCCTGGGCGTCCACGGGGTCGAGGGGCCGAAGCCCTATCGGGTGGACTTCGCGCCGGGCGATCAGCTGCTGCTGTACACCGACGGCGTCACCGAGGCCCGCGACCCGCAAGGCTCCTTCTACCCCCTCGGGGACCGGGCGGGCCTGCTGAAGGAGCCCGACGCGCAGCGCGCCCTGGAGACCCTGCGCGCGGACCTGGTCCGGCACGCCGCCGGGCCGCTCCACGACGACGCCGCGATGCTCCTGCTCCGCTACCACGGCCATGCCACAGGGCAGTGTTCTCCCGTCGAGTGAAGCGCGCCGGCGTCGGCACGGTAGAAAGGACGTATGCCTGAGCGAGAGACCCCTGTGGGTGCCGTGGACGATGTCGATGCCGTCACCCGGGCGGTGCTGACCGCGTCGCGCCTGCTGGTGGCCGTCTCCGCCCGCTCGCTCGCCGCGGTGGAGGACCGGGTGACCGTGGCCCAGTTCCGGATGCTGGTGGTGCTGTCCAGCCGGGGGACGACCAAGCTGGTCGAACTAGCCGAACTGCTCCGGGTGGCGCCCTCCACCGCCATGCGCATGGTCGACCGGCTGATCGCCGTCGGTCTCGCCGACCGGAGACCCAACCCCGCCAACCGTCGCGAGACCCTGCTGCAGTTGACCGGGGAAGGCCGGCGTACGGTCGAGGAGGTCACCGCCAGGCGCCGTTCCGAGATCGCTGCCATCGTCGCACGGCTCCGGCCGACCGAGCGGCTGGCGCTCGTCGAGGCGCTCAACGCCTTCAACGAGGCGGGAGGGGAGCCTCCGGCCCCCGGAACGGACGCCCCGGAGCCGCACCCGCTCGGCTGGATCACGGACGGAGCGATGGCGGAGGACACGTGACCCGCTCCGGGTCCGTCGCACACCTGCTCGCTCGCAGGCCGCCCATCACCGGATCCCCCAGGTTTTGCATAATGCAACGCAGCTGTTGGACCGGGTCCGCCGACGGGCGTGGAAGGGACGCGGAAGTGTGACACCCATGCGCCGAAGGCGTCGCCCCTCGACCCATGCCGAGCCGCACCTGATGGCGCACCTGCGGACCATGGTGTGGGGCCCTGCCGAGTTCGTCGGGCTGCCGCCCGGGTGGCTCCTCGGCGAGGGGATCCTCGCGGGCAGCCTCGGCGCCGCGGCGATCGTCGGCACGGCCGTCCTGGGCGCCTGGACGGGCAGGCCCTCGCTGGCCGACGGCGAGGCGGGGCTGGTGTGCGCGGTGGCCCTCGCCCTGTACGTGGCTCTGGTGGGTGCGGGCCGTGCACTGATCGGTGTCACCGCCCTGCTCGGAGTGTGCCTCGCGCTCCAGGCGCCGCAGGCCGCCGCCGGCGTGGTGCTGGCGGAACGGGGGCGGGTCCAGTCCGTGGTGGTGACCTCGGTCGAGGGCGGCCGGGGGCCGGACAGGGAACACGGCCGCTACCTCTGCTCGGTGACGGACCACGACGGCGTCCCGCTCAAGGTCCGCATCTGGCGCGGCTGCGAAGTCGGGACGCGACCCGGGGACGCGCTCGCCGTCGTCTACGATCCCGAAGGGCGGGTGCCGCCACGCGGTGCGGCACCGGAGGGACCGGGACCGCTGCGCGACCTGGCACCGTGGGGCGCGGCCCTCATCGCCGCGACCGTGACCGCCGTGGTGCGCTCGTACCGGCTTCCCGGCCCTTCGTGACGTTCCGCCGTCCCCCGCGTCGGGGCGCCCCGGTCCGCCGCTGATCAACCCGTGGCAGGGGTGGCCGACGGGCCGGGCGCGGCCGTGTTCGTCGACACTCCGGCGGGTGGCGTGAGGGCGACGACAGGTGCCCCCGGCTGCGGCGGAGGCGGCGTGACCTGACCGGTCGGGAGCTTGGGCGGAGTCGTCTCCTGGAAGTTGACCTGGTCGAAGTTGACCAGTCCTGTGTTCTCCAGCACGGTGATGTGGTCCAGCACGACGTCGTTGGCCTGGTTGGCCAGCTGGCGGACCAGGGTGTTCTCGGTGGTGGCGCGGATCTTGGCGATGGCCGGGAAGATCTGGCCGTGCGTCACCCGGAGGATGTTGGCCAGGTCGGAGTCGAACTGCTTGCCCTTGTCCGCCGTCAACGTCGCCACGAAGCCCTGCTGCTGCGGGGTGGCCTGATTGGGGAGTGTGATCCCCAACTGGGGGGCGATCTTGCGGCAGGTCGCGTCGAGCGCGGCGTGTCCGATGACCAGGTGCTGGCCGGCGGTTCGTACGGCTGTGGATGTCCCCTTGGCGAGGGCCATCTCGCCGGAGGGGAATTCCCACAGTCCGGCGGAGCGCACCTTGACAACGAAGTCCCGGTCGGCCTCGGTGAGCGGACCGAAGGGGGTGTTGGCGATCACGCGGGACGGATTGCCGGAGGTGTGCTGCATCCCGAGCATGCTCGGGTAGGCGAGGGCGGCGAGTGTCAGGCTCAGTGCGCCGCCCACGAAGACGGTCCCGATGGTGCTGCGCGACATGTGCGCGGTGCCTCCTGGTGTGAGCGGTTGGACGACAGGAGGTACGGAGGCGCCCCGCGAAACTACCTTTGCTCCAGGTAAAATTTGCACCATCTCATATTGGAGCATCCCGCAAGATGAGCCGCGACTCCCGGCCGGCGCGGCCGGTCAGGCGCTGACGGGCGAGGCCGTGAAGGGGCCGACGGTCGCTGATGGATCCACGCACCGGCGAAGCGTCGTCGTCATCTCTCGTGCAGGCGCGCCGATGCCACGCGCCCGGGCCGCATGATGCGTATCTTGCGGCCTTCACAGGCGGGGCAGCGCGGTGACTGCAGTGGTGAGGGTACGGGCCTGCCGTCGAGGTGGTAAGTGGCGATGGTCCGCCCCTGATCGTCCAAGGTCACATCGATGTCGTACACGCTTTCCCACCCGTGTCCGCAGTCGAGGCATACGAACGAGTAGGCGTGCTGGACGTGCTTGATGTCCATGGCTCACCTCCGGGTCTGGTCGAGCCCCCTCTCTCTATTTTTGCACAATGCAAAAAGATCACGGCCGTAGAACGCGCAGCGCCCGGAGAGGGGCACGGTCAGGTGGTGGCATGCACGGCGCGCAACGCGCTTTGGTGGCTGAGCCAGCCGACCGGCTTGCCCCGTTCGGAGTCGAGGACGGGAACCCCGGAGCCGGCGGCTGACAGCAGGGTGTGCAAGGCCTGGCCGATGGGCTGGTCGGGAGTGACGGGTGCGGGTGGCTCGGCGAGCTGCCCGACCGTCGCGGGCGCGGCGTCAGGCTGTTCGGCGAGGGCCTCGGCGACCGACTGGGCGGTGACGACTCCGACGTACTGGCCGGTTTCGTCGACGACCGGGAGTGCGCCGTGGCCGGAGAGGCTCAGCAGGTCCGCGGCGTCCGCCAGGGGCGTGATCGCAGCCAGGGGGGAGGGCAGCGGCTCCATGACGGTGCCGACATGCTGGCGGCCGATGCGGGCCCCGGGTGCGGCGCCTTCGAGGTCGATGCCGCGGCGGCGCAGCTTGAGGGTGTAGATGGTGTCGCGGCTGAGCAGACGGCTGGTGGCGGTGGCCAGCACGATGGCCAGCATCAGGGGCAGGATGATCGAGTACTCGCCGGTCAGCTCGAAAAGGATGACCACCGCGGTGATCGGTGCCCGGGCCGCGCCGGCGAACACCGCGCCCATGCCCACCAGTGCGTACGCTCCCACTGCACCGGCCGTGCCGGGCAACAGGTGGTGGACGCCGATGCCGTAGGCCGAACCGAGCATCGCGCCGATGAACAGGCTGGGTGCGAAGACGCCGCCCGAGCCGCCGATGCCGATCGTCAGACTGGTCGCCACCATCTTGCCGAGCAGCAGGACCAGCAGGAAGCCGACCGCGTAGCCGCCCTGGGTCGCCTTCTCCAGGACCGGGTAGCCGACGCCGTACATCTGCGGCAGAGCCAGCAGCACCAGTCCGAGCGCGAGCCCGCCGACCGCGGGACGCAGCCACTCCGGGCCGCGCCAGAGCCAGTCGCAGGCGTCCTCGATCAGGTAGAGGAAGCGCGTGAAGCCCACCCCGACCGCGGTGGCCGCCAGGCCGAGGAGTGCGAACAGGCCGTACTGGGCGGGGTTGTCGACGTGGAAGTCCGGAAGGCTGAGGAAGGCGGCGTCACCGAAAGCGGCCCGTCCGATGATGCTCGCGGTGACGCTGGCCAGTACGGTCGCGCCGAACGCCTCGGCGGAGAAGGTGCCAAGGATCAGTTCCATGGCGAAGAAGACCCCGGCCAGGGGAGCGTTGAAGGTGGCTGCGATGCCGCCCGCCGCACCGCAGGCGACCAGGAGCTTTGTGCGGCCCTCGGTCGCCTTCGTCACCCGGCCCAGGGTCGAGCCGAGCGCCGAGCCGATCTGCACGATCGGGCCTTCGCGGCCCACCGAGCCGCCGGAGCCGATGGTCAGGGCCGAGGCGAGCGTCTTGACGACGGCGACCTTGGGGCTGATCCGTCCGCCGCGCTGGGCGACCGCGACCATCACCTCGGGCACGCCATGCCCGCGGGCCTCCCTGGCGAACCGGTGTACCAGGGGGCCGTAGAGCAGTCCGCCGATCACCGGGGTGAGCAGGACGAAGTACGGACCGAGCCAGGGCACGTGCGGGTTGCCGGCGCCGGGGGACGCGGAGTAGTCGGCGTGGCCGGACAGCAGGCGGGTGAAGGTCTTGATGCACCAGCGGAAGACGACCGAGCCCGCGCCCGCCCCGGCACCGACCACCACGGCCAGTGCCATCACGGCCCACGGGGCGTTGCGCAGTTCCGCGATCGTCGGCGTGGGCGCGATGCCCCTCGCCGTGGTGGTGGACGACTTCTTCCCGTCCCGTGCTGCCGGTGTGGCAATCATCGATTCCCCTTTCTTACTTTTGCATTATGCAAAACGAGCGCGGGGAGTGCGCCACCTGTCCACCCAGTGGGACACAATGGTCCTGTACGTGGGATGCGTCGATGGGAGCGCGGGGAGCGCGGGGAGGCCCGGAGGGCCTCTGGGTGCCCTCCGGGCCTCCACCGGCGAAAAGGGGCCGCCGCGGCGGTCACCGACCGCCATGACCACCGTGCCGTCCAGGAGCTCGCACCGCACAGAAAGGGGTAGTACCGACGTGCCCGATTCCAGCCCCCTGGAGCTGATCCGCCTTTCGGACGAGGAGCAGAGCGTCTCCCTGCGCATCATCGGAGGAATGAGCTTCTCCGGCACTGACCAGTGCGATGCCCTCCATGCCGAGATCGTGGTCGGCACCGGATTCGTCAGTGGTCGCGTCGAGCTGTATCTCAACGCGTACGACCTCGACAGCTGGGCCGAGGTTTTGGAGGCTGTCGCGGCCGGAAGGAAGGCCACCTGGCTGGAGAGCGGACGCTCCCCGCGGATCATGATCGACCCCACGGAGGAGACCGAGAGCGGGTGCACGGAGGTGAGCGTCTGCGACGTCGCCGGCTCGCAGGTCTTCGTCACCGTGCCCATCGTGAATCAGCCCGATTGGGGCGCCCACCGCCGGCTGCTCGCGGCGGTCAGAAGCCGATTCCAGCTGGAGCGGTGCCCGCCTGGTCCTGGACACGCTGCCGTACGGCGTTGAGAAGCCGTACGGCGTTGAGAACGTCGCTCTCGCTCAGCACCCCGCACCCCTGCCGGCCGTGCTCGACCCAGTCGCTGCCGACCGGGGCGCCGGCATGCATCCGGGCTCGGTCGGTCAGCGGGTGGCTTCCTCGGGGGTGGGCGGGGAGACGAGGCCGTGCAGCATCAGGTCGAGGGCGGCGAGCAGTTCCTTCGTCAGCGTGCCGGTCGGGGCGTCGGGGCGACCGCACCAGCGGTAGAGGGCGCCGAGGTAGATGTCACGCAGGGCGTTGCCCGCGTGCTCGGGGGCGACGTGCTCGCGGAACTCTCCGCGCTGCATGCCCGTGGCCGCGATCTGGGCGAACAGGTCGGCGAGGTAGGGCTCCTCGACCAGGGGGTGCCCCGCGCGGACCCAGGCCATGAGCAGGGCCCCGGTCTCCTTCTGGTGCTCCTCGCTCATCCGGCCGAGAACCGTCATGCAGCGGCGCAGCTGTTCGGCGGCCGAGCCGCCGCCGCGGCCGTCCGAGGCCAGGGCGGTCGTGAGGGTGCTGCGGCGCTTCTCCCCCCAGGTGCTGAGCAGGTCTTCCTTGTGCTGGAAGTAGTTGAAGAAGGTGCCACGCGCGACGTCGGCCCGCTCCGCGATCTCGTCGATGGAGGTTTCGTCGTAGCCCTGCTCCGTGAACAGGGTGAGGGCCGCGTCGTAGAGCCGCTCCTTCGTCCTGATCTTGTTGCGTTCCCGTCGGCCCAGTGGGGCCGGCGCCTGGTCCACTGCTCCCGTCGCGCTCACAGTGACTCCGCTCTGCTGGTTGGCGATCAGATCCCTCCCCCTCCAGATTGATGTACCACAGTTTAAATATGTTGTACAGTCGAAGTTGGAGGCGGTAGGGGCTTCCTGAAGTGCCGAGCGTCCGCGGCCGACTCCGCTGGAGCCGGAGTGTCATGACGGGGTGTCGGGCGCCGGCGGTCGAGCTGGTCCTCGGGCGTCTCAAGGGCCCCGCGGGCGGCGGTCCGTGGCAAGGAGGCCGTGGGTACTCTCACCGCCGCTTGTGGTGCGGCCCGTCCGGGGTCGCGATGCCGTGCAGCAGCAGGTCGAGGGCATGTTGCAGATCGGCGCCGAGCGAGTGCTGCTCCGCCGGGGCCGGCGGGCCCGGCGGCAGACCACGCCGATGTAGAGGTCGCGCAGGAGTTCGCCCACCTGCCTGGAATCGAGGGCGTCGGGGAAGCACCATGCGCTGGGACCTGGAGGTCGTCGACACCTACGAGTACGACGGCGGCCCTCCGCCGACCACGCCGCTCTCACTGTTCGCGGGGGAGGCGGACCCACTGGTCCCGCCCGAGCGGGTCCGCCGCCGGCGGGCGCACACCCGGGCCTCCGCCGTCTTCCACCGCCTGCCCGGTGGCCACTTCTACCTGTTCGACCGGGCCGCCGAGGTCTGCCGGCGCATCGTCGAGGACGTCACCGCCCACACGCGCCGCACCGTCGCGACCCGGGCACCGGCCCCACCGGCCCAGGAGGCTCTCCAGGCCGGCGCATCGCGTCCGGCCGTTCCCGGGTCGCCCTGACGGAGGCCGGTGGACATCCGGGCCCTGCCTCCGATGCCCGCCTTTCGGCCGACTCCGAAACGAGAGATGCTGGTGTGACGTCGCCCGCGGACGAGCGAACAAAAGCGGGCCGGAGCGCATCTCACGCTTCGCGAGGCCCACCTCGTGTGCATACGGCCCTGAGCGCGACGCGTACCGTCGCGTCTTCCGAAAGGAGATCGGGCGATGAATCTCTCGTCGTACCGGGACAGCAGAAGCGAGACAGCACCCCGGAGAAGCGCGACAGCACCCCGGCGGCTGCGCGGCCGGGTCACGACCGCCGGCAGAGCGAGCGGGGCCGCCGCCGTGGCGGCGGTGCTCCTGGCGGGCTGCGGCGCGGGCGCCGGCACGCCCAAGGCGACCGGTCACTCCAGTGGCCCCGGCGTGTCCCCCGCCCCGCCCGCCGCGTCCTCGGCCTCCCGTCCCGCCAAGACCCCGCATACCTCGCTCGCTCCGGACCTCTCCGCCACCGCGACCGCCAAGGCGTGCACCAACAGCTCGAAGCTGGCCGGGTGGTCGAACCGCCGGCTGGCCATGCTGACCATCGCCGTCCCGGTGTCGGAGACCTCGGTGTCCGACGCCACCTCCGAGGTGAGCGCCGGCGCGGGCGGAGTGCTGCTCTTCGGCAGCAAGGCGCCCTCCGACCTCGGCGCCCGGCTGACCACCCTGAAGTCCCATGTGCCCGGCCACCTCGGCCTGCTGGTGATGACCGACGAGGAGGGCGGCGGCATCCAGCGCATGGCCAACCTCGTCGGATCCCTGCCCTGGGCCGCGTACATGGGTGCGCACTGGACCCCGGCCCAGATCCAGCAGAACGTCGCGAAGGTCGCCACCAAGATGGCGGCCGCCCAGGTGAACATGAACCTCGCGCCGGTGGTCGACGTCGACGGCAGGAACGTGGCACCCAGCAAGACCAACCCCGACGGATGGCGCTCCTTCAGCGGCAACACCACGGTGGTCTCCAAGGCCGGTGTCGCGTACATGAACGGGATGCGCGCCGGTGGCGTGATACCCGTCGTCAAGCACTTCCCGGGCATAGGCGGCTCCACCTACAACTCCGACTTCGGCCCCGCCCGCACCCTGCCCTGGTCCACCCTGCAGAAGGTGGCCGTCCCGCCGTTCACAGCGGCCATCAAGGCAGGTGCCCCGGCCATCATGGTCGCCAACAACATCGTGCCGGGCCTGGGCACCAACCCGGCGGGCCTGTCGCCCACCGCCATCGGCGAGCTGCGCGGCAAGATGGGCTTCAAGGGGCTGGTGCTCACCGACTCGCTCAGCGCCAAGGCGATCTCCGCCGCCGGCTTCAGCGTGCCCGCCGCCGCCGTGCAGGCCCTGCGCTCCGGTGCCGACATGGTCTTGTTCGACCTGAAGGGCAACGTCAGCTCCCAGACGTCCTCGATCGCGACGGCGATCACCAACGCGGTGACCGGCGGACACCTCTCCCGCAGCCGCCTCATCGACGCGGCGGGGCACGTCCTGGCCGTCCGGCACGTGAACCTCTGTTCCTGAGCGATCCCGCTCCTGACCGCCGGCCATCGCGGCCGGGTGCGCCACGCCCGGTCAGGAGCGCTCGCCGGTGCTCTCCCGCACGGCCAGCCGGTGGCCGACGAGGCGGTCGACGGCGTCCTCCGAGTCCGGCCGGTCGATCCGGTCGATCAGCAGGGACACCGCGCTGTCCGCGATGGCCTCCTTGTCCGGAGCGATCGTGGTGAGGCTCGGCACGCTGAAACGTGAGGCCTCGATGTCGTCGAACCCGACCACGTCGAGGTCGTCGGGGGCGCGCAGGCCGGCCTCGTGCAGGGCACGCAGCGCGCCGAGGGCGAGGTGGTCGTTCAGGCACAGCAGGGCGTCCGGGCGTGGCCGCCGCTCCAGCAGGGCGGCCGCCGCCCGGGCGCCGTCCTGCCAGTGGTAGTGCTCGACCGGTACGACCAGATCCGGTGTGAACGGGACATGGGCGGCCCGCAGAGCCGACTGGTAGCCCTTGGTGCGCAGCCGGTCGGTGCCCTGCCGGCCCCGGACCGCGCCTCCGACGACCGCGATGGTGCGCCGCCCCCGGGCGAGCAGGTGCCCGGTCGCCTCACGGGCGGCGCCGACGTTGTCGATGCCCACATGATCCACCGCGCCCGGGGCCTGGCGCTCCCCGAGGAGGACGACGGGCAGCCGGGTGTCCCGTGTGGCGAGGTCGCGCGGCGTCAGCGACAGCGGGCTGAGGATGATCCCGTCGGTGAACTGGGCGTCGAACCCGTGCAGGGCGGACAGTTCGCGCTCGCGGACCCCACCGGTCTGGTGCAGCAGAACGGTGCGGCCGCGCCGGTCCGCCGCGGCCATCACGTGCTTGGCCAGCTCGGAGAAGTAGGCGACGTCGAGCTCGGGGACCGCCAGCGTGATCATGCCGGTGCGGCCCTGGCGCAGCTGCCGGCCGGCGAGGTTGACCCGGTAGCCGAGCGCCTCGATGGCTTCCCGCACGGCGGCCCGGGTGTGCTCCGAGACGTGTTCGAAGTCGTTGATCACGTTGGAGACGGTCTTGGGGGAGACGCCCGCGTACTCCGCGACGTCCTTGATCCTCGGCCTGGTCGCCACCGCCGCACCTCCTTCCCCTCCGGTGGGATCCTATCCGCGATCACGGGAGCGACGGCGGCTCCGGCTTCTCGTCCGGACCGGGCTGTGCGCCGGTGACGATGCGGCGGATCGTCTCCAGCGGCAGCTTCGGCGAACCGTCCGCGTACAGCAGGCCGTTGGTCTCCTGGGCGGTGTCCATGAACTGCGTGTAGCAGAAGCCCGCGACGACCGGACTCGCGTGCAGCGCACCGAAGATGTCGCCGAGCAGGGCCGCGTACTGGGCCTCGGAGCCGGTCCGGGTGTACGAGAAGTCGCCGTCGTCGGCGCGTACCGACAGGCCGCCGAACTCGGTGATCATCAAGGGGGTGTCACCGGCGGCGTACCGCTCCTTCTGCCGCGGGCCGACCGACAGCACGCGCCCCTGCGGGCCGGGACCGGCGAGCAGCCGGTCGAACGCGGCGGCGTCGCCGTAGCGCCGGGTCAGCACCTGAGGGTCGGAGGAGTAGTCGTGCACGCCGAGGATGTCGCTGTCGGTGTGCTCCCAGCCCTCGTTGGACATCACCGGCCGGGTCGGGTCCAGGGCCCGCGTGAGGTGGGCCAGGGCGAGGGAGTAGTGCCGCTGCGCGGGGTCGTGGGGGATGTCCGAGGCGCCCCAGCTCTCGTTGATCGGCACCCAGGTGACGATCGACGGGTGGCTGCGGTCGCGCCGCACCATGGCCGGCCACTCACGGGTGAGCAGCTCCACGGCCTCGGTGCCGAACTCGTACGCGGCACCGGTCTCGCCCCACACCAGCAGCCCCAGCCGGTCGGCCCAGTACAGGAAGCGCGGGTCCTCGGCCTTCTGGTGGACGCGGACCGCGTTGAAGCCCATCGCCTTGATCAGCTCGACCTCGCGGCGCAGCTCGGCGGTCCCGGAGTTCGCGATCAGGGTGTCGGGGCGGTAGCCCTGGTTGAGCACCGAACGCACGTAGTAGGGGCGGCCGTTCAGCAGGAAGGCGCCGCGGCCGACGCCCGCGCTGCGCAGGCCCACATAGCTGTCCACCGTGTCGAGCACCGCGGACGTGTCCGCCTCGCGCACGGTCACCCGCGCGTCGAGCAGGGTCGGCCGCTCGGGGCTCCACAGCAGTTCCTGGCGGTCGATTCCGTTGCGCAGCGCGGGAACGACGAGGTCGATCCGGCAGCGCGGGGTGCGCACCGTGCTGGTGCTCTCGGCCAGCACCTCCCCGTCACGGCTCAGCACGATCTCCACGGTCACCGGGGCGGCCGGCACCTGGGCCAGGGTGAGTTCGGCCAGCACGCCGCGCGCGGGGTCGGGGATCCAGGCGAGGTCGGTGATGTGCTGGGCGGCCACCGTCTCGGCCCACACCGTCTGCCAGATGCCGGTGGTCCGCTCGTACCAGACCTCGTGCGGGCGGTCCTGCCAGTCCTGCTTGCCGCGCGGCTGTGCGAGGTCGGCCGGCCGGTCCTCGGCCCGGACGACGAGCAGGTGCTCGTCGGCACCGGGGCGCAGCGCATGGGTCACATCGGCGGTGAACGGGGTCTGGCCGCCCACGTGTTCGGCCACCAGGCGGCCGTCCAGCCACACCTTCGCCCGGTGGTCGACGGCTCCGAAGTGCACCAGCGCCCGCCCGCCGTCGTCGGCCGCGAGGAGCTCGTGGGGTATGCGGCGGCGGTACCAGACCACCGCGTGCGGTGCGGTCTCGCCGATGCCCGAGGCGGGGGCCTCGGGCGGGTAGGGGACGGTGATCTCCCGGTCGAACGCGCCCGTCACCCCCTCGGTGAACCACGCGGCGCGCTCGCCCTCGTCGGCGTCGTCGTACCCGAACTCCCAGACGCCGTCCAGGCTGTGCCACCGCTCCCGCCGCAGGATCGGCCTCGGATACGTCCCGTCCTGCTCGCTCACCCTCACTGATCCTCCTTCTGCCGCTCCGTACGTCCCCGGCCACGGCGTCTCCACGATCGAAGTGCTGCCATCATGAGTGATCGTTTACATCGATGCAAGGACAGATCGGGGGACGAAACGGCGCCGTCGGTGCGGCAGGTCACGTGACGCCGGGAAAGAGGCGGACCTCGGATGGGACTACTTTCCGCCGGTGTATTGCATCGTTGTAAATCGTGTGTCAGGGTCTGCGCCATCGAGGCCACATCGAATTCAACGAGGTGCACACCCCTATGAGTGGAGCGATGGCGCGCCGACGGCTCCTGGCCCTCGGCGGTGGACTCGCCCTGACCGGAGCGCTCGCGGCATGCTCCTCACCGCTCGCATCCGGCCTGACGGGCTCTCAGCCGAACACCGCGGACGTCATCTTCTGGAACCTGTTCACCGGCGGTGACGGCGCCAACATGGTGCTGATGGAGGACAGGTTCCGGAAGACCCACCCGGGGACCTCCGTCGAAGCGACCGTCCTCGCCTGGGGCAACCCCTACTACACGAAACTGGCACTGGCCACCGCGAGCGGCACGCCCCCGGACGTCGGCATCGTCCACCTGTCGCGGCTCCCGCTGCTGGCCGCCTCCGACCTGCTGGATCCGGTCGAACGGGCCGGACTGGGCGAACTGGGCATCACCGAGGACAAGTTCACGCCCGCGGCCTGGCGCAAGGCCACCGTGGACGGGACGGTGTACGCGGTGCCCCTGGACACGCACCCCTTCGTCCTCTACTACAACGTCGACCTGGCCCGCAGGGCCGGCCTCCTCGACGCCGCCGGCGACGGCCTCGTCCCGCTCAAGGGCAAGGAGGACTTCCTGGCCGCCGTCAAGGCGATGAAGACGGCGGGCGGCGCCCAGTACGGAGCGGTGATGTCGGTCATCGCCGACCCGTCCACGGCGTGGCGCTACTTCAGCATGATCTACTCCGGCCTGGCCGGTCCGGTCGTCACGGACTCCGGTACCAGGATCGACCTCGACACCGAGGCGGTGCGGGAGACGGTCGCCTTCATGCAGAGCCTCACCGCCGACGGCCTCATGCCGGGAGAACTGAACGGTTCCGGCGCGAACGCCCTGTTCAGCACGGGCAAGGCCGGTTTCCTCTTCGACGGCGAGTGGCAGATCCCGGCATACCGGCAGGTCAAGGGCCTCCGCTTCGACGTCGTGCCGTTCCCGGCGCTGCTCGGGCCGAAACCGGTGGCCTACGCCGACTCGCACGCCCTGGTCCTGCCCCGCAACGGCAGACGCTCGCCGACCCGTACCCGCGACGCGGCGCAGTTCATCAGGAGCCTGCTCGACAACAGCGCCGTATGGGCCGAGGGCGGGCACATCCCCGCCTGGCTGCCGACCCAGCGCAGCAAGGCGTTCCTCGACCAGTCGCCGCAGCGCAACTACGTACAGGCCGCCTTCGACGCCCGGTACGACCCCGAGGCCTGGTACACCGGCGCGGGTTCGGACTTCCAGAGCGTCGTCGGCGGGACGGTCATCGAGGCCATCGCCGGGCGGCTCAGCCCCAAGGACGCGGTGGCCGGCCTGCGTTCCGACCTGAAGCGGTTCACCACGGCACGACCGCCGGTCACGATGAAGTAGGAGGCTTCAGTCACCATGACGACCGCCGTCCCGACGCGACCGGCATCCACGGCGCCCGCAGCGGCCCCGCCCGCCGACCGGCCCTCCCGCTCCGAACGCCGGGCCGGAGCGCTGCTCACCGCTCCGTTCCTCGTGATCTACCTGCTGTTCCTGATCGGCCCGCTGCTCGTGGGCGTGGGCTTGAGCTTCTTCAACACCACCACCGTCAAGAGCGGTCTGGGCGACTGGGTCGGCCTGTCCAACTACTCCGAGGTGATCACCGACCCGCAGTTCTGGGACGCCATGTGGCACTCGGTGCTCTTCACCCTGCTGACCACACCACCCCTGGTCGTCCTCGCGCTGGCCGGTGCCGTCCTCGCCTCCCGCGTACGGCGCGGCCGGGTCCTGTACCGCCTCGCGTTCTTCGCGCCGTACGTCGTGCCGTCGTCCGTCGTCGCGTTGATCTTCCTGTGGATGTACACCCCGCAGATCGGACTCCTGCCGAAGATCTTCGACGCCGTCGGCCTGCCCGTGCCCGACTTCATCGGCAGCACCGCGGGCGGCTGGACCGCCGTGACGCTGATGACGCTGTGGTGGACCTTCGGCTTCAACTTCGTCCTCTACACCGCCGCGATCCAGGACGTCCCGCCGGACGTCTACGAGGCGGCGGCCATCGACGGAGCGGGCCCCTGGCAGCAGATCCGCCACATCACGGTGCCGCTGCTCGGCCGGACCACCAGCCTGGTGCTGATCCTGCAGATCCTCGCCTCGCTGAAGGTCTTCGACCAGATCTACCTGCTCCTCGCCGGAGGGCCCGACCAGTCCACCCGCCCGGTCATCGAGTACATCTACGACACCGGCTTCACCGCGTACCGGGGCGGCTACGGCGCCGCCGCCACCATGGTCTATTTCGTCGTCATCGTCGCGATCTCGGCGGCCTGGTACGGGCTGCGCCGCCGCCGCGCGAGCAGCACCGCGGCCTGAGCGGAGGATTCATGACCACCATCACCCAGCCGCGGCCCGCCACGACGAAGAGCGCGCCGGCGACCGACGGCGCGGCGCTCTTCAACCGGCTCTGCGCCGTGTGCGTGACCCTGTTCGCCCTGATCTGGCTGGTGCCCTTCGCCTGGGCGATCGCCACCTCCCTGCGCTCCGACGGATCGATCACCCAGAACCCGACATCGCTGTTCGCCGGCGGCTGGTCCCTCCACGCCTACTCCTCGGCATGGGACAACCATCCGATCGGCACCTGGTACCTCAACAGCCTGGTCATCTCGGCACTCGCCGTGATCTTCACGGTGGCCTTCGGCTCGATGGCCGGCTTCGCGCTGGCGTTCCTGCGCCACCGCGGCCGGGCCGCGGTGATGGCCCTGGTCGCCGCGGGGCTGATGCTGCCGAGCGAGGCGCTCGTGCTGCCGCAGTTCATCGAGTACCGGGCGTTCCACCTGCTCGGCACCTTCTGGGCGCTGATCCTGCCCTCGATCGCCGCGCCGATCTCGGTGTTCGTCTTCCAGTCGTTCTTCCGCGGCATCCCCCTCGCCCTGATCGAGGCCGCCCGCATCGACGGAGCGAGCTGGTGGCGGATCTACGCGAGGGTCTGCATGCCGCTGTGCCGTCCGGCGCTGTCCACGGTCGCCATCCTGACCTTCGTCACCACCTGGAACTCCTTCCTCTGGCCGCTGCTCGTCCTCAACCAGACCAAGTCCCAGACCATCCCGGTGGGCCTCGCCTCCCTGGTCAGCAACAGCAACATCCAGTACGCCGAGGTGATGGCCTCCTCGGTGCTGGGCTTCCTCCCGCTGATCGCCGTGTTCCTGGTCTTCCAGCGGCAGATCGTGCAGGGAGTCGCCACGACCGGCATCAAGTAGGGGGGCAGCGTGCGCCGCGCGCCGCGGCCTGGAACAGCGGGGTCCGGGTACCCGAGGCGAAAGACCAGGCCGCCCGCAGGCGAGGAGGTCCGAGTGGCGTGGAGACACCCTCACGGAACCGCGGCGCGCACCGGACCCAGCTGCCACCGCTCCTGGGCGGCGACGACCTGGACCGCCTCCAGGCCGGACTGCAGCGGCTGGCCCACGCGCACGGCCGGATGCGCTCTCTGCTGGACGCGGTGGTGGCCATCAGCGGCACCCTGGAACTCGACGTGGTCCTGCGCACCATCACCGAGTCGGCCCGGCGGCTGATCGACGCGCGCTACGCCGCCATCGGCGTCCTCGGCGAGGACGGCAGGTTCTCCGAACTGATCACCTCCGGATTCGGCGCCGACCAGTTCCGCGGGGAGTCCGGTGCTGAACTGCCGCACGGCACCGGACTCCTGGGCGAGCTCGTCCGCGAGCCCAAGCCGCTGCGGGTGGACGACCTGTCGGCGCACCCCAGCGCCTCGGGCTTCCCCGAAGGCCACCCCGTGATGACCAGCCTGCTCGGTGCGCCCATCTCGGTGCGCCACACCATCTACGGCAACCTCTATCTCGCCGACGAGCACGGAGGCGCCTCCACCGACGACGACGAGGAGATCGTCACCGCCCTGGCCGGTGCGGCCGGCGTGGCCATCGAGCACGCACGTCTCTACGAGCGCATGCGCCAGGCCACCGAGGACCTGCTCACCCAGGGCGGCGGGACGTTCCACGACGACGTCGCCCTGCTCGCCGCCCGCCTCGCCCCCTGACAACCAGGGTGCGCATCGACGCTTCGGCCACCGAGCCGGCGTGCGCCGGTGACCGCTCCCGGTGCCGGCGGGGGGCGGCCGGCGCGGCGCCGAGGAGGCCGACGAGCGCCGTTGTGCACGGACGACCGGGACCCCACCGCGGGTCGCGGTGGGGTCCCGGTGGTGGCCGGAGGGGATCACAGGAGCCAGCGGTTGCGGCTGACGAAAGGCAGGCGCGCCCACAGCCGGCCCAGTCCCCAGGCGGCGCCCGCACCGGTGGCCGCGAGGGCGATCAGGGCGAGGGCGTAGACGAGGTGGTAGTCGGCGAAGGGATTCGTCGACATGCTGGCCGTGCCGTCGGAAAGGTGCTTGGCCGGCGGCCACTCGGCCATCCACATCAGCGCCATCATCACGGTGCCGGCCACGGCGGCGAGCCGCAGTCCGATCCCCGCGATCAGCGCGACGCCGACGCCCAGCAGACCGAGCATGAACAGCCAGTCGGCCCAGGTGTCGCCGGCCCAGGAGTGGAACGTCGACTTCATCGGTCCGGCGGCGACCGAGCCGAGGAAGCCCTTCGTCGGCGAACCGCCGTCGATCCAGCCCTTGCCCGACGGGGTCGCGTAGCCGAAGCCGAACGTCTTGTCCAGGAACGCCCACAGGAAGACGAACCCGAGCAGCACCCGCAGCCCGGCCAGGGCGAGGGCACCGCCCGCGGTCGCCGTGGCGGCCTCGGAGGTGACGGCGGCGGAGCCCGAAGCGGTTCCGGTCCGGCGCAGGAACGACAGGTGGAAGCCGACGTGCCGGTGGGAGTGGTCGTGCACGGCCATGATCTTCATCCCTTCCAGGGGGTCCCGCGGGCTCTCGGACGGTCGCGGGGTGAGCGGTCGCTCTCGGTGCGCCACCAATGTCCCGCTGTGGCGACCGGGTGCGCAGGGGCTGTGCGGCCCGGCCGCCGGGGCCGAACGTCCTTGCTCGTAAGGCCCGTTCAGCCGTCACGGGCGGGTCACTGGGCCGCGAGGCCCCGGGCGCGGAACTGCGCCCGTACCCGTTCGACGAGGGCCTCGTCCGGGACGGGGTTGTCCCGCAGCGGGAACGGGATGCCCAGCGCGTCGTACTTGTGCGCGCCGAGTTTGTGGAACGGCAGCACGTCGACCCGCTCGACACTGTCCAGGCCGGCCACGAACCGGGCCAGCCCGTCCACCGCCCGCTCGTCGTCGGTCCATCCGGGCACCAGGACGTACCGGATCCACATCCGTACGCCGAGCCGGGCCAGCCGGGTGGCGAAGTTGAGGGTGGGTGTCAGGTCTCCGCCGGTGAGCCTGCGGTAGGTGGCGACGTCGAAGGACTTGATGTCCAGCAGCACCAGGTCGGTGTCGGCGAGGAGTTCGTCCGTGGCCCGGTCGCCGAGGAAGCCGGAGGTGTCCAGGGCGGTGTGCAGGCCCTCCTCCTTGCAGCGGCGCAGGACGGCACCCGTGAAGGCGGACTGGAGCAGGGGCTCGCCGCCGGTGAGGGTGACGCCGCCGCCGGCCGTGGTGACGAAGGGGCGGTACTTGCCGATCTCCGCCATCACCTCGTCCACGGTGACCTCCCGCCCGTCCCGCATGTGCCAGGTGTCGGGATTCGCGCAGTACAGGCACCGCAGCGGGCAGCCGCTGACGAAGAGAACGAACCGGGTCCCGGGACCGTCCACGCCGGTGGACAGGTCCCAGGAGTGGATCCGGCCGGTGACGGGGCGGCCCGCGGCCGGCTCGCCCGCGCCCACGGCGGGCCTGGTCATGGCACTCACAGCGCCCCGTGGAAGGTACGGCTGATCACGTCGAGCTGCTGCTCGCGGGTGAGCCGGACGAAGTTGACCGCGTATCCGGAGACACGGATGGTCAGCTCGGGATACTTCTCCGGGTGCTCCATGGCGTCCTCCAGGACGGCCCGGTTCAGCACGTTGACGTTCATGTGGAAGCCACCGGCCGACATGTAGGCGTCGAGGATGCCCACCAGGTTGGTCGCCCGGTCCTCAGGAACGTGTCCCAGGCCTTCCGGGGTGATGGTCGTGGTCAGCGAGATGCCGTCGCGTGCCTCCTCGTACGGCAGCTTGGCCACCGACAGCGCGGAGGCGGCCACCCCGTGCCGGTCGCGCCCGTTCATCGGGTTGGCGCCGGGAGCGAAGGGCGCGCCGGCGCGACGGCCGTCGGGCGTGTTGCCGGTGTGCTTGCCGTAGACCACGTTGGAGGTGATGGTCAGCACCGACTGGGTGTGCTCGGCGTCGCGGTAGGCGGGGTGCCGGCGCACCTTCGCCATGAACGACTCGACCAGGTCCACGGCCAGCCGGTCGGCGCGGTCGTCGTTGTTGCCGTACGCCGGGTACTCGCCCTCGACCTCGTAGTCGACGGCCAGCCCGGTGCCGTCCCGGATCACCTTCACCCGCGCGTGCTTCACCGCCGACAGGCTGTCCGCGGCCACCGACAGGCCGGCGATGCCACAGGCCATGAACCGGTGCACCGGGTAGTCGTGCAGGGCCATCTCCAGGCGCTCGTAGGCGTACTTGTCGTGCATGTAGTGGATGACGTTGAGCGCGTCGACGTACGTCTCGGCGAGCCAGTCCAGCACGCGGTCGTACGCCGCCGAGAGCTCCTCGTGGTCCAGGTACTCGCCGGTCAGCGCGGGCGCCGGCGGGGCGACCTGCTCGCCGCTCAGCTCGTCCCGGCCGCCGTTGATCGCGTACAGCAGGGCCTTGGCGAGGTTGACGCGGGCGCCGAAGAACTGCATCTGCCGGCCGACCGCCATGGCCGAGACACAGCAGGCGATCGCGGTGTCGTCGCCGGTGCGCGGGCGCATCAGGTCGTCGGACTCGTACTGGATGGCGCTGGTGTCGATGGAGACCCGCGCGCAGAACTCCTTGAAGCCGGCGGGCAGCCGGGGCGACCACAGCACGGTCAGGTTCGGCTCCGGCGCGGGGCCGAGGTTGTAGAGGGTCTGCAGGAAGCGGAAGGACGTGCGGGTGATCAGCGGCCGGCCGTCGCGGCCGATGCCGCCGATGGACTCCGTCACCCAGGTCGGGTCGCCGGAGAACAGGGCGTCGTACTCGGGCGTGCGCAGGAAGCGGACGATCCGCAGCTTGATCACGAAGTCGTCGATCAGCTCCTGCGCGCCTGTCTCGTCGAGGGTGCCCTCGTCCAGGTCGCGCTGGAGGTAGACGTCCAGGAAGGTCGAGGTGCGGCCCAGCGACATCGCGGCGCCGTTCTGCTCCTTCACGGCGGCCAGGTAGCCGAGGTACAGCCACTGCACGGCCTCGTGGGCGGTGGCGGCGGGGCGGGTGACGTCGCAGCCGTAGGAGGCGGCCATCCGGGCGAGTTCGCCCAGCGCGCGGATCTGCTCGGCCAGCTCCTCGCGGTCGCGGATGACGTCGCCGGTGGAGGGACGGGCGTCCAGCAGGGCGCGTTCGGCGCGCTTGGCCTCGATCAGCCGGTCGGTGCCGTAGAGGGCCACGCGCCGGTAGTCGCCGATGATCCGGCCGCGGCCGTAGGCGTCCGGCAGTCCGGTGATGATGCCGGCCTTGCGGGCGGCCCGCATCCCGGGGGTGTAGGCGTCGAAGACGCCGTCGTTGTGGGTCTTGCGGTAGGTGCCGAAGACCTTGGTGACGAACGGGTCGGGCTCGTATCCGTACGCCTTCAGCCCGTTCTCCACCATGCGCAGCCCGCCGTTCGGCATGATCGCGCGCTTGAGCGGGGCGTCGGTCTGCAGTCCGACGATGAGCTCGCGGTCTCGGTCGATGTAGCCGGGGGCGTGCGAGGTGATCGTCGAGGGCGTGGCCGCGTCGACGTCGTGGATGCCCTTGCGCCGCTCCTCCGGGAACAGCGCGCTGACCTTCTGCCACACGGTACGGGTGCGGTTCGTGGCGCCCGCCAGGAAGCCCGCGTCACCCTCGTACGGCGCGTAGTTCGCCTGGACGAAGTCGCGGACGTCGATCCGCTCACGCCATCCGGTCCCGGCGAAGTGCCGCCAGGCGCCCGCCGTCCCGCTGCCGTCCCTGCCGCTGGCTGTCACCGTCGCGGTCATCACGGTTCCTCTCCCTGTGCGCTTGTGGCTCACCGTCGATGCTGGCCGTACCGGACGGGGGCGAGGAGTGCCGGACAGTGCATGGGCCGTGGCCGTCCGGCCCCGGCCCGGAAGGATCGGAATAGGGCCGATCGGCCCTGTCCGCGGGTCCCGTTTTCCGGGAAGGTGTGCTGTGGAATGCGTATCCCATGGCAAGGAGTGACTGACACATGGCGGACCGTGAGCAGGCCGGCCCCGACGCCCCGGTCCGGGTCTTTCTCCTCGACGATCACGAGGTGGTACGGCGCGGGGTGCACGACCTGCTGAACGACGAACCGGACATCGAGGTGGTCGGCGAGGCCGCCACCGTCGAGCAGGCGCTGGTGCGTGTACCGGCGCTGCGTCCGGACGTCGCGGTGCTGGACGTCCGGCTGCCCGACGGGGACGGTGTGACGGTCTGCCGTGAGCTGCGCTCCCGCCTGCCGGAGCTGGCCTGTCTGATGCTGACCTCGTTCGACGACGAGGAGGCGCTGCTGGACTCGATCATGGCGGGCGCGTCCGGGTACGTGCTCAAGCAGATCCAGGGCTCCGACCTGGTCTCGGCCGTGCGCACGGTGGCGCGCGGTCAGTCGCTGCTCGACCCCAGCGCCACGACGAAGCTGATGGCCCGGCTGAGGGGTGGTCAACAGCAGGAGGAGGAGCCGGATGTGCTGCCCGGTCTCACCGACCGGGAGCGGGAGATCCTGGATCTGATCGGTGAGGGCCTGACCAACCGTCAGATCGGCCAGCGGCTGTACCTGGCGGAGAAGACGGTGAAGAACCACATCTCCCGGCTGCTGGCCAAGCTCGGCGTCGAGCGGCGCATCCAGGCCGCGGTCATCGCCACCCAGGCCCGCGACCGGCTGCGCGGCGAGAAGTCCTGACCTCCGGGCGGGTCGAGCACGGTGCCGGCCCCTGCGACGTGCGGGCCCGGCGTGGACCGTGCGGCCCGAGAAGCCGGCGCGGCGCGCCGCGACCGTGGCATGGACGTCATCCGCTTCGCCCCGCACGGGCTGCCGGCCTCGAGAGGTCGAGGTGGTGCCGGTCGCGGGCGACGCCTGCGGGATCGGGGTCTGCGGCCGCGACCTCACCGCCGGCCGGCGGCGGTCCGGGACCGCGTGTCGACGCGGTCCCCGACGGCCGACGACCGCCCGGCCCGCACGGTCACGGCGTCCCGCACGGCCGGTGCCGTGAGGTCCCGGCCGTGCGTGTGGCCGTGCGGTCGCCCGGCCGGCTCACCGCAGGTCCCGAAGGTCCCGGCCCCCCACGCCCCCCACGTCCCCCAGGTCCCTTGTGTCCGTGAGGACCTCCCGGACGGCGCGGCGCGGTGAGGCGGGGCCTTCGGGGCCGTACCCGAGCCGGACCACCATCTGGGCGTGACCGCGCCTGCCGTTCGCCTGCGGTCCGATCCGGGCGCGCAGGTCCGGCCACTCCAGGCTCTGGTGCAGCAGTGAGGCCCGTACGCCGTGTGCCGTGGCCACCAGCAGCACCCGCTCCAGCGCCTGGCCGGCGCGCAGCCAGTCGGCGCGGCGGTCGTGGGCGGTGGACAGCACCGCGATCAGCGGGTGCGTCTCGTAGGGGCGGGCGGGGAGCACGGCGGGGTGCCGGCGGGCGCCGAAGTCCCGCATCGGGACGTGGCCGCGGAAGTCCTGGTGGCCCTGCGCCGCCGACGGGATGCCGAGTCCGGCGGGCGCCGCTCCCGGTTCGCGCACCCAGCGGCGGCTCTCGGCCGCGCGATCGACGTCGGCGGTGTTGCGCCGCTCCGCCTCCCGGGTGACCCGGAGGACCCGTTCGGCCTCGTCCGGCGTGGCGACGGCCAGCGCGGCCCCCTCGGCCTGGGCGGCCTCGGACAGTTCGGTGAGGACACCGGCGGGCAGCGGCCGGTCGGAGAACGGGAACCGGCTGCTGTGCCGCTGCCACAAGGCGTCGTACAGCCCGGGCACGAGAGGGGAGTGCGGCGGGCCGGCCAGCCGCACGGTGGCGAGTAACGTGGGCCGGTCGGGGCGTGGCAGCAGCCGGGTGACCGGCTCCCGGCCGAAGTGTGCCGCGGCCACCCGCACGTTGAGGAGTGCGCAGCCCACGGAGACGTGGAGGGCGCGGCCGGCCGGGTCGGTGTGGCGCAGGCCGCGCTCCGCGGCGGCGCGGATCTCCAGCGTGCCGGTGTCCGGCCGGATCCGGAAACGCCAGGGCTGGGTGTTGTGGATGGAGGGGGCCACCACGGCGGCGGCGACCAGTTTGTCGTGCGTCGAGACGTCGAGCGTGGTGCCGGTGCTCATCGGTACTCCTCCCCGCGGACCGCGTTGGGCGGCGCTGGTCGGTGACCGCCCCAGTCTGGGACGGCGCCGCCACGGCGGGCAGGGACCGAGTGGGCCCCGGTCTGCCCCGTACGGCCCTGCCGCACGGTCCCTGCGGACTACTGGGGACGGTCGGCCCCGAGGGGGGACCTGCGGCCCCTGACCCGGACCCCGCGGCGGCGGCGATGCTCGTGGCGGATCCCTCGTGGCGGATCCCTCGTTCCGGATCACTCGCAGGAGGTGGAGACCATGCCCCGCACCGTCACCGTCGGTCTCGACGGGTCGCCCGAGAGCCGCGCCGCCGCTGAATGGGCGGCACGGGAGGCGAAGCTGCTCGACGCGTCGGTGAAGCTCGTGCACGTGTGGGAGCCCGTGCCACAGGCCATGGCGCAGGCGCCGCTGCTGGGCGCGGAGACCCACCAGCACTGGACCGAGAGGGTGCCCCGCGAGGCGGCCGAGGGCCTTCGGCTGCGCCACCCCGGCGTCGAGGTCGTGACCGAGCAACTGCCGGGCCGCCCGGCCGACCTGCTCGCCAAGGTGGCCAGGGAGGCCGACCTGTTCGTGCTGGGCTCGCGGGCCCTGGGCGGGGTCGGCGGATTCATGGTCGGCTCCGTCGGCCTGTCCGTCATCGCCCACGCCGACCGGCCCGTCGTCCTGGTCCGCGCCGGTGAACAGGCCGCGGACGAGCACGCGATGGACCCCGCGGGCGTCCCGTCCACGGCGACTCCCTTCCGGCCCGTCGTCCTGGGCCTGGACACCACCGCCCCGGACGAGGACCTGATCGGGTTCGCCTTCGAGGCGGCCCTGCGCCGCCGCACCTCGCTGCGGGTCGTGCACGGCTGGTACCCGCCCCCGTACTACAGCTACGCCATGCCCGTCGACGCCGAACTGCACGCGTCGCTGGCGGCGACCGAGGCCGCCGCCCTGACCGACGTGCTGCGCCCGTGGCGGCAGAAGTACCCGGACGTCGAGGTCGTCGAGGAGTGCCGCTGCGCCGGCCCCGCCGAGCTCCTGGTCGACGCCTCCCGGGAGGCCTCCCTGGTCGTCGTCGGCCGGCGCGTGCGCCGCAACCCGCTCGGCGCCCACATCGGCCATGTCACCCATGCCGCGCTGCACCACGCCACCGCGCCCGTCGCCGTCGTGGCGCACGGCTGAACCCGGCCCCGGAAGCTCGAGGAGGCAGAGATGAGGACGACGGACCTGCCACTGGTCGTCGGGGTCGACGGTTCCGAACCCAGCCTGCGGGCCGTGGACTGGGCGGCCGACGAGGCCGCCCTGCGCCAGGTCCCGCTGCGGGTGGTGTACGCCTCGCTGTGGGAGCGCTACGAGCACACCGCCCTCGCGCGCGAGCTGGGCAAGCCGGACGAGCATGTGCGCGCCCAGGTCGTCGTCGAGGCGGCGGCTCTGCGTGCCCGCGCCCGTCAGGACGGCCTGACGGTCGTCGGGGCCGCTCTGCCCGAGGAGCCCGAGTACACGCTCGTGCGGGAGGGCCGCGAAGCCTGCGCGCTGGTCGTGGGCACCCGTGGCCGCAGCGGGGTCGCCGGCCTGCTGCTCGGCTCGGTCAGCCTGTTCGTGGCCGCGCACGCCGACTGCCCGGTCGTCGTGGTCCGCGGCAACAACGACAACCAGGCCCGCACCCCGGTCCACGGCCGCGTCGTCGTCGGCGTCGGGGACGGAACCTCGAGCGGGGACGGGAACGGGCCCGCGGCCGCGGTGCGGTTCGCCGCCCGGGAGGCCGGGCTGCGCGCGGCCGTCCTGGAGGCGGTACGTGCCTGGCGGTCGCCCGCGCGTGCGAGCGTCGAGCACCCGCTCATCGACGGCCAGCCCGACCCGTACGAGGTGCGGGCAGCGGAGGCCCTGGACGTCGCGCTGCGGGACGTGCCGCAGGATGTGAAAGTGCGGTGCCACGCCGTGGAGGGACCGGCCCGCAGGGTGCTGCTCGCCGCCGCCCACGAGGCCGATCTGCTGGTCGTCGGCGCCCGCCGCCGGACCGGGCACTTCGGGCTTCAGCTCGGCCGGACCGCCCACACCGTCCTGCACCACTCGGCCTGCCCGGTCGCCGTGGTGCCGGAACGCGAACGGGAACGGGAACGGGCATAGGCCGGTGGGCGCGGGATCGGGCCGGCTTCGTGCCGCCGGCGTCCCGCGCCTCGCAGACCATGGGGGCCGTCCGGTCCCCGGTCCACCCCCAACAGCCCCTGGGCCCGCCGGTCCGCGCCGCCGGATGCTCGAAACAGGAGGGCGACCAGGTACCGGCGCCGGAATGGAGGGAACGGACATGCAGCACGACAAGATCGGTTCCGTGATGACCGCCGAGGTCGTCCGGGCCGAGTACGGCACTCCGTTCAAGGAGATCGCACGCATGCTCGTCGACCACCGGATCAGCGGGCTGCCCGTGGTCGACGAGGAGGACCGGGTCATCGGGGTCATCTCGGAGACCGACCTGATGTCGCGCCAGGCCCAGGCGCCCGGCGCCCACGAGCCGCCGAGGCGCCAATGGCTGTCCGGCCTGAGCGCGAGCGGACGCCGGCGGGCGGCGAAGGCGAGTGCGCGTACGGCCGGTCAGCTGATGACCGAGCCACCCGTCACCGTGCACGCCGACGACACCATCGTGGAGGCCGCCCGGACCATGGCCCGCCGGCAGGTGGAAAGGCTGCCGGTGGTGGACGAGGAGGACCGGCTGGTCGGCATCGTCACCCGGCGCGATCTGCTGCGGGTGTTCCTGCGGCCCGATGCCGAGATCCGCGAGGAGGTCGTCCGCGAGGTGCTGGGGAACACCCTGTGGCTGGCCCCGGGCACCGTGTCCGTGTCGGTGACCGAGGGCGTGATCACCCTGGAGGGCCACCTGGAACGCCGGACCGACACCGAGATCGCCGTGTCGATGACCCGGCAGATCGACGGTGTGGTCGACGTGGTCGACAAGCTCACCTTCCGGCTGGACGACGCGCGCATCCAGCCCGAGGACCAGGCCCTGCACGGCGTGGCCGACAACTGGCTGCGCGGACGGTGAGAGGAGGTGGATCACCATGGCAGCCAAGGTCCTGGTCGCCTACGGATCGACCAACGGCTCGACGGCGCGGATAGCCCGGACCGTGGCCGAGACCCTGCGCCGGGACGGTATCGAGGCCGAGGCACTGCCCGCCCCGTCGGTGGCGGCGGTGACCCCCTTCGACGCGGTGGTCGTCGGTGGCGGGCTGTACGCCGGGCGCTGGCACAAGGACGCCCGCCGCTTCGTGCGGCGCCACCGCCGGTCGCTGGCCGGCCGCCCGCTGTGGTTCTTCAGCAGCGGGCCGCTGGACGGCTCGGCGTCCGAACGGGACATCCCGCCCGTGGCGGCGGTGCGGCGCATGATGACGCGGCTGGACGTCACCGGTCACGCCACGTTCGGCGGCCGGCTGGAGGAGGGTGCGAAGGGACGCGTGGCCCGCATGATCGTGCACTCCGGGAAGGGCGGGGACTTCCGGGACTTCCCGGCGATCGAGGCATGGGCGGACCGGATCGCGAAGGAGCTGGACAACAGGAGCGGCGGAGGGAGCCGGTGACCGAACGGACCGCGTCGCCCCGGTGCCCGGGTCTCGGCACCGGGGCGTTTCGCGTGCGGCGGGGTACCTGGCGGCGGCACATGGACCGGGGGCGCATTGCCGGGGCGAGGGGCGCGGGGCGGGGGCGAGGGGTCAGGGCGCACGGGCCGACGCACAGGGCCAGGGAGCATGGTCCGGCGGGGAGGAGATTCTCTCTCGGAGCCACGGAGCCACGGAGCCACGGAGCCACGGAGCCACGGAGCCACGGAGCCACGGAGCCACGGAGCCACGGAGCCACGGGGGGCCGGGGAAGAGGGTCTCAGGGCCCCGGGCCCTGCCGCAGTCACCTGGCCGTGCGCCCGGGGGCGGTCAGCTCGGTTGCCGTGTGCTCGGGCGGGTCAGTCAGCTCGTCCACTGGTCCCAGCGGGGGCGATCAGGTCCCCTGCTCTGAGTCTGGGGACTCTCGCCCGCCGACCTGGGGCAGGCCGGTCAGCGGGGCGTGCGCGGTCCGCCGGAGGGCCGCCCGCCGATGTCGCCGACAGGGGACAAACCGGCCTATACGGTCGGGCCGTTCTCCGGTGCGGCCGGGACCGACGGCCCTCGTCCGACGGCCCCCGCCGCCCGACGATGGAAGCACGAGGTACGGCTGCACTGGCCCAACCGGACGGAGGGACGGACCGGCTCATGTATCGCAACGACGGATTCCGCGAACTCCAACGGCACGAGTGCCTGCGCCTGCTGGCCACGGCGCAGGTGGGCCGCATCGTCCACACGCGCCACGCCCTGCCCGCGGTGCTCCCGGTCAACTTCGCCCTGGACGGCGACGGCGCGGTGCTGCTGCGCACCTCGGCCGACTCCGAGCTGGTGCGCGCCGTCGACGGCGCGGTCGTCGCCTTCGAGGCCGACGAGCTGGACGCGGCCGCCCACTCCGGGTGGAGCGTCGTGGTCACCGGCCGCGCCTCGGTGGTGACCGATCCGGCCGATCGCCGGCGGCTGGCCCGCAGCGGCCCCAGCTCCTGGGCACCCTCGCCCCGGGAGGTCTTCGTCCGCATCGATCCGGAGCTGGTCACCGGCCGCGAACTGGCCGGCGGCCTCAGCCTGTACGGCCTCGATTCCTTCTTCTGACTTCTTCCGGCCTTCGGGCCCCTCCGCGGACCTTCCGGTCTGCCGACCTTCCCACCTTCCGACCTTCCGAGCGCACCCGCGGGAGGACGCCATGCAGGATTCCCAGTACACCGTCGGCGACGTGATGACCCCCACCGTCGTCGCCCTGGCCGGCGGCGCGACGTTCAAGGAGATCGCTCGGACGATGCGGCAGTGGGGCGTCAGCGCGATGCCCGTACTGGACGGCTTCGGCCGGGTGGTCGGCGTCGTCTCCGAGGCCGACCTGCTGCGCAAGGAGGAGTTCCGCGACAGCGACCCGGACTGGCCGGGAGAGCGACCCCGCCCGGCCGATGCCGCCAGGGCGCGGGCGGTGACGGCGGAGGAGCTGATGAGCACCCCGGCCGTCACCGTCCACCCCGGCGCCGGCCTGGGGCGGGCGGCCCGCCTGATGGCACGGCACGGCGTCAAGCGGCTCCCGGTCGTCGGCGACGACGGCGTGCTCACCGGCATCGTCAGCCGCTGCGACCTGCTGAAAGTGTTCCTGCGCAGCGACGAGGACATCGCCGAGGAGGTCCGCCGTCAGGTCGTCGCCGACCGGTTCCCGGTCCCCCTGGACGCCCTGCGGGTGACCGTGCGCGAGGGTGTGGTCACCCTCACCGGGCGGGTCCCGGAAACCTCATTGGTGCCGCTCGCCGTACGCCTGGTGCGCTCCGTCGAGGGCGTGGTGGACGTGCGCTGCCTGCTCACCGGACCGCCGCGCCGACCTGTACTGGAACCCGACCTGACCGATGGCGAGAAACCGTCTTCCCGTCCGACGGGCGCTTCCAGCGCCGGGCCCGAACCCTGACCGGTCGGCCACCTTGTTGATCGCCCTCGGCGTGAGGCTGTTCCGCAGGTTCCTGCGCCAGGACGGCCGGGGCGGCCAGGACGGTCCGGGGCAGGGCGGGTACGCGTCCCGGACCGGCCGGGGCACCGGGCAGGCCCCCTGACCGTCCCGGTGGACCCGGACGACGTCGCTCGTCATCACCTCGAGCGTGGGGGAGCCGGCAACCGACGACAACGCCGCTGGAGGCCCCCCTACGCCCTAATGGCAGTGGGAGGGCGTGCCGGCTCCCGCGTCTGCGCCATGAACAGCCGGACAGGCGCTCAGCGCTCCGGGCCACCGCGCCACGGGGGCGGTGTGGCCGCCCTGCGGGCAGCGTCCTCGCGGTGCGTGGTGCGGTCGGTGCGGGCGCGGAGCCGGTCCTGCAGCCGGTCGGCGAGCTCGCGGGCGCTCGCCTCGCGGGCGCGGACGACCACGAGTTCGCCGCCCACCCGGATCTCGGCCCCGGCGGCCCAGGGCAGCTCGACGTGGTGGGCCGCCGCCCGGGTGATGCGCACCTCGCCGCTGACGGGCGGCAGTCCCGGGCGCTCCAGCGCCGCGCCGACCTTCTCCCGGACGTAGGCCAGGGCGTCCGCGTCCACGTCGCCCTCCGCCCGCACCCGCACCGCGCCGGTGACCTGGGTGTCGGTGTCCCTGACAGTCATGTCTCCACTCCTCGGATTGATCGCCGGATCGCCGGATCGCCGGATCGCCGGAATCCCGGTACGCGTCGGCACGCGTCGTACGCGCCGTTCCTACGGGCCGTTCGTGCGGGCCGTTCGTGCGTGTCGTACGCGCCCTGCCGGCCCCCGCGAACTCCGGATCTTCAGACTGCTGCCGGCGCCGGCTCCGGCCCAGGGCCACCCGGCCCCGTCCTCCGGGACCGGGTGGCCCCGCGGCCACCGAGCGGTCGGCTGGACCCGGGGCGGGGCTTCGGTTCCGCCGCGTCCCGCCATTCGCACGCCGGCCCGGCCGGAGGAGGTCGTGATACCCGTACGACGGCACGACGTCGAGACGGTGACCGCGCCGGTCGCCGAGGCCGCGGCGGCCGCCCCGTCGATGCACAACGCGCAGCCGTGGCCGTTCCGCTGTCCGACCGCCGGCCAGGCGCCGGAACGCGTCCTGCTGGAGGCCACCTCGGACGGGCTCGCCACCCCCTGGCCTCCCATCCGCTGGAGAGTGCCCCGACCTGCGACTGCTCGCCCGCGATCCGGTCCGGGGCCGGGGCCATGCCCAGATGGTGCCGCGCCTCGGCCACGGGCCGAGCGGTCCGGCCAGGCCGTGCCGCCCCGTCGGCGCCCGCCGCTCGGCTGCTCAGCCACTCGGGTACGTCAGCTGCTCCTATGCGTCAGCTCGCGCCCGGTGACCATCGCGGACTGGATCCGGATGAAGACGTCCTCCTGGATCGGCATCCAGGAACGGGGACCGGTCCGCAGCAGCCGCTCGTGCTCGGCGGGATCGCTCACCGCGCCGGCCTGCCCGGTGACGACCACGCTCCAGCCGGACCGGTTCTCGGGGTCGAACGCGTCCGCCTCGAAGGCGACCACGGCACCGTCGACGGCCCGCACGAGATCCGACCCCGCCGAGGTGCGCAGCAGCACGGACGCGTCCGTGTCCAGCGAGAAGTTGACCGGGAGCACCGCCGGCAGGGCGTGCCGGGTGTACACGACACGGCCGACCGGCACCTCGGCCAGGAACCGCAGGCACTCCCGCCGGTCCATCGAGCGAAAGCCGTCGTCGCGCAACATCCCTTCAGTTTCGGACCGGCCCGGCCCGGCGTCAGGGTCCAACGGCCCTCCTGACCGGTCCACACGCCACCGCCGACGCCGCCCGTACCCCCGGCCTGCCGTGGCCCACCACCCCCCATCACCCGCATGGCCGAAACAGGCCTGGCAGGGTGTACGTGCCGCCCCGCGCCGTGCGCTGCGCCGGGTGGCGGGTTCGTGCGCCGCGACGGGCGGCGGGGGCGTGCGCCTGATGAAATCCTTGGTTCGCAGGTGCTGATCGCGTGCGGAGCGGTATGCGGCGATGGTGGAGGCAACAAGGGATCAGTGCGTTCCACATCTGACCGGCAGGACGAGCGAGCGACCACGGGCGCGGCCCGGGAGGGAGCGGCGCGGTGGCCACGGAGACCGACCCGACATCGATACCGGCGCGCGGGGCACCACGGCCGGGACTGGACAGCGAACTGACGGACGCGCTGGTGCGCTCCCGCCGGTACTTCACCCGGGCGGAGGTCTCCGGGGACCTGCGCGCCGTGTACAAGAAGGGCGGTCGCCGCGCGGACGACTTCTACCGCGACCGCTGGTCGCACGACAAGGTGGTCCGCTCCACCCACGGGGTGAACTGCACCGGCTCCTGCTCCTGGAAGGTGTACGTCAAGGACGGCATCATCACCTGGGAGGCCCAGCAGACGGACTACCCCTCGGTCGGCCCCGACCGCCCCGAGTACGAGCCCCGCGGCTGCCCCCGCGGGGCCGCCTTCTCCTGGTACACCTACTCGCCCACGCGCGTGCGCTACCCCTACGTGCGCGGTGTGCTGCTCCAGATGTACCGGGAGGCCAGGGCCCGGCTCGGCGACCCGGTCGCGGCCTGGGCCGACATCGTCTCCGACCCCGAGCGGGCCCGGCGCTACAAGTCCGCGCGCGGCAAGGGCGGCCTGGTGCGGGCAAGCTGGGACGAGGCGGTGGAGATGGTCGCCGCCGCGCATGTGCACACCATCAAGGAGTACGGCCCCGACCGGCTGGCCGGCTTCTCGCCGATCCCGGCGATGTCGATGGTCTCGCACGCGGCCGGTGCCCGGTTCTACTCGCTGCTCGGCGGTGTGATGCTCTCCTTCTACGACTGGTACGCCGACCTGCCGGTGGCCTCCCCGCAGGTCTTCGGCGACCAGACGGACGTCCCCGAGTCCGGGGACTGGTGGGACGCCGGGTATCTGATCATGTGGGGATCCAATCTGCCGGTGACCCGGACCCCGGACGCGCACTGGATGGCCGAGGCCCGCTACCGCGGCCAGAAGGTCGTCGCGGTCTCCCCGGACTACGCGGACAACGTGAAGTTCGCCGACGAGTGGCTGCCCGCCCAGCCCGGCACCGACGGGGCCCTCGCCATGGCCATGGGCCACGTGGTGCTCAAGGAGTTCTTCGTCGACCGCCGGACCCCGTACTTCGAGGACTACGTCAAGCGCTTCACCGACCTGCCGTTCCTGGTCGCCCTCGACGAGCGCGAGCCGGGGACGGGGACGTACACGCCGGGCAAGTTCCTCACCGCCGCCGACCTCGGGGGCGAGCACGCGACGACGGAACACGCGGAGTTCCGGACCGTCCTGCTGGACGCCGAGGGCCGTCCCGTGGTCCCGAACGGCACCCTCGGCGACCGGTTCGCCGAGAGCGGGGCCGGGAAGTGGAACCTGGACCTGGGCGGCGTCGGCCCGCTGCTGTCGGCCGACGGCGGCGACGAGGCACCCGTGACCGTCGAACTGCCGCGCTTCGACGCCCCGGACGGCAGCGCCGGCCTCCTGCGGCGCGGTGTCCCGGTCAGGCGGATCGCCGGGCGGACGGTGACCACGGTGTACGACCTGCTGCTCGCCCAGTACGGGGTGGCCCGCCCCGGCCTGCCCGGCCGCTGGCCGGCCTCCTACGACGACGCCTCCGAGCCGTACACACCCGCCTGGCAGGCCCCGATCACCGGTGTGGACGCCGGGCGGACGGCCCGGATCGCGCGGGAGTTCGCCGCCAACGCCGAGGAGTCCCGCGGGCGTTCGATGGTCATCATGGGGGCGGGCACCAACCACTGGTTCCACTCCGACACCGTCTATCGCGCCTTCCTCGCCCTGACCACGCTGACCGGCTGCCAGGGCGTCAACGGCGGTGGCTGGGCCCACTACGTCGGCCAGGAGAAGATCCGCCCCCTCACCGGCTACACGGCGATCGCGACGGCCGCCGACTGGAACCGGCCGGCCCGGCAGATGATCCAGACGGCGTACTGGTACCTGCACAGCGACCAGTTCCGCTACGACCCCTTCTCCGCCGGCACCCTGGCGGCGGCCGGCAGCGGCGGGCCGTTCGCCGGGATGGCCACCGCGGACGTGATCGCCGCCTCCGCCCGCATGGGCTGGATGCCCTCGTACCCGACCTTCGGCCGCAATCCGCTGGACCTCGCCGACGAGGCCGAGGCGGCCGGACGCCCGGTCGGCGAGCACGTGGTCGAGGAACTCAAGGCGGGGCGGCTCACTTTCGCGGGCGAGGATCCGGACGCGCCCGAGAACTTCCCGCGCGTGCTGACGATCTGGCGGGCCAACCTGCTCGGCTCCTCCGCCAAGGGCAACGAGTACTTCCTCAGGCACCTGCTGGGCACCGACTCCGCGGTGAACGCCGCCGAGGCCCCGCCCGAGGCCCGGCCCCGGGACGTGGTGTGGCGCGAGGAGGCGCCCGTGGGCAAGCTGGACCTGCTGCTCACGCTGGACTTCCGCATGACCAGCACGACAGTCTTCTCCGACGTGGTGCTCCCGGCCGCCACCTGGTACGAGAAGCACGACCTGTCCAGCACCGACATGCACCCCTACGTGCACGCCTTCAACCCGGCGATCGCCCCGCCCTGGCGGACCCGCAGCGACTTCGACGCCTTCAGCACTCTCGCCGGTGAGTTCAGCCGGCAGGCCGCCGCCCACCTCGGCGTCCGCAAGGACGTGGTCGCCGCCCCGCTGCTGCACGACACCCCGGACGAACTCGCCACCCCGCACGGGCGGGTACGGGACTGGAAGACCGGCGAGTGCGAGCCGGTGCCCGGCCGCACCATGCCCAGACTCCTCACCGTCGAGCGGGACTACGGCGCCGTCGCCGAGAAAATGGCCGCGCTGGGCCCGCTGCTGGACTCGCTGGGCGCCACCACGAAGGGCGTCACCTTCACCGTCGACCGCGAACTGGACTATCTGCGGCACAAGAACGGCACCGTGCGCGGGGGAGTGGCGGACGGCAGACCCTCGCTCGCCCGGGACGTGCACGCCTGCGAGGCGATCCTCGCGCTGTCCGGCACCACCAACGGCCATCTGGCCACCCAGGGCTTCCACGCCCTGGAGCACCGCACCGGAGTCCGGCTCGCCGACCTGGCCGCCGAGCACGAGGGCAAGCAGGTCACCTTCGCCGACACCCAGACGGCTCCCGTCCCGGTGATCACCAGCCCCGAGTGGTCCGGTGCGGAGACCGGCGGGCGCCGCTACTCGCCCTTCACCGTCAACGTCGAGCGCGGCAAGCCCTGGCACACCCTCACCGGCCGCCAGCACTTCTACCTCGACCACGACTGGATGACCGCGCTCGGCGAACAACTCCCCGTCTACCGGCCCCCGTTGAACATGCACGCGCTGTTCGGCGAGCCACCGGTCGGGCAGACGGGCGAACTCGGCGTGACCGTGCGCTACCTCACCCCGCACAGCAAGTGGTCCATCCACTCCGAGTACCAGGACAACCTGTTCATGCTGTCGCTGTCCCGGGGCGGCCCGACGATCTGGATGTCGACCGCCGACGCGGCGAAGATCGGCGTGCGGGACAACGACTGGATCGAGGCGGTCAACCGCAACGGCGTCGTCGCGGCCCGTGCGATCGTCTCGCACCGCATGCCCGAGGGCACCGTCTACATGCACCACGCGCAGGACCGGCTGATCGACGTGCCGCGTACGGAGACGACGGGCCGGCGCGGCGGAATCCACAACTCCCTGACCCGGCTGCTGGTCAAGCCCAGCCATCTCATCGGCGGCTACGCGCAGTTGTCGTACGCCTTCAACTACCTCGGCCCGACCGGCAACCAGCGCGACGAGGTCACCGTCGTCCGCCGACGCGGCGACCAGGAGGTGCAGTACTGACATGCCCCACGGCGAAGCCGCCATCGGACGCGTGATGGCCCAGATGGCGATGGTGATGAACCTCGACAAGTGCATCGGCTGCCACACCTGCTCAGTGACGTGCAAACAGGCATGGACCAACCGCTCCGGCGTGGAGTACGTCTGGTTCAACAACGTCGAGACCCGCCCCGGCCAGGGCTACCCCCGGCGCTACGAGGACCAGGACACCTGGCGCGGTGGCTGGGAGCTGAACCGGCGCGGCCGGCTCGCCCTGAAGGCCGGCGGCCGGTTCAAGAAGCTCATCACCATCTTCTCCAACCCCGTACTGCCGTCCCTGGACGACTACTACCAGCCCTGGACCTACGACTACGAGACGCTGACCAACGCCCCGTTGCAGGACCACACCCCTGTCGCCCGCCCCAAGTCCCTGATCACCGGCAAGGACATGAAGATCTCCTGGTCGGCGAACTGGGACGACGACCTGGGCGGTTCGGCACAGCACGGCGAGAAGGACGTGGTGCTCGGCCAGATCTCCGAGAGGATCAGGCTGGAGTTCGAGCAGACGTTCATGTTCTACCTGCCGCGCATCTGCGAGCACTGCCTCAACCCCTCCTGCGCGGCCTCCTGCCCCTCCGGCGCCATCTACAAGCGCAGCGAGGACGGCATCGTCCTGGTGGACCAGGACCGGTGCCGGGGCTGGCGGATGTGCGTGACCGGATGCCCGTACAAGAAGGTCTACTTCAACCACCGCACCGGCAAGGCCGAGAAGTGCACCTTCTGCTTCCCCCGCGTCGAGGTCGGCCTGCCCACCGTCTGCTCCGAGACCTGCGTCGGCCGGCTGCGCTACATCGGTCTCGTCCTCTACGACGCCGACAAGGTGCTCCAGGCGGCCACCACCCCCGACGACACCGACCTGTACGAGGCGCAGCGCGCCGTCTTCCTCGACCCCCACGACCCGCACGTGGTCGCCGAGGCGGAGAAGGCGGGCATCCCACGGGACTGGATCGAGGCGGCCCAGCGATCCCCTGTGCACGCCCTGATCAACACCTACAAGGTGGCGCTGCCTCTCCACCCGGAGTACCGCACCCTGCCCATGGTCTGGTACGTCCCGCCGCTCTCCCCGGTCGTCGACGCCGTGCGGGACACCGGCCACGACGCCGAGGACCACCGCAACCTGTTCGCCGCCGTGGACGCCCTGCGCATCCCGGTGGACTATCTCGCCCGGCTGTTCACCGCGGGCGACCCCGCCCCGGTGGACGCCGTGCTGCGCCGGCTGGCCGCCATGCGCTCCTACATGCGCGACATCAACCTCGGCCGGGAACCGGACGCGTCGATCGCCGAGCGGGTCGGGATGGGCGAGGAGCAGATGTACGACATGTACCGGCTGCTGGCGCTGGCCAAGTACGACGAGCGGTACGTGATCCCGTCCGCCCACGCCGAACAGGCCCACAGACTCGAGGAACTGGCCACCGAGTGCAGCCTGGACTACGAGGGCGGCCCCGGCATGGGAGGCTCCGGCCCCTTCGGCGAGACCTCCGGCGGCGCCGCCCCGATCGCCGTGGAGAACTACCGGGCCCTGCGCGACCGGCAGACCTCCGACACCCCGGCCGCCCCGGTCGGCAAGGAGACCCGCGTCAACCTTCTCAACTGGGACGGCAAGGGCTCCCCGCCCGGCCTGTTCCCGCACCGGCCACCCGGCGACGACACGGCCGCGGACGGCGGCGGAGAGGCCGAGCCGAAGCCATGAGGAGGAAGCCGAATCCATGACGAGGAAGCCGAAGCCATGAAGAGGAGACCGAGGCCGGCGGCCCGCACCGAACCCTGGCATCCCTGCGCCTGGCAGGTGCAGTCCCTGCTCCTGGCCTACCCGGACGAGCAGATGGCGGAGCGCCTGTCCCTGGCCCGCCGGGCCGCCCCCGTCCTGCCCGCCCGGGTTTGCGACCCGCTGCTCGCGTTCACCGCGCACGCCGAGCGCACCTCGGCCGCCGAGCTGGGCACCGCCTACGTCGCCACCTTCGACCACCGCAAGCGCTGCTGCCCGTACCTCACCTACTACGCCCACGGCGACACCCGCAGGCGCGGCATCGCCCTGCTCCGGCTGAAGCAGGCCTACGCCGCCGCGGGGCTGCGCCTCGCCGACGACGAACTGCCCGACCACCTCGCCGTCGTCCTGGAGTTCGCCGCCGCCGAACCGGCCGCCGGGCACCGGCTGCTCACCGGGCACCGGGCCGGACTCGAACTGCTCCGGCTGGCGCTGCGCGCAGAGGACTCGCCCTGGGCGGCGGTCCTGGAGTCCGTCTCCGCGACGCTGCCGCCGCTGGGGGGCGCCGAACAGGACACCGTCGCCCGCCTCGCCGCCCAGGGCCCGCCCGAGGAACAGGTCGGCCTCGCCCCGTACACGCCCCCGCAGTTCATGCCCGACCCCGCAGGAGGCCCGCGATGAGCGCACCCGCGCAGTCCCTCACCTCGGCCGCCGAGGCCGGCACCGGCGGCATCCTGCTGTGGGTGGTGCTGCCGTACGTCGCCCTGGCCGTCTTCGTCCTGGGCCACATCTGGCGCTACCGCTACGACAAGTTCGGCTGGACCACCCGCTCCTCCCAGCTGTACGAGAACCGGCTGCTGCGCATCGGCAGCCCCCTGTTCCACTTCGGCATCCTGGTCGTGCTGCTCGGCCACATCGGCGGTCTGCTCATCCCGAAGAGCTGGACCCAGGCGGCGGGCGTGAGCGAGCACACGTACCACGTGACGGCCGTCGTGCTCGGCACCGTCGCCGGGGTGTGCACGCTCGGCGGCCTGGCGATCCTCGTCTACCGGCGCCGCACGGTGGGCCCGGTCTTCTCCGCGACCACCCGCAACGACAAGGCGATGTACGTCTTGCTCACCGCGACCATCGCCCTGGGCCTGGCCGCCACGGTCGCCGCGAACCTCGCCGGCGGCGGCTACGACTACCGGGAGACCATCTCCCCCTGGTTCCGCTCGATCTTCTACCTGGAACCCGACCCGGACCTGATGAGCGGCGCGCCCATCCTGTTCGAACTGCACGCGATCAGCGCGCTCGTGCTCTTCGCCGCCTGGCCCTTCACCCGCCTGGTCCACATGCTCACCGCCCCGCTCGGCTACCTCACCCGCCCCTACATCGTCTACCGCAGCCGCGACACCCGGCTCGGAGCCCGGCCACCGCGCCGGGGCTGGGAACGCGTCGGCTGACAGGGGGCGCGCACCCACCGCGCGTGCGCCGTGCGGAACGGGGCCGAACGGCCCCGACCCGAGTCCGGGAGGCCTCTGCCCCTGCGTGCCGGGCGGCGGGACGCTGACGGGGAGAGCGCATCGAGCGCAGGAGGTGTGGGTCATGCTGTCGCCCGTCGTCGTAGGAGTCGATGGTTCCGCCGAGAGTCTCGCCGCGACCGAGTGGGCCGCGCGGGAGGCCGAACGCCGTGGCCGGGACCTGCGGCTGTTCCACGCCTGGAACTGGCACCCGCGCCACGGTGAGGGCGCGCGGGCCGAAGCGGCCCAGCGGTCCCTGGCCCGGCGCGCGCTGAGCCGGGCGGAGGAGCGGGCGCGCGGCGCCTGCCCCGGGCTGTCCATGGAGGAGGAGCAGGCCGAGGGACCGGCGACCGCGGCGTTGCTGAAAGCCGCCGGGCGGGCCGGTCTGCTGGTCCTGGGCTCGCGCGGCCTGAGCGGCTTCACCGGGTTCCTGGTGGGCTCCGTCGCGCTCGCCACCGTGGCGCGGGCGAGCTGCCCGGTCGTCCTCGTCCGGGCCGACGAGGAGGCCGCCGACGAGCACCTCCCCGCGGCCGACGGCGGCACCTCCACCGAGACCGGGTACCGGGACGTGGTGCTCGGCGTGGACGTCGCCGTCCCGTGCGACGAGGTGATCGAGTTCGCCTTCGAGGAGGCCCGGATGCGCCACGCCCGGCTGCGCGCCGTCCACGCCTGGCAGCAGCCGTCCGTGCTGGGGCTCGGTCCCGGCGAGATAGCGCTGGTGGACGACCCGTGGCGGGCCGAGGAGTGGCAGGGCTTCCTGTCCGCCGTGCTCCAGGTGTGGCGGGAGAAGTACCCGGAGGTCGAGGTCGTGGAGACGGTCGTACGGGAGAAGCCCTCGACCGCGCTGGTACGGGCCTCCTCCGGGGGGAGCCTGCTCGTGGTCGGCCGCGGGCCGGCCGAGTCCCTGGCCGGCCCGTGCACCGGTCCCGTCACCCACGCCGCCATCCACCACGTCGGCTGCCCCGTGGCGGTCGTCCCCCACGAGTGAGAGGCCCGGACCAGGGCACGGCGCGCGCCCGGGGCACGGCGCGGCCCCGGGGAACGGCGTGAAGAGGGACCTTTGGTCCCTGAGCAGGGGACCGCAGAGGGGTCCTTGGACCCTATCCGGCCCCCGTACCCCTGAGCCGATCATGTAGCGGCGGCCGGGGAGTGCCGTGCCTTTCCACCGCATGTACGGCACTTCCCGGTTCGTCAGCGACACGAGCAGATGGGGAGGACGCCGTCCGATGGACGAGGCGCAGATCGAGTACGTGAACGACGCGGAGGGGGCACGATCGCGCCCCGCGGCCCGCGAGCAGGGCGGCACGGCCGCGCGGACGGCTCACCGGCCGTCGTGGGTGGAGTGGGCGACCACCACCGACCACAAGAAGATCGGGACGCTGTACCTGGTCACCGCGTTCGCCTTCTTCGTCGTCGGTGGTGTCCTGGCACTGCTGATGAGGGCCGAACTGGCCCGGCCGGGCCTGCAGATCATGTCGAACGAGCAGTTCAACCAGGCGTTCACGATGCACGGCTCGATCATGCTGCTGATGTTCGCGATGCCGCTGTTCACCGGCTTCGCGAACTGGATCATGCCGCTCCAGATCGGCGCTCCGGACGTGGCCTTCCCCCGGCTGAACATGCTCGCCTACTGGCTCTTCCTGTTCGGCTCCTCCATCGCCGCGTTCGGCTTCCTCACCCCGGGCGGGGCTGCCGACTTCGGCTGGTTCCTGTACGCCCCGCTGTCCGACGCCGTCCACTCGCCCGGCCTGGGCGCCGACCTGTGGATCATGGGCGTGGCGCTGTCCGGGTTCGGCAGCATCCTGGGCGCGGTCAACTTCATCACCACGATCGTCTGCATGCGCGCGCCGGGCATGACCATGTTCCGCATGCCGATCTTCACCTGGAACGTGCTGCTGACCGCGGTCCTCGTCCTGATCGTCTTCCCGGTGCTGGCAGCCGCGCTGTTCGCGCTGGAGTGCGACCGCAGGTTCGGCAGTCACATCTTCGACGCGGCGAACGGCGGCGCGCTGCTGTGGCAGCACCTGTTCTGGTTCTTCGGCCATCCCGAGGTGTACATCCTGGCGCTGCCGTTCTTCGGCATCGTCTCGGAGGTCATCCCGGTCTTCAGCCGGAAGCCGATGTTCGGCTACATGGGCCTGATCGGCGCCACGATCGCCATCGCGGGTCTGTCGGTCACCGTGTGGGCGCACCACATGTACGTCACCGGCGGGGTGCTGCTGCCCTTCTTCTCCTTCATGACCATGCTGATCGGGGTGCCGACCGGGGTGAAGTTCTTCAACTGGATCGGCACCATGTGGAAGGGGTCCCTGAGCTTCGAGACGCCGATGCTGTGGACCACGGGCTTCCTGGTCACGTTCCTCTTCGGCGGCCTGACCGGCATCATCCTGGCGTCCCCGCCGCTGGACTTCCATGTCTCCGACTCCTACTTCGTCGTGGCCCACTTCCACTACACGGTCTTCGGCACGGTCGTGTACGCGATGTTCGCCGGATTCCACTTCTGGTGGCCGAAGTTCACCGGCAAGATGCTCGACGAGCGCCTCGGCAAGATCACCTTCTGGACGCTGACGGCCGGATTCCACCTCACGTTCCTGGTCCAGCACTGGCTGGGCGTCGAGGGCATGCCCCGCCGGTACGCCGACTACCTGGCCGGCGACGGCTTCACCGCCCTCAACACGCTGTCCACGATCGGCTCGTTCCTGCTGGGCCTGTCGATCCTGCCGTTCTTCTACAACGTCTGGAAGACCGCCAGGTACGGCAAGCCGGTCGACGTCGACGACCCCTGGGGCTACGGCCGCTCGCTGGAGTGGGCCACCTCCTGCCCGCCACCGCGGCACAACTTCGCCTCGCTGCCCCGCATACGCTCCGAGTCCCCGGCGTTCGACCTGCACCACCCGGAGATCGCCGCGCTCTCGGAGGTGCACTGAACCGTGTCCCACGCCGTCCTCGCCCTGGGCGCCGCCCTGGTGACCGCCGCCGGCTGCGTCTGGTACGTCCCCGCCCTCGCCGACCTGCGCGCGGGAGCCGACCGGCCCGTCTCCCGCCGCAGCGCGGCAAAGGCCTGCCTGTCCGGCTGGGCCACGGTCGCGGTCGTGGCCGCGGCCCTGCTCATGACCGGCACATGGTGGGTGCCCGGAGTCTCGGCCGCCACCGGCGCGGTCGTGACGACGGCCCTGCGGATCCGAGCGGTCGTGCACAACCGGCGTGAGTTGCGGGAGGCCGGCCGCGACTGGGCGGAGCTGCGTCAGGGGCCGCCCCCTGCCGACGCGCACCGCTCCCGCACCGTCGTCGTCACCCTGGTCTGCGCCGCACTGGCCGCCGCGGCGGCAGCGGCGTTCCTCCTGGCGGCCGCCGGTGCCGCCGACCGCCACTGGCTGACGATCGCCGTGGTGCCCACCGCGGTCATCGGGGTGGCCCTCACCCTCGCCGTCACCCATGCGTCGATGGCCCGCCGCACCGCGGCGGGCCATCCCTGGCCACGGCGGTAGGCGGCGCCGTCGCGGTGCGACGGCGCTCGTCCGCGTCCGGCCGTCAGGACTGCCCGACGGCTCCATGGGGCCCAAGGCCGAGGCCGCCGCCCGGTTCGTCGAACGCGCCGGCCAACTGGCCGCCATCGGGGCCCTCGACGCCGCATACGAGATGGTCCACGGCGGGTCGGGAACCCTGGTCCGCCGCGACCTGGCCGGCGGCTGACAGTCCGCCGGCAGCACGAGGGGCCCGCGGCCTCCCGGTGTTCCGGGTGGACCGCGGGCCCCTCGTGCTGCCGGCGCGGTGCCGTGGCCGACGCGTACCGGGTGCCCCGCTCTCCTGTCCCGGACGGGGGATCGGGAGCCGCAGACACAGGTGCACCCGGCCGCCCACTCAGAAGACCACGATGGCCGGAGCGCGTGTAGGGCCCAACGGCCCTGTGGGCCAGGGCCGTTGGGACGCCCGGTTCCGACGGACGTCCTGTGCCGACGGGCCCGGTTCGGACGGACGCCTTGCTACGAACCGGACGGCCTCACCGGCTCACGCGGAGCGCGGGACGCGCTCGTCCTGGTCCGTGCCCGGTCCGCCGGGCGGGCGGCCGTAGTAGGCGGTGCGCATGATGTCCTGCATGTCGTCGAGCATCGGCATCCGGGGGTTGGCGGGCGCGCACTGGTCCTCGTAGGCGTTCAGGGCCTGTTGGGGCAGGGCGCCGAGGTAGGCCTGCTCGTCGATGCCGAGCGCCTGGAACGACGGCTGGATACCCACGGCGTCGCGCAGTTCCTCCACGGCGCGGGCGAGCGACGCCACGCCCTCGGCCGGTGTGGCGGCGGGCAGGCCCAGGGTGCGGGCGATGTCCTGGAAGCGTTCCGGAGCGCGGTAGCTCTCGTACTTGGGCCAGCCGGTGAGCTTGCTCGGGACGGTGCCGTTGTAGCGGATGACGTGCGGCAGCAGGACCGCGTTGGTGCGGCCGTGGGCGATGTGGAAGGTGGCGCCGAGGGTGTGCGACATGGCGTGGACGATGCCGAGGAAGGCGTTGCCGAAGGCCATGCCGGCGATGGTGCCGGCGTTGTGCATCTTCTCCCGCGCGTCCGGCCGAGCGGCACGGTCCTTCACGGCGGCTTCGATGTTGTCGAAGACCAGGCGGATCGCGTGCAGGGCCAGACCGTCGGTGAAGTCGTTGGCGTAGACGGACACATACGCCTCGATGGCGTGGGTGAGCGCGTCGAAGCCGCTGTCGGCGGCCGGCGCCGCCGGGAGCTCGGTGGTGAGCAGCGGGTCGACGATGGCCACGCTGGGGGTGAGGGCGTAGTCGGCCAGCGGGTACTTCTTGCCGCTTGCGGGGTCGGAGATGACCGCGAAGGGAGTGACCTCGGCGCCGGTGCCGGAGGTGGTGGGGATGCAGACCAGGCGGGCGAGCCTGCCCAGGACGGGGAAGCGGAAGGCGCGCTTGCGGATGTCGGAGAACTTCTGCCGCATGTCGGCGAAGTCGATGTCCGGCTGCTCGTACAGCAGCCACATCACCTTCGCCGCGTCCATCGGGGAGCCGCCGCCCAGCGCGATGATGGTGTCCGGGCGGAAGTCCCGCATCAGGCGGGCACCGCGATGCACGGAGTCGATGCTCGGCTCGGGTTCGACGTTGTCGATGATCTGAAGGGTCACCGGCTCACGGCGCCGCCGCAGGACGCGCGCCACGCGGTCGACGATGCCCAGGCGGGTCATGGTCGCGTCGGTCACCACGGTGACGCGGTGGACGTCCGGCATGGACGTCAGGTAGCGGATGGACTGCGGCTCGAAGTAGATCTTCGGCGGGACCTTGAACCACTGCAGGTTGTTGTGGCGCATCGAGACCCGCTTCACGTTCAGCAGCTGGGCGGCGGAGACGTTGTTGGACACCGATGTGCTGCCCCACGAGCCGCAGCCCAGGGTCAGCGAGGGGAGCAGGCTGTTGTAGACGCCGCCGATGGCGCCCTGCGAGGACGGCGAGTTGACGATGATCCGCACCGTCTTCATCCGCCGGCCGTACGCCTCCGCCAGCCGCGGGTCCTCGGTGTGGACGACGGCCGTGTGGCCCTGGCCGTGGAAGGAGACCATGTCGGCCGCCAGGTCGAAGCCCTGCTCCGTGGAGCCGGCGCGCAGCACGGCCAGGACGGGGCAGAGCTTCTCGCGGGTCAGCGGCTCGTCCGGGCCGACATGGGAGGCTTCGACGAGGATCAGCGAGGTACCGGCGGGCACGGTGAAGCCCGCCTGCTCGGCGATCCAGGCCGGGGACTGCCCGACGGCCGCGGAGTTCACCTTGGGCTCGCACCCCGCGCCCGCCGCGCCGACGGGGAACAGGAACGCCTCCAGCCTGGCCTTCTCCTCGGCGGTGGCCACGTGGGCGTGCAGGGTGCGGAACTCGGCGAGGCCCGCGTCGTAGATCTCCTCGTCGAGGATGACGGCCTGCTCGGAGGCGCAGATCATGCCGTTGTCGAAGGACTTGGACAGCACCAGGTCGTTGACGGCCCGGCGCAGCTTGGCACTCTTGTGCACATACGCGGGCACATTGCCCGCGCCCACGCCCAGGGCGGGCTTTCCGGCCGAGTAGGCGGCCTTGACCATGGCGTTGCCGCCGGTGGCGAGGATCAGGGAGACACCGGGGTGGCGCATGAGGGTGCCGGTCGCCTCGACGGAGGGGGACTCGATCCACTGCACGCAGTGCTCCGGCGCCCCCGCCGCGACGGCCGCGTCCCGCACGATGCGGGCCGCCTCGGCGCTGCAGCGCTGGGCGGAGGGGTGGAACGCGAACACGACGGGGTTGCGGGTCTTCAGCGCCATCAGCGCCTTGAAGACCGTCGTGGAGGTCGGGTTGGTGACGGGCGTGATCGCGCACACCACGCCGACCGGCTCGGCCACCTCGATGATGTCGTCGACGTCGTCACGGGCGATGACGCCGACCGTCTTCATCGGGCCCATGCTGTGTGTGACGTGTTCGCAGGCGAACATGTTCTTGGCGGCCTTGTCCTCGAAGACCCCGCGCCCGGTCTCCTGCACCGCCAGGCGGGCCAGCGCGGTGTGCTGGTCCAGGGCGGCGACGGACGCCTTCTTCACTATGTGGTCGACCTGTTCCTGGGTCAGTGCCTCGTAGTCGGCCAGCGCCTTGAGTCCGTTCGTCACCAGCCGGTCCACGGCGATGGCGGTGTCGGACGGGGCGCCGGCGGGAACCGCGGTCTCGGTGCGGTCGTCGTGGCGGGTCATGGGACGTGTGCCTCCGTCATCCAGAGAGCGGGCCGCTGAACGGGCGGCCCGTGCGGGAGCGGCACCGGGGGGATCGGTACCGCTCCCATCGGCAGCGTCTCGCGGATGCCGGCGCGTCCCCCAGGTCCCCTCGGTCCCCGGCCGGTGTCCGACCGGCCCCGAACGCCGGGCCAGGCGGCCCAGGGTGGCGTGCCCGGGACCTGGGGGCCGACCGGTCCGGGCGCCGACGGACCCTGACGCCGTCACCTGCTCTCGCCGGGCGCCGTCACCTGCTCTCGTCGGGCGCCGTCTCGGCGAGCGCGGCGCGCCCCGCCTCCAGGCGTGCGACCGGGACACGGAAGGGCGAGCAGGAGACGTAGTCGAGTCCCGCGTGGTGGAAGAAGTGGACCGACTCGGGGTCCCCGCCGTGTTCGCCGCAGACGCCGATCTTCAGGTCGGGCCGGGTGGCGCGGCCCTCGGCGACCGCGATCTCGACCAGCCGGCCCACACCGTCCCGGTCGATCGTCTCGAACGGCGACACCTTGAAGATGCCCTTGTCGAGATAGGCGGAGAAGAACGCCGCCTCGACGTCGTCACGGGAGAAGCCCCAGGTCGTCTGGGTCAGGTCGTTCGTGCCGAAGGAGAAGAACCGCGCCTCCTCGGCGATCCGGCCGGCCGTGAGTGCGGCCCGGGGCAGCTCGATCATGGTGCCCACCGGGCAGTCGACGGGGATCCCCGAGGCCCGGCCGACCTCGGCCAGGACTTGCTCCACCTCCTCGCGCACGAGCCGCAGTTCCTCGACGGTGTCGATCAGCGGGACCATGATCTCGGCGTGCGGATCGCCGCCCGCACGCCTGCGCTCCACGACCGCCTCGGCGATCGCCCGCACCTGCATGGCGACCAGGCCCGGCGCCACCAGCCCCAGGCGCACGCCGCGCAGGCCGAGCATGGGGTTCTCCTCGTGCATGCGGTTCACGGCGTCCAGCAACTCGGCGTCGTGCTCGCTGGTCGGGGCGCCGTGGGCCTCGGCCGCGGCGATGCGCACCGCCAGCTCGGTGCGGTCGGGCAGGAACTCGTGCAGCGGCGGGTCCAGCAGCCGGATGGTGACCGGCAGGCCGTCCATCGCCTCCAGGATGCCGACGAAGTCCTGCCGCTGCAGGGGCAGCAGCGCGTCCAGTGCCCGTTCGCGGTCGGCGTCGGTGCGGGCGAGGATCATCGCCTCGATCAGCTGCCGCCGGTCACCGAGGAACATGTGCTCGGTACGGCACAGGCCGATGCCCCGGGCGCCGAACCGGCGGGCGCGGGCCGCGTCCTCGGGTGTGTCCGCGTTGGCCCGGACCCCCATCCGGCTCGTCCTGTCGGCCTGTTGCATGGCGCGGGCCACCGCGTCGACCAGCCCGTCCGAGCGCTCGCCGGTCTCGAAGTACCGCATGACGGCGGAGTCGACCAGCGGGGCCGCCCCGGCGTACACGGCGCCCTCGGAGCCGTCGACGGAGATGACGGTGCCCTCCTCGACGGTGGTGCCACCGACGGTGAAGCGGCGCCCCTCAGGGTCCACGGAGACGGCCTCGGCTCCGCACACGCACACCTTGCCCATGCCGCGGGCGACCACGGCCGCGTGGCTGGTCTTGCCCCCGCGGCTGGTCAGGACGGCCTGGGCGGCGACCATGCCGGGCAGGTCGTCGGGCGTGGTCTCCTGTCGTACGAGCACCACCTTCTCCCCGGCGGCGGCGCGCCGTACGGCCTCGGCGGAGTCGAACACGGCGGCGCCCACCGCGGCACCCGGCGAGGCGGGAATGCCGTGGGCCAGCGCCTCACCGACGGCCGAGGTGTCGAAGCGGGGGAACATCAGCCGGGCGAGCCCTTCGCCGCTGACCCGGGCCAGGGCCTCGTCCGGGGTGATGAGGCCCTCCTCCACCAGTTCGGCGGCGATGGCGAAGGCGGCCTCGGCGGTGCGCTTGCCGACCCGGGTCTGGAGCATCCACAGCCGGCCGCGCTCGATGGTGAACTCGATGTCGCACAGGTCCCGGTAGTGGGTCTCCAACTGCCGCATGTGATCGCGCAGTCGGGCGAAGGCCCGCGGGTTCAGGCGGCCCAGCTCGTCCAGCGGGACGGTGTTGCGGATGCCCGCGACGACGTCCTCGCCCTGCGCGTTGGGCAGATAGTCGCCGTACAGGCCGGGCCGTCCGGTGGCCGGGTCGCGGGTGAAGGCGACACCGCTGCCGGAGTCGGGGCCGAGGTTGCCGAAGACCATGGTCTGCACGTTGACCGCCGTGCCCAGATCGTCGGGGATGTGCTCGCGCCGCCGGTACAGACGGGCCCGCTCGCCGTTCCAGGACTGGAAGACGGCGAGGACCGCCCGGTGGAGCTGCTCGGCCGGGTTCTGCGGGAAGTGCTCGCCGGTCTCCCGGCGGATCAGCTCCTTGTACGCCTCGACGAGCCCGGCCAGGTCGGCCGCGCCCAGGCCCAGGTCGTCCGCCGCGCCGCGGGCCTCCTTCAGGCCGGACATGGCGTCCTCGAACAGCGCGCCGTCGACCCCCATGACGGTGCTGCCGAACATCTGCACGAGGCGGCGGTAGGAGTCCCAGGCGAATCGCTCGTCGCCGGAGGACTTCGCCAGTCCCAGGACCGACTCGTCGTTGAGCCCGATGTCCAGGATCGTCTCCATCATGCCGGGCATGGAGAAGCGGGCCCCGGACCGGACGGACAGCAGCAGCGGGTCGTCCGGCTGCCCCAGCCGCCGCCCGGCGGCCCGCTCCAGGGAGGTCAGGTGCTCGGAGACCTCCCGGGCCAGCCCGTCCGGTTCGGCGCCGGTGGTGAAATAGGCCCGGCAGGCTTCGGTGGTGACGGTGAACCCGGGCGGCACCGGAAGGCCCATGCGGGTCATCTCGGCCAGATTGGCGCCCTTGCCGCCGAGCAGGCCGGCCATGTCGCGGCTGCCCTCGGTGAACGCGTACACGTAACGGACCATCGCGGTGCTCTTCCTTCCGGTTCTCGGGTCGGGTGCGGGAGTCGCGACTTTCGCTTCTCGGGCCGGGTGCGGGAGTCGCGACTTTCGGTTCTCGGGCCGGGCGCGGGAGTCCTGTCCTCCGGGTCACATCTCGAAGACGACGCGCGCCTCGACCCGTCCGGCGAGGACGTCGGCGATGGACTCGTTGACGGTCTCAAGCGGGCGGGTCTCGTAGATCACCCTGGTGCGTCCGGCGGCGTGCAGCTGGAACACCTCGGCCAGGTCCTGGCGGGTTCCCACGATCGAGCCGATCACCGAGGTGCCGTTCAGGACGGTGTCGAAGATCGGCACCTGGATGGTGCCTCCGGCGGGCAGGGCGACCATGACCAGCTTGCCGCCGCGTCGCAGGCCGCCGTAGACGGCGCCGAACGCCTGCTCGTTCACCGCCAGCGCGATCGCGGCGTGCGCGCCGCCGTGCCGCTTCAGCACCTCGGCGGGCTCCTCCTTGCGGGCGTCGATCAGGATGTCCGCGCCGAGCTCCCGGGCGAGCTCCAGCTTGTCGTCGGTGACGTCGATCGCGGCGACGGTGGCCCCGGCGATCTTCGCGTACTGCACGGCCAGGTGGCCGAGCCCGCCGACGCCGGAGATCGCGACCAGTTGGGCCGGGCGGACGCCGGCGACCTTCAGCGCCTTGTACGTGGTGACGCCGGCGCAGGTCAGCGGGGCGGCGTCACGCGGGTCGATGCCGTCGGGGACCGGGGCGGCGAAGTCGGCCGGGGCGAGCATCTTCTCGGCGTAGCCGCCGTCCACGCCGTAGCCGGTGTTCTGCTGCCGCTCGCACAGCGTCTCCCAGCCGGACAGACAGTGCTCGCACCGCCCGCAGGCCCAGCCCAGCCAGGGCACGGCCACCCGCTGCCCGGCCTCCAGATGGGTCACGCCGTCGCCGAGCGCCTCGACGACGCCGACGCCCTCGTGGCCGGGGACGAACGGGAGGGCGGGCTTGACCGGCCAGTCGCCGTGCGCGGCGTGGATGTCGGTGTGGCACAGGCCGGACGCCTCCAGCCGGATGCGGACCTGGCCGGGACCCGGCTCGGGGTCCGCGCGGTCCTCGATCACCAGCGGCTCGCCGAAGGACCGGACGACTGCTGCCTTCATGGGATGCTCCTCAGGAGTGTGGGTGCCGTGCGGGTCCAGGCTCGAACCGCCCACGATCGCGGCGGCAGGTCCTGGACGTCCTCCGTGATGGGGCCGCTCGGCCCCGGGCCGGGAGAGGACCGCCCTCCAGGGCGTGTTCCGAGTCCCTCTCGCGGCCGGCTGTGGAGCATCCCCGTTTCCGGGCCGAACGTCCCTCACCCGGCGCCCGTGCGGCCCAAGCCCGGTCCCTTCGCCGGCGGGCAGGCTGGCAGCGCGGCCCGGACCCGCCGGGCGCCGCTGACCGGGAGGACGACGGACATGAGCGTGCGCGTGGGCATCAACGGCTTCGGCCGCATCGGACGCAACTACCTGCGCCGCGTGCTGGAGCGCGCGGAGACGGCGGCGGGCACGCAGGTGGAGGTCGTGGCCGTCAACGACATCGCCTCACCGGCGACGCTGGCCCATCTGCTGGCCTACGACTCCACATACGGCCGCCTCGGGCGCCCCGTCGGGCACGACCACACCTCGCTCACCGTCGACGGCCGCCGCATCGCCGTCACCGCCGAGCGCGACCCGGCCGCCCTCGCCTGGGGCGACCTCGGCGTGGACGTCGTCATCGAGTCCACCGGCCGCTTCCGCACCCGCGAGCAGGCCGGCGCGCACCTGACGGGCGGTGCCCGCAAGGTGCTGCTGTCGGTGCCGGGCAAGGACGTCGACGCCACGATCGTGATGGGCGTCAACGAGGGCACGTACGACCCCGAGCACCACCACGTGGTCTCCAACGCCTCCTGCACCACCAACTGCGTGGCACCGATGGTGAAGGTGCTCGACGAGCACTTCGGCATCGTCAAGGGCCTGATGACCACCATCCACGGCTACACCAACGACCAGGTCGTCCTCGACGGCCCGCACAAGGACCTGCGCCGCGGCCGCAGCGCCGCCGTCAACATCATCCCCACCTCCACCGGCGCCGCCCGCGCGGTCGGACTCGTGCTGCCGGAACTGGCCGGCACCCTGGACGGCATCGCCGTCCGCGTCCCCGTCGAGGACGGCTCGCTGACCGACCTGAGCGTGGTCCTGGACCGGGCGGTGACCGCGGACGAGGTCAACGCCGCCTTCCGCGAGGCCGCGGACGGGCCGCTGAAGGGGATCCTGCGCGTGTCGGACGCCCCGATCGTCTCCCGCGACATCGTCGGCGACCCCGCCTCCTGCGTCCTGGACGCCCCGCTCACCCAGGCGCACGGCGACCTGGTGAAGGTCTTCGGCTGGTACGACAATGAGTGGGGTTACACCAACCGGCTGCTCGACCTCACCGAGTACGTCGCCGGCAGGCTCTTCTGACACAACGGCTCTGACGCGACGGCCGAATCATCACCCCTTGCGAGGAGAGGAGAGCAGTGGAGATCGTCGCCTACGGCGTCCTCGCGGACGAGGAGCCGCTGCTGCGGGAGGCGTTCGGCAAGGTGTTCGGAGGCCTGCACGAGCTGCGCTGCCTGAGGCTGTTCCTCACCCGGGACACCGTCCCGACCGCGGCCGGCCGCGAGGTCGTGCTCAGCAGCGTCAACGACACCCTTGACGCCGAGGTCCTGCGCTCGCTGGCCGCGGGCGGAACGAGGATGATCGCCCAGCGGGCCACCGGCTACAACAACATCGACCTGGCCGCGGCCGGGGAACTCGGGCTGACCGTGGCACGGGTGTCGTCCTACTCCCCGTACTCGGTCGCCGAGTTCGCCTGGGCGCTGGCGCTCGCCGTCGACCGGCGCATCGTGCGCGCCGCGCACCGCACCCGGGAGTTCGACTTCCGGCTCGACGGGCTGATGGGCCGCGACCTGCGGGACCGGACGGCCGGCGTGGTGGGGACCGGAAAGATCGGGGCGGCGTTCGCGCGGATCGCCCACGGCTTCGGAATGTGGCTGCTGGGCTGGGACGTCGCCGAGAACCCCGACTGCCTGGCGCTGGGCATGGAGTACGTCGAGCGCGAGCGCCTCTTCGCCGAGGCGGACCTGGTCAGCCTGCATGTGCCGCTGCTGCCGGACACCCACCATCTCGTGGACGCGCGGGCTCTGGCGCTGATGAAGGACGACGCGATCCTGGTCAACTCCAGCCGAGGCGGCCTGGTGGACACCGACGCCCTGCTGGAGACGCTGCGCGCGGGTCGGCTGAGCGGTGTCGGCCTGGACGTGTACGAGGAGGAGGCCGGCGTGTTCTTCCTCGACAAGTCGCTGGAGGTGATGACCGACGAACGCCTGGCACGGCTGATGACCTTCAACAACGTGCTGGTCACCTCGCACCAGGCGTACTTCACCCGGGACGCGGTGGCGCAGATCGCCGAGACGAGCGTGGGCAACGTCGCGGACTGGTTCGCCGGCCGGACCGGCGACAACACACTGGTCCGTCCGGCGGTCGCCGAAGGCACCGCCGCACATCCGTGACAGCGCGAACGGCGCGGCTGCCGCGGACCCGCCGCCCCGGCCGCGGCGCCGTGCCGGCAGGCGCCTCGCCGTCCGTGGGGGTACCCGATGACGTGTACGGGGCGGCGCCGCTCCGGCGTGCGAGGAGGCGATGATGGCTTCGCGACAGCTGGATGAGAGGACAGTGACCGGGCTGGTGGCCGAGGCGACCGCGGCCCCGTCCATGCACAACGCGCAGCCGTGGCGTTTCCGCTTCGTCACCGGCGAGCGTCTGCTGTTGCTGCGTGCCGACCCGGCACGGGCCATGCCGCGGTCCGATCCCGACGACCGGGCGCTCCACATCGGTTGCGGGGCGGCGCTGTTCAATCTGCGCGTCGCCGCCGCGCACGCCGGTCTCGTCCCGGAGACGACGCTGCTGCCCGAGCCGAGGGACCCGCGCCTGCTCGCCGCGGTCCACCTCGCCGACCCGGAGGGGCGCCCGCGCGACGACGACCTGGCACGGCTCCACCCGGCGATCCGGCAGCGGCACACCAGCCGCCACCCCTTCGCCGAGAAGGAGATCCCCGAGGAGGTGCGGACGACCTTGCGGGACGCCGCGGCACGGGAGGGAGCGGTGCTGCACTTCCCGGGGCCCTGGCACGCCGAGACGCTGATCGACCTGGTCCACGACGCGGAGAGCCGGGACGCCCTGGACCCGGACGCCGACGAGGACCTGCGTCGCTGGACCCGGCTCGGACCGGAGGCGGACACCGCCGTGGACGGCGTCCCCGAGTACGCCTTCGGGCCGCGCAAACGGGACGGAAAGGCCCCCGTGCGGGACTTCGCCGGGCGCCGGCCGGTGGCCGACCGCGGCACCACCGCCTTCGAGCGCACTCCGCACCTGGCCCTGCTGAGCACCCCGGGCGACGCAGCCGCCGACTGGCTGCGCGCCGGGCAGGCCCTGGAGCGCGTCCTGCTGGAGGCCACCACGGCCGACCTGGCCACCTCCCTGACCTCGCACGCCCTGGAGCTTCCCGACCTGCGCCTGCTGGCCCGCGACCCCGTGTCGGGCACGGGCAGGGTCCAGATGGTCCTCCGCATCGGCTACGGCCCCAGAGGTCCCGCCACCCCCCGCCGCCCGGTCACGGACATCCTGGAGATCGTCTGACGGTGTGAGCGAGCCCCGTCGCGTGGTCGTGTCAGGCGTGCCGGTCGCCTCGGTGTGCGTCGAGCTCGGCCCAGGCGCGGTCCCCCAGGGGCCCGGCGGCGTCTGGCCAGGCCCAGTCGGGCGGCCCACCAGGGGTCCAGCACCAGCAGGGCCGTGCCCGCGGTCGCGGCCGTGCCGAGGGCGGTTCCCTCGGCCCTGGCCTGGGCCGGGGTGGGCGGCGCGGGCGGGATGCCGCCGGCCCGGTCGAGCCACACCGCGGCCGGTGAGCCCGCCGGGCTGCCCTGCGGCACCGGGACGATGGCGAACCGGGGAGAGCCGTCGGCCGACGTCCAGCGCACGGTCGCTTCCACGCGGTCGCGGGACGCCACGCTCTCGAAGCGCCGTGCCGGCCGCCGCCACGCTCACCGCCGCCACGCTCACCGCCGGCGCCGAGCGGCGGCAACGCGACCGCCGCCGCCCGAATCCACTCCTCGACGGTGTCGCAACGGCGGCTGAGTGGATTGCGCCGCCGGCGCCACCACGGCACTCTGCTCCGCTCCGCTCCGCCGTCCGGGGCAGTCCGCGGACACGCCCCTAGGACGCGGACGGCCCGGCGCCGGGCAGCATGGTCAGCAGCATGACGCTCGGCTCGGTGGCGCGCACGGTGTGCGGGAGCCGCGCGGGCAGGTGGATCCAGCTTCCGGGCCGTGCCTCGGTCTTCTCCCCGCCGAGGACGAGGTCGAGGTGGCCCTGGACTACCTGGATGACCACGGGCAGGGCCGAGGTGTGCTCGGTCAGCTCCTGGCCGGCGGCGAAGGCGAAGCCGACCACGCGCAGCCGGTCGTCGCGGTACAGCACGCGGCTGAGCGTGCCGTCCTCGGGCACGGTCAGCTCGGCGGCCAGGTCGGGGATCACGGTGGCGGACATGCGGGTGACTCCTCAGAGCTGGGACGGGGTGGGAACGGCGACCAGACTGATCGCACCCAGGTGGGCGCGATGGCGTCGGAAGACTCGGCGCATGTGCATCACCCGGCGCCGGGACGCGGGGTCGCGCAGGGCCCGGCCGGCGATGCCCAGGGCGCGGACCAGTCCTTCGTCGGCGACGAGCCGGCGCGGCTGGAGCAGTGCCATCGGGACGGTTCTGCGGGCGGTGACGGTGAAGCCCTCGACGGCGAGCAGCTCGCTCCAGCCGGCCGGGGTCAGCGGGCGGGTGCCGACATGGACGGCCTCTCGCAGGTCGGCCGCGATCCGGTCGGCGGCGTCCGCGTCGAGGCCGTCGGGCAGCAGGCACATCTCGTGCAGGGCGTAGCGGCCACCGACGCCGTCGAGCAGGCGGCGGGCCTCCCGTACGACACGCCGCTTGGCGGGATACGGCTGCATGGTCAGCACGGCCTCGCCGTACACGACATCGGCGCTCCCGGCGGGCAGGCCGGTGTCCGCGGCGTCGGCCCGTACGGCGCACACCTCGGTGGGGCCGGGGGCGGCCAGGGCGCCCAGACGGGCCACGGCGGCGGCGTCGCGGTCCACGGCGGCGAAGGCGGCCGGGCCGCGGGCGAGGGTGAGCCGGGCCGTGGCGCCGAGCCCGGCGGCCAGTTCGACCACCCGGTCGTGCGCACCCAGCTCCAAGGAGTCGAGCATCCACCCGGTCAGCTCCACGCCACCCGGCCGCAGGACCCGCTTACCGAGGCGGGCGAGCAGCCAGTGGCCGGGCATCCGGGAAGGGGCCGGCCCGTCGCCGGGTACGGATGGCTCCCGGTGAACGGGCCGTGTGCGATCCGTGGTCGCCATGGCCGCGCCTCCTCCTCCAGTCCTGGACGGCGTGTGTCAGCGCACGTGCGATGACGTGCACTCAGTCGAACCTGGGTTCCCGAGGAGCCGACGACGTCGGGCCGAAGGTCCCTGGTTCGGGGCCGGAAGCCCTCAGCACCGCCACGAAGGCAAGGCTAGCCTCACCTTGTTGATGTTCCCCTGACCGGTGCCGGTCTTCCCGACGCGACAAGTCGAGACGCGGACGAATTCCATCGATGGGGCGCGTGAGGAGCCGGGTGACCGGGGTGCCCTCGTCATCGGCGCCGTGCCCCGTGCTCTGGCGGAACCGGGACCCGGCACGCGTGCCGTGGTGGCGACGGTCGTCGCGGACGAGGAGCCCGCCGTGGTCCGCCGGCTGCTCGACCTGGGATTCACGCCCGGCTCGGTGGTGGAGGTGGTGCGCCGGGCGCCCCTGCGCGACCCGGTCGTCTACCGGGTCAAGGACTACGAGGTGTGCCTGCGCCGGGCGCAGGCCGGTCACGTGCACGTCGTCGAGGTGGAGCGGTGAGCACGGGCTGCCACGACGCCGACGGCGCGCCGGCGACCCTCACCGGCGCGCCGAGGATCGCCCTGATCGGCGCTCCCAACTCGGGCAAGACGAGCGTCTTCAACGGCCTGACGGGCCGGCGCGCCAAGACCGGCAACTACCCCGGGGTCGCCACCCTCTGGCAGGTCGCCGCGGCCGAGGACCCCGAACAGCCGGCCCAGGCGCTGCGGACCATGACGTACCCGGACGGACCCCGCGCCGGAGAGCGGGTGTTCACCGCACCCGCCATCGCGGCCCTGCTCGTCTACTTCGTCTACGCGCTCCAGTGCATGGCCACCGTGGCCGTACTGCGCAGGGAGAGCGGCGGTCGCAGATGGCCGGCCGTCGCCTTCGGCTACCTGACCGCACTGGCCTGGATCATGGCCTACCTGGCCCGTACGGCCGTCGTCCTGCTGGGCGGGTGAGACCGTGATGATCCCCATGCACCCCCAACGGGTCCCCGGCCGGCCCGACCGGCTGCGCTGGATCATCCCCGCCGGCACCCTCACCGGCCCACTCGCCGGCCCCGGACGTGTGGTCAGGCCAGGGCGGCCTCGAGGACGCTGAGCCCGGTCAGTCGTGCGGGACCACCACGACGGGCGCCGTGGCGTGGTGCAGGACGGCATGGGTGACGGGGCCGATGCGAGCGCCCAGGCGGCCGTGGAGCGGGCGGCGGCCGACGACGACCAGCGAGGCGTCGGCCGCGGCGTCGACCAGGTGGCCCGCCGGGTCGCCGATCGCGGCCTGCTCGACGATGTCCACACCGGGGAACTTCTCACGCCACGGCGCGAGGACTCCGGTGACGGCGCTCGCCTCCTCCCGGGACAGTTCGTCGCCCGGCCCCGGATCGACACCGAGGTCGTACGCGGAGGAGGGCGGCAGGCTCGCGCCGTGCACGACCCGCAGCCTCGCCCCGCGCCGTGACGCGGCCTCGAACGCGAACGCGAGGACAGAGTCGTCGGGCCGCTCGTGGTCCAGGCCCAGGACGACGTCCCGGTACGGGGTGGCGGTGGAGAGGCGGCCGTCCGCGTCCGGCCGGTGCTCGTCCTCGGGGCGCGCGTCGGAGCGGACAAGGACGACGGGCCGGTCCGTCCGCGCCACGAGACCGAGCCCGACCGATCCGACCAGGAAGCCCGCGACACCGCTCACGCCCCGTGAGCCGACGACCAGCGCGTCGGCATCCTCCGACGCCGCCAGCAGCGCCGTCACCGGCGGCAGCGCAGCCTGCTCCGAGGTGACCTCCAGATCCGGGTGGCCGAGGCGCAGCCGCTCGGCCGCCTCCCGCAGGACCCGGCCGCCCCGGTGACGGTGGGCCGGCTCGGCCGGCACGGGCTGGGCGTGCCGCTGCCAGTCCCAGGCGTGCACCAGGTGCAGGGGAAGACCCCGCAGTTCCGCTTCGTGAGCGGCCCACTCGGCGGCAGCCAGGCTCTCCGGTGAGCCGTCCACTCCGGCGGTGACGTTACGGGGCATCGCGGGAACCTCCTTGTGAGGGGTTGAGGAACTGATGCGGCCGTTGACACGCTGTCAGCCAGGGCGGGGCGGCGGCAGGGCCGAGTGGCCCACCGGTACGGCGGCACACGACCCTGACGATCCGGGCGATCGGGGCGGACGGGAGCCGCGTTCTTCGCCGGGCTGCCGTCACCGGCGCCGCGCTCCTCGCCGGACTGCCGCACGGGCCGCACGGCCCGCGTCGCGAAGCCGGTGAACTCCGCCGTGAGGCGGGCAAAAGCGCGGCGTGGACGGAACCGTGACGAGCCATGACGAGCCGTGTGGAGCCGTGCAGGGGAGCCCTGATGCGAACCCGCGAAGTCGTCGCGAGGGCCGTCGAGACCGTGCCGGCCGCGGCGGTGGCGGCGCCGTCGATCCACCGCACCCGGCCCTGGCGGTTCGGTCTGGACCGGGCCGTCCGGTCGATCGAGGTCCACGCCGACCGGCGCGCGCACTGCCGGGGCCGATCCCCGGACGCGGGCACAGCGGCTCTCGGTGGGCGCGGCCCGTCCTCGGCTTTCGGGTGGCCGAGGAGCACCTCGGCTGACAGCTCGTCCACGTCCCGACGGTTCGGCTGCCGCCGGGGCGTCGCACCGCCCGGCGGCCGGTCGGTTCAGTGTGCGCGCAGTCCGGCCCCGAGCTCGCGCCCGGTGACCATCTTCGACTCGATCCGGACGAAGACCGCCTCCCGCACGGGCATCCAGGAGTCGGGGCCGACCCTGGACAGGCGTTCGTGTTCGGCCGGGTCGGTCACGACGGTGGCCCGTCCGGTGACCACCACACTCCACCCGGATCGCGTCGCGGCGTCGAACTCGTCAGCCTCGAAGGCGACCACCACGCCGTCGATGGCGCGCACCAGCTCCGAGCCCGGCGAGGTGCGCAGCACCACGGCGGCGTCCGTGTCCAGGGAGAAGTTGATCGGGAGGACCGCGGGCAGTGCCTGCCGGGTGTACACCACCCGGCCGACCGGCACCTTGGCCAGCAGGCGCAGGCACTCCTGCCGGTCGAGTGCGCGAAAACCGTCGTTGTGGAGCATCCCTCCATCCTCAGCACGGGCGCGGCGGGGAGATAGGGCCGGTCGGCCCCTATCCGTGCCGCCGGGACCCCGCGGTTGCGCCCGGTTCCGCGCGGAGGGCGCGCGGGCGGCGTGACACACGTGGGCGCGCAGGGACGGCCGGGCCCCCACCACAGGACCGTCCGTCCGTCCGGAGGGACTCATGGCCCATGCCGTCGGTGGAGCACGGACCCGGACAGTGGCTACGGGATGCCGCACCGTAGGCAACGGGCCTGCGGGGGCAGGCGATCCCGTGGTCGTGGTGCCACCACAGCGTGGCACCACAAGAGAAGAGGACGGACGCAATGGTCCAGCCGTTGAGGGTGACGAGCGACAGCTCGCCGTCGGGTGCCGGGAACGACAGCTCACCGCCGGACGCCCAGGTGGCTCGCCAGGCATGGCTGATGCTGGCCCTGGCCACTGTTGGCTTCGCCGTGAACTTCTGGGCGTGGGCGCTGCTCAGCCCCCTGGGCCCGCGGTTCAAGGACAGCCTGCACCTGACGTCCTTCCAGCAGTCGCTGCTGGTGGCGGTGCCGGTCGTGGTCGGCTCGCTGGGCCGCATACCGGTCGGCGCGCTGACCGACCGGTTCGGTGGACGGATCATGTTCCCGCTGGTTTCCGCCGCCACCGTCGTGCCGGTCCTCTACCTGGGCCTGGCCGGTCACTCCTCGCTCGCCGCGCTCCTGGTGGGCGGCTTCTTCCTCGGCATCGGCGGCACCGCTTTCGCCGTCGGCGTGCCCTTCGTCAACGCCTGGTTCCCGCCGCGGCGGCGCGGGGCGGCCATAGGCGTCTTCGGCATGGGCATGGGGGGCACCGCCATCAGCGCACTGACCACGGTGAAGCTGGTGAAGGCGCACGGCATGGCCAACCCGTTCCTGATCACCGCCGCTGCGCTGGCCGTGTACGCCGTCGTGGCCGCCCTGGTCCTGCGCGACGCCCCCGGCCGTACGGTGCCGGCCGAGCCGCTGGGCCGCCGCCTGGCCGCCACCCTGCGCCTGAGCGTCACCTGGCAGGCGTCCGCGCTGTACGCGGTGGCCTTCGGCGGGTACGTCGCCTTCTCCGTGTACCTGCCCACCTACCTGAAGAACGGCTACGGGCTGGCCCAGGCGGACGCGGCGAACCGGATGGCCGGGTTCGTGCTGCTCGCGGTCGCGATGCGGCCGGTCGGCGGATGGCTGTCGGACCGCGTCGGGCCGCTGCGGGTGCTCGCCGGATCCCTGGCCGTGGTGCTCGCCGGAGCGCTCGCCCAGTCGCCCACTCCGGCTCTGACCCCCCTGGGCACCACCGCCTTCCTGGCCATGGCCGCCGCCCTCGGCGCGGGCAGCGGTGCGGTGTTCGCCCTGGTGGCGCTGCTGGCTCCGGCGAACAAGGTCGGCTCGATCACCGGCGTCGTGGGCGCGGCCGGCGGCCTCGGCGGCTTCGTCCCCCCGCTGGTGATGGGCTCGCTGTACGGCAGGTACGGCTCCTACGCGGTCGGTCTCGTCCTGCTCGGGGCGGTCGCGGCGGCGGCGCTGACCTACACCGGCACCGCGGTGCGGCAGGCGCTCACCCGCTGGGCGCCCGGCACCCCGGCGAACTGACGATCACCGCACCGAGGAACGCGGAACGCGGAACGACGAGGAACGAGGAGCGTCACCCACCATGTGCGAGTACTGCGGCTGCCAGTCACTGACGGCCATCCACGAGCTGACCCGGGAGCACGACGCGGTCGTGGCCCTCATCAGCTCGGTGCGGGACGCCCGTCGCGACCGCGACATGCCCCGCATGGCGGAGCTGGCCCGGCGGATCGCCGCCGTCCTGGCCCCGCACACCGAGGTCGAGGAGCGCGGTCTGTTCCCGGCCATGTTCACAGAGTTCCCCGAGCAGATCGCCGCGCTGGAGGCCGAACACCGCAGCGTCGAGACGGTGCTGGCCGAGGCCGCGGAGGCCGTGCCGGCCGATCCCACCTGGCCCGAGCGGCTGATCGGAGTGCTGGACCTGCTGCGCGACCACATCCTCAAGGAGCAGGACGGCGTCTTCCCCGCCGCACTGGCGACGCTGGAGCCCGAGCAGTGGGAGGCGGTGGAGGCCGTGCGCGCCCGCGTCGGGACCGCCGACCCGCGACCGACGTCCTGAACCACCCGACGACACCACGTCCGACCCGCAGGAGAGGATCCCCATGAGCCCGTCACACACGCGGACGGCCGAACCGGTGGCCGCCGTGCTTGAGGCACCCGGCCGCGATATGCCCCGCCAGAAGGTGACCGGCCGGGAGCGGCCCCGGCTGGTGGTCGGCGTCGACGGGTCGTACGCCGGCAGCGCCGCACTGCGCTGGGCGGCCGACCAGGCCCGGGAGCGGCACGCCGTCCTGGACATCGTGGCCGTATGGGAGGAGCCGCCCGAGCCGCCGGCCGGTCACGGGCGGTACGACGACGGGCCGTTGGAGGTGGCCAGGGAGCGGCTGGAGCACGCGCTGACCGAGCTGGCCCGCGAACGGAACCTGCCCCAGCGCGTGATCACCGCGCCGCTGCACGGCCGGCCCGGTGAGCAGCTCGTGCACCGGGCCGAGGGAGCGGAGCTGCTGGTCCTGGGCACCACCGGCATCGGCTCGCCCGACATCCCCGGTGGCATCGGCCTGTACTGCCTGCGCCACAGCGCCACCCCCGTCGTCTTCGTCCCCACCCCGGGCTAGGTTGATCCGCCGGACAAACCCCGGCTGGATCCGTACCGACCGGCCCGCGTCGGCCCCTCCCCGTCCGGAGGGGAGGGGCCGACGCGGACTCGTCGTCACTGCGACGGCGGGTTGGCCTCCGTCTGGGCGGCCCGCAGGTCGGCGAGCAGTTCGGCCTGACCGGCGAGCACGCCGGACAGGATGGTGCGGGCGACCCTGAGCAGCTCGGCGATGTGCGGGCTGGTCAGGGAGTAGTAGACGGTGGACCCTTCCTTGCGGCTCACCACCAGGTTCGCCCGGCGCAGCACCGCGAGCTGCTGCGAGAGGTGCGCCGGTTCGATCCCCACCTCCGGCAGCATCTCCGCCACCGCGTGCTCGCGCACACTCAGCAGCTCCAGCACCCGGATGCGCGCCGGGTGGCCGAGAGTCTTGAAGAACTCGGCCTTCAGTTGGTACAGCGGCGTACTCATCGTGCCGTCGCCTCCCCGGTACGGCGGCCCGGTCGCACCGACCGGTCTCCGACGCCTCGCGCCCACCCATGTGTCAACACCATGGGCCCCATCCTCGCCCGCGCTGTCGCCCAGACCGAATCCGGGCCGGCGCAGCGCTCCTTCCTGCTGCCGTCACTCCTGTTCACAGGGGGAGAGTGATCCAGATGCTCTTGCCGTTGCCGTCGGCGTCGCCACGGACGACCGCGGTGCCGCCGAGGCCGAGGGTGAGCTCCATCACGGTGGCCAGGCCGCGCGTCGCGCGCCCGGTGCCGGTGCCGGTGACCGCTCCGTACAGCGGCGGCTGGTACGGGTGCCGGTCGTGCACGGCGAAGGCAAGGCAGTCGGCGCCGGCCGCGTAGATCACGGTCACCTGAGGGGAGAGCACCGCAGCGTGCCGAACGCTGTTGGTGACCAGCTCGCTCAGGATCAGCAGGGCCGGTCCGACCGTGGGGTGGCCTGGGTTCACCCCCCATTCGGCCAGGGCCTGCTCGGCGGTCTGCCGGGCCAGCCGCACCGCCGGCGGCCGCGCCTGCACGGTCAGGACGTGCCGGTGGGGCAGCGCCTCCAAGGTGAGCATCATGCCTCCACGCGGGTGCGGGCGGGCGAAGACACCAGCACACCCGCGCACTTCAGGTAGGTGCGCGCACCCTCGATCGCCTCGGGCGTGGTGGCGTACTCGCGTCCCTCCAGGCGCAGCAGCTCCAGCGCGCCGACGGACTCCAGGACGTGCCGGTGGCCGGGACGTATCCCGGAGGTCATCACCGCGATCCCGCGCCGGGTCAGCTTCTCCACCGCGTCCTTGAGGACCAGGGCGCCGGTGGCGTCGACGGTGGTCACGTGGGACATGCGCAGGATCACCACGCGCACGTCGGCGACCTCGGCCAGCTCCAGCAGGAAGCGGTGGGCGGCGGCGAAGAACAGCGGTCCGTCGATGCGGTAGGCCACGATGTGCTCGGCGAGCAGGGCGTGCTCCTCGGCGCTGTGGTCGCCCCGGTCGAGCGGGACCTGGTCCAGGCGGGCCTGCTTGGCCACGGCCCGCAGCGCGAGGGCTCCCGCCACCACCAGGCCGATGATCACGGCGTACACGAGGTCGAGCGCGAGCGTCGCGACGGCGGTGAGGACGAGGATCAGGGCGTCGGACCGGGTCGCCCGGGCCATCGCCCTGATCGAGCCCACCTCGACCATGCGGACCGCGGTGGCCAGCAGCACACCGGCCAGCGCGGCGAGCGGGATCCGGGAGACCAGGGGCGCCGCCGCGAAGACGATCACGGCGAGGACCGCGGCATGGGTGAGGGAGGCGAGCCGCGAGCCCGCGCCGGTACGGACGTTGACCGCGGTCCGCGCGATCGCGCCGGTGGCCGGGACGCCGCCGAACAGCGGAGCGGCGATGTTGGCCAGTCCCTGGCCGAACAGCTCCCGGTCGGGGTCGTGCTTCTGCCCGACCGTCATGCCGTCGGCCACTGACGCCGACAGCAGCGACTCCAGGGCGGCCAGCGCCGCCACCGCGACCGCCGGCGCCAGCATCGAGCCGAGGGCGCCCGGATCCAGGAAGGCCAGGGAGGGGGCGGGCAGGCCGGACGGCAGATCGCCGATCGGCCTGGCCGCGTCCAGCCCGGCGACCTGCGCGACGAGGGTGGCCGCGATCACCGCGATGACGGAGAAGGGGATCGTGGGCCGCAGACGGGCGCCGACCAGCATGACGGCGGCGACCGCCAGGGCGAAGCCGACGGCGGTCCAGTTCGGGTGCTGCGCGGCCTCCCGCACGGCACGCCAGGCCACGAGCAGGACACGGTCGCCCTCGGGCTTGGGCACCCCCAGCGCGTTGGGGATCTGCTGCAGCCCGATCACGCAGGCGATGCCCAGCGTGAACCCCTCGACGACCGGCGCGGGCACGTACTGCATGTACTTCCCGGCCCTCAGCACGGCGAGCGCGACCAGCATCACGCCCGCCATCAGGCCGACGGTCAGCACCCCGCCCGGCCCGTACTCGGCGACGATGGGCACCAGCACCACCGTCATCGCGCCCGTGGGTCCGGACACCTGGAGATTCGAGCCGCCGAACACCGCCGCGACCGCCCCGGCGATCACCGCGGTCGCCAGCCCCGACTCGGCACCCAGCCCGGAGGAGACACCGAAGCCGAGCGCCAGCGGCAGCGCCACGATCGCGACCGTGAGACCCGCGAGCAGGTCGCGGCGCGGGTCCCGCCGCACCTCCGCCAGGTCGGTACGGCCGGGCAGCAGCGCGGCGAACCGGGTCCCCGCCCGGCCGAGCGAGAACCTCATGACGCGCGGACCCCCGCGTCCCGCAGCTCCGCCAGCAGTTCGTGCCGCCCGGTGAGCATCTCGGTCAGGATCCGGCGCGCACATCGCATCAGGTCGGCGACATCGCCGCCCGCGAGCGCGTAGATCACCGTCGAGCCTTCGCGCCGGGAGGTGACGATGCCCGAGCGGCGCAGCACGGCCAGCTGCTGCGAGAGGCTGGACGGCTCCACCTTGACGGCGGCCAGCAGATCCCGCACCGGCGTGGGTCCGTCCTGGAGCAGCTCCAGGACCCGTATCCGTACGGGATGCCCCAGCATCCGGAAGAACTCGGCCTTGGCCTGGTACAGCGGTACGGACACGGAACCTCTACTTCGCCGACGGCGCCCCGGCCGGGGCGCTCACAGAAGCTGCCCCACGGCCATGTGCGGGCACAGCCGTATCAGCATCTAATGAATTGCGAAATCTTGCAATTCATTGAGCGTGCGGGATGCCGTTCCTGGTGCCGAGCCGCACCAGGAACAGGAGGACGAACAGCCCCTCGACGAGCAGCGACAGGGGGCCGTACGGCGCCTCCCAGCCGTCTTCGTGATAGCCGTACGGCAGGCCGACGGTACGGGAGAGGGCGAAGCCGACGATCATGCCGAGGCTGACGAGCGCCCCGGCGAGCCAGGCCGCCGCCGGGCGCTTCATGAACACAAGCCCCGCTGCCACCGCGAGCATGACCGCGCTGCCCACGGCGAACAGGAAGCCGATGTAGAACTTCTCCTCGAGATGATCCGGGACCAGCAGCGTGTGCAACACGGCGTTGCCCACGGCGCAGCATGCTGCCGCGCCGGTCAAGGACGGGACGTCCTGGGCATGGGTGGAGCTCGGGATGTCTTTGGCACGGGTGGAGTTCAAGGGGACTCCTGCTGAGCACTGGAAGGGACTTCTTCTGGGGAATTCCTCCAGGCGTTCATACGTGGCAGGGAGCACGTCGGATTGCGGTGCGCGCCGGATACGGTGTTTCACCGCCCTGCACCGGGCCGGACCCGCCGCGGACGGAGGCGACGCATGACCGGCACACCCACCGCGCGGGCCGGCGCCCGGCACGACGGCGAGACCGCGGCGGCGCGGATGTGGCCGCTGTACGCGGCCGGGTTCACCACCGCCTTCGGCGCCCATGGCATCGCCGCCAACCTGGGCGGCCGCTCCGCCGACGCGGTCAGGTCCCTGCTCGTGCTCGGCGGGCTCCTCGCCCTGTACGACGCGGCGGAGGTGCTGCTCAAGCCGGTCTTCGGCAGCCTCGCCGACCGCGTCGGGACCCGTCCGGTCATCCTCGGCGGCCTCGTGGCCTTCGCGCTCGCCTCCGCCGCGTATGCCGTGGCCGGCAGCCCGCCGTGGCTGTGGGCGGCGCGCCTCGGCCAGGGTGCGGCCGCCTCGGCGTTCTCCCCGGCGGCCTCCGCGACGGTGGCCCGACTCACCCCCGCCGCCACCCACGGCCGGGCGTTCGGCAGCTACGGCTTCTGCAAGTCCATCGGCTACACCGCGGGTCCGCTTCTGGGCGGCGTCCTCGTATGGGCGGGCGGGCTGCGTCTGCTGTTCGGCGTCCTGGCCGTGCTCGGCACGGCGGTGGCCGTATGGGTGGCGACCGCCGTCCCGCGCGTGCCGCCCCTGCCACGCCGGCGCCAGACGCTCCTCGACCTCGCCCGCCGCCTGGCCGACCCCGCCTTCCTGGGCCCGACCGGCGCCCTCGCGGCCGCCACCGCCGCGCTCTCCGCCGGCGTCGGCTTCCTGCCCGTCTCCGGCGCCGCCGCCGGGCTCGGCACCATCACCACCGGGGCGGCCGTCTCCGTGCTCGCGCTGTGCGCGGCCGTGGTCCAGCCCCGCACCGGCCGTGCCCTGGACGCCGAACGGCTGACCGTGCGCACCGGGCTGGCGGCCGGACTCGCCGTGACCGCCGCCGGACTCGCGGCCGCGACGCTGCCCGGCCCGGCCGGCGTACTCCTCGCCGCCGCCCTCATCGGCACCGGAACCGGCGTGATCACACCGCTCGGCTTCGCCGCCCTGGCGGCGGCCACCCCCGCGGAACGCCTCGGCGGGACCATGGGAGCCGCCGAGCTGGGCCGCGAACTCGGCGATGCCGGCGGCCCGCTGATCGTCGGCGCCGTCGCCGCCACCGCCACTCTCACCTACGGATACGCCGCCTTGGCCGTCCTGTTGGCCGCCGGGCTGCCGCTGCTCGCCCTGGCCCACCGCACGGCAGCGGTGCGATCACCGGGCAGGTGACGGCGTTCGTGACGCCTTCGGGCGGCTGCCCGGCGGTGCCACGACGTCCCGTCAGCTCTGCGGACCGGTGATGTCGACCATCCACGGAATGCCGAACCGGTCCGTGCACATGCCGAACACATCGCCCCACATCTGCTTCTCCAGCGGCACGGCCACCGAGCCGCCGGCGGACAGCTTCTCCCAGTAGCCGCGCAGGTCGGCGTCGTCGTCGCCGCTCAGGCTCACCGTGATGTTGGTGCCGGGGCTGTGTTCCATGCCGGGCGGGATGTCGGAAGCCATCAGTGTGAAGCCACTCGGGGTCTCCAGCATGGCGTGCATGATCCGGTCGGCGTCCGCGCCCCCCGGCTGGCCGACGTCACCGTAGGTGTTGAGGGCCAGGGTGCCGCCGAAGACGTCCTTGTAGAACTCCATCGCCTGCCGGGCGGTGCCGTCGAAGCTGAGGTAGGGGTTGAGACGGGATGCCATGAGTGCCTCCTGAACGGGCCCGAGGGTCATTTGCGGGCACAGTAACGCGGGCCACTGACAACGGCCCGTCGACGCGGCACCCGGTGTCACGAAGCGGTGACGGATCCCAAGTTGGCGGTGCGGGGGCACCAGCGGGCGGACCCTCCGGAGCAGCCCGAGGTCATGCGGGATCACCGGATCACCGGGTCAGCGGGCGTGGCCGTCGTGGTCATGCCGGACCACGACCACGGGACAGGCCGCGTGCTGGGCGCAGCGCTGGCTCACCGAGCCCAGCATCGCCCGGGCGAAGCCGCCGCGTCCGCGGCCGCCCACGACGAGGAGTTCCGCTCCTTCGGACGCCCGGATCAGCACCTCGGACGGATCGCCCTCGACGACGTGTTCCTCCAGATACGCGGGGCGGCCGGCCGCGAACACCTCGCGGAGCTCCTCCGCGAAGCGTTCCCGGCCCTGCTGGAGGTCGAACTCGGGGTCGATCGCCGGTCCGGTCCAGCCGACGACCGACGGCGTCTCCCAGGCGTGGATCGCCTCCACGACGCCGTCGACGAGCCGGGCATATCCCGCCGCCCAGCGCAGCGCGGCGTACGACGACGGCGAACCGTCCACACCCACGACCACCCGGCTTCGCGGTCCCGAGGGCTGCATGGCCACCTCACTCAGCAGTCGCTGTCCCTACATCCACGCTGCACGGGCCGCCCCGGCCCCGCCAGCCGGGGGCCGCCGCCGGCACCCGAGCCGCGCCCGCTCCCGGCCGGACCCCCTCGCGTCCGGGCGCCCCGGATGCGACGGTGACAACGGGACCACGTACCGCCGCACGAGGCGGCCGGCCGATGAAGACGCGGCCGGACGACGAGGACGCGGCCGGACGACGAAGAGCGGCGGGCACGAGGACGGAGAGGGCCGGTGATGGCGGTGACAGCGGTGACGACCACCCTGACGGCCGAGACCTGGGAGTACGAGGGTTACGAACCTGCCCAGGAGCGCCTGCGGGAGGCGCTGTGCACGCTGGGCAACGGCTGCTTCGCCACCCGCGGGGCCCTGCCGGAGTGCGACGCGGACGACGTGCACTACCCGGGAACCTATGTGGCGGGCTGCTACAACCGGCTCACCTCCGAGGTCGCGGGCCGTCAGGTCGAGAACGAGGACATGGTCAACCTGCCCAACTGGCTGCCGCTGCGCTTCCGGCTCGTGGACGGCGCCTGGCTCACCCCGGACACGGCGACCGTCCTCGACCACCAGCAGATCCTGCACGTGGACCGCGGTCTCCTGGAGCGCCGTACCCGCTTCGGGCTCGGGGAGGGACGGGCGCTGACCGTGCGCCAGCAGCGGATCGTGCACATGGCCGATCCGCATCTGGCCGCGCTGCGCACCGAGTTCACCGCCGAGGGCTTCACGGCGGACCTGGAGGTCGAGGCGGCGATCGACGGGGGCGTCACCAACGCCGGGGTGCCCCGCTACCGGGACCTGGACGGCCACCACCTCACCCATGTGCACACCGGCTCCGCCGAGCCCGGCACGGTGTGGCTGCGCTGCCGCACCCGTACCTCCGACATCCGGATCGGCATGGCCACCCGGCTGACCGGCGGCGGACCGGTCACGACCCGGCACGAGCACCCGCGCGCCGTCCAGACGGTGCGCCTGCGAGTGGAGCCCGGCAGCACCGTCACCGTCGACAAGACCGCCGTAGTGCACACCTCGCGCGACCCGGCCATCAGCGACCCGCGGTGCGCCGCGACCGAACGGGCGGAGACAGCTCCCGGCTTCGACGACCTGCTGCGCAGCCACCGGGCGGCCTGGGACCAGCTGTGGCGCGTGACCGAGATCGACGTCCCCGGTGAGCCGGGCCGCATCCTGCGTCTGCACCTGTTCCACGTGCTGCAGACCCTCTCCCCGCACACCGCGGACCTGGACGTCGGAGTGCCCGCCCGCGGACTGCACGGCGAGGCCTACCGGGGGCACGTCTTCTGGGACGAGCTGTTCGTCCTGCCGTACCTCAACCTGCACCTGCCCGAGGTCTCCCGCGCCCTGCTGCACTACCGCCACCGGCGCCTGACACAGGCCTGTTCGGCGGCGCGCGCGGCCGGTCGGCGGGGCGCGATGTATCCGTGGCAGAGCGGCAGCGACGGCCGGGAGGAGACCCAGCGGCTGCACCTCAATCCGCACTCCGGGCGCTGGTTGCCGGACCATTCGCACCTGCAGCGGCACGTCGGCTCGGCCGTCGTCTACAACGTGTGGCGGTACTGCGAGGCGAGCGGCGACGCCGACTTCCTGCACACTCAGGGCGCCGAGATGCTCCTTCAGGTCGCGCGTTTCTGGGCCGACTCGGCCACCTGGGACGAAGGCCTCGGGCGGCACCGCATCCGGGGCGTGATGGGCCCCGACGAGTACCACGACGCCTACCCGGACGCCGACCGGCCCGGCCTCGACGACAACGCCTACACCAACGTCACGGCCGCCTGGGTGCTCGCCCGCGCCCTGGAGCTGCTGCGCACCCTGCCGGAGCCGCGCCGGCGCGAACTCGTCGAGCGCACCGGCCTCGACGACGCGGAACTCGAACAGTGGGAGGAAATCTCCCGCACGCTGTACGTGCCCTTCCACGACGGCGTCATCAGCCAGTTCGACGGATACGGCGACCTGGAGGAACTCGACTGGGCCGGCTATCGCAGGCGCTACGACGACATCCGCCGCCTGGACCGGATCCTGGAGGCCGAGGGCGACACCGTCAACCGCTACAAGGCGTCCAAGCAGGCCGATGTGCTCATGCTCGGCTACCTCTTCTCGCCGTGCGAACTGATCTCGCTGTTCGGCCGGTTGGGCCACCACCTCGACGAGGCACTCTGGCAGCGCACCGTCGACCACTACCTGGACCGGACCAGCCACGGCTCCACCCTCAGCGGCCTGGTGCACGGCTGGGTGCTGGCGCGCTGCCGCCGCTCCGAGGCATGGACCTTCGTCCAGGAGGCCCTGCGCGGCGACGTCGCCGACCTCCAGGGCGGCACCACCGGTGAGGGCATCCACCTCGGCGCCATGGCCGGCACCCTCGATCTGGTACAGCGCGGGCTGCCCGGCCTGGAGACCCGCGAGGGCGCGCTCCGGCTCGACCCCGCCCCGCTGCCGGAGCTGTCCTCCTACGGCTTCTCCCTCCGCTACCAAGGGCACTGGGGCGTCCGGCTGCGACTGGAGCACGGCCGGACGGAGATCGCCGTGCCCCACTCCGACCGCTCACCGATCGACGTCCGCGTGGCCGACCGGGCCGTCCAGGTCCGGCCGGGGCAGACGTGCCACGTGGAACTGCCCGGGTGAGCCGGCCGCACTGTCCGTGATGCCGGTACGGCCCGTGATGCCGGCTCTCGTGCCGCAGCCGCGCATCCCGGGTTTCCGTCACGCTTCCCCCAGTGCCGGCACGTTTCCGCGTCCGCCGGTACGTTTCCGCTGGCCGGATTTATTCGCCGACGGCTTTCGCGCTGCGCGCACGGCGCTCACGCTGCGCGCACGGCGCTCACGCTGCGCGCGCTGCCGTCACCGGCCGGGCGCTCCCGCGCGCAGGCCGTCCATGACGAGGTCCAGGAGGCGGGTGGCGCGCGACTGCCAGTCGCCGTGGGGATCCATCTGCCAGAGGCCGGCGATGGCGAGGACGAAGTCGTCGGGGGTCACGTCCGGGCGGATCGTGCCGGCCTCGCTGTTGGCGCGCAGCAGGAGCTCGGTCGCCGCCATCAACGGGCTGTTGCCCGGCTTCGCCGGGCTGCCGGGCCCGCCGGTGGCCTGGCGGATCGCGTCGGCGAGGCCCGCCTTGGTCATGGCGAACCGGGCGAGGCGGTCCATCCACTCGCGCAGCGCCTGGTCGGGTTCGCGGCAGCGCAGCAGCTCGGCCGCGCTGTCGGCGACCTGCTGCATCTCGTGGCGGTAGATCTCCAGGACGAGTGCCTCGCGGTTGGGGAAGTTCCGGTAGAACGTGCCCTGACCGACTCCGGCCTTCCGGGCGATCACACTCAGCGGGGTGTCCGCGCAGCGGGTCAGCTCGGCCACCGCCACTTCCAGGATGGTCTCGCGGTTGCGTTGCGCGTCCGAGCGCAGCGGCGCGTCCTTCTTCTGCCGCACTCGTCCTCCTATTGGGTGCGTCGCCGAACCCGGTCTTGCTAAGCGGACAGCTGTCCGGTAGGTTTTCGGATAACGGACAGCTGTCCGCTTAGTACCACCATAGTTGCGCGACGTGTGTTTCGGCCATGTACGGCACTTTCTCTTCCTGTTCTTTTCCCGTCTCAAGACACTGCCGGCTCCTCGACTCGCCGCACTCCGTCCGTCCCTGATTCGTCCGTCTGCCAGGCCGTCCCTCGACGTGCTTCCGGATACGCGAAAGAAGCTGATCATGGACCCAGCCTCCCCGGCCCTCCCGACGTACAGCGCCATCACCTTGAACATCAACGGCGAGAAGCACACACTGACCGCCGACCACCGCACCACCCTGCTCGACGCCCTGCGCGAGCGTCTGGATCTGACCGGTACCAAGAAGGGCTGTGACCAGGGCCAGTGCGGAGCCTGCACCGTACTGGTCGACGGGCGCCGGGCCGTCGCCTGCCTCCAGCTCGCGGTGGCGGCCGAGGGACGCGAGATCACCACCATCGAGGGTGTGGCCGAGGGTGACACGCTCCACCCGGTGCAGCAGGCCTTCCTCGACCTCGACGGCTTCCAGTGCGGCTACTGCACACCGGGACAGATCTGCTCGGCCATCGCGGTGATCGAGGAGCACGCGGCCGGCTGGCCGAGCGCCGTCACCGACGACGTACGCCCCGAAGCGGGACCACCTCCGCTGACCGCCGACGAGATCCGCGAGCGGATGAGCGGCAACCTGTGCCGCTGCGGCGCATACGTGTCGATCGTGCGCGCCGTCGCCCGCGCCGCCGAGGACAAGGACA
>NZ_JAVACL010000038.1:0-68207 GCF_032658145.1 Streptomyces sp. MK7
AAAAGGCGTGGGCCTTTTCGTTTTGCTGGACTACCGTGGCCCCATGAGCAGCCCCGACAGCGATGAGAAGTTCGTGGTCCGCGCCATACGCGCCGCGGAGTGGCCGACGGTGAAGGCGCTGCGGCTCCTCGCCCTGCAGGATCCGATGGCCCCTCTCGCGTTCCTGGAGACCTACGACGAGGCCGCGGCCCGGCCGGATTCCTTCTGGCAGGATCGGGCGACCAATGCCGCGGCTGGTGCGACCGAGGCCCAGACGTTCGTCGCGGAAGGGCCGGACGGTGAGTGGGCCGGGACCGTCACGATGCTTCTGGAGCGGGCCGGCACGACGGACTGGGCCGGGTTCCCCGTCGAGCAGCGGCAGGGTCACGTCGTCGGCGTGTACGTACGGCCCGAGCACCGCGGGTGCGGGCTGACCGAGGTGCTGTTCGACGAGGCCCTCCAGTGGGCGTGGAACGCGGATGCCGAACGGGTACGGCTGATCGTGCACGAGGACAACGGGCGGGCCCAGCGCTTCTATCGCAGGGTCGGCTTCGTGCCCACCGGGCGTACCGTGCCGTTGAGCGCCCGCCCCGACGAGACCGAGCTGGAGTACGTCCTCGAGCGCCCCTGAAGGTCACGCCGGGAGCTCGTCGTGCGGCCAGCGGGCGCGACCCTGTTCCCGGGAGCGCAGCAGGGCCAGCGTCGGCATCCCGCGCTCGGCTCCGCCGGAGAGCAGTTCGGGGAGCTGGGGCAGCGGGGCGACGGCGGCCACGTCGTCCAGGACGAGCGTGAGTGGTGGGTCGAGCCGACCGGAGGATGACCGTTCGGCCATGCGCCGGCCGCGCTCGACCACGCTTGCGGCGAGTGCCGTCAGCAGCGGCATCGCGCCCGGGTTGGTGCGGGGATCCTCGATCGATTCCCCCACCACATAAAGCGTTCCCCCCTCGTTCACGAAGGAATCCAAGGCGAGCGCATCACTTCGGTTGGGTGTGCAGGCTTCCCGGATGTTGACCATGACGAGCGAGGCGAGTGCCCGGCTGGTCAACTCCAGGGCGATGTCGCGGCGTTCGGGGTGCGAGGTGAGCGCGGCCTCCAGCTCCCCGGCGGAACCGGAGGCCGCTTTGGGGTTCGTACGGAGGGACCGTACGGCCTCGTGGAGCTGGCCTCCCTGCGACCAGCGGTGGACGTGGCGGACGGTGCGGCCGTCGATGGCCGCGGCGTGCAGATAGCTGCGCAGGAGTGTGTGTGCGGTGTCGCTCACCGCCTGGTCGATCCTGGCCGTCGGGCGGACCGGGGCGAGGAGGGCGTCCGCTCTCGCGACCGCCGTCTCCTTGTCCTCGCAGCCGCTGATGGGCGACCAGTGGAGGCGTGCCGGGGTGTCGCAGCGGTGGCCCGGGTCGTAGAGGAGGACCGGACCGAGCTTGGCCCTGGAGTCCTTGGTCTCCTGCCACAGGGCCGGGTTGGAGGTGACCACGAGGGCGGGGCCGGCCGCGTCGCGGATCGCCTGGACGGCGGTGGCCTGCCGTTCCTCACGCGGTGCCACGAACACCGTGGCCCGTCGGCGGCCCGGGAACACCGGTTCGTGGGTTTCGGGCGTCGGCCTCGGCTGCTGGGGCGGCGCGAGCGGCGCCTGCTGCGGACCGGGCTGCGGAGCGGGCTGCGGTTCGGCCTGTGCTCCAGGCTGCGGTCCCTGCTGTGGTACGGGCTCCGGGACCGCCCTCTGCATGGGGACCTCGTGGTGGACCGGGGAAACGGACGCCTCCCGAGGCTCCCTGGCTGCCGCCGCCTCCCGGGGCTCCAGGGCCGCCGCTTGCTCGGCCCGTCTTCTCGCCCGCCCGGCCCGCCATCTCGCCACCGTGCCCATCACGAACACCGTCAGCACGAACAGCACCATCAGCTGGCCGATGAACAGGCCCCAGAACAGCCCGTACCCGGAGAGCTGCCCGGCCGGGGTGTCCGGCCAGGCGCCGGCGATGTCGTGCGGTTCGCCGACGAGGTGGCGCATGGCCAGGGGCGTACGGGTGAAGGTGACCCCGGAGGGCCAGGCGCCGTGTGCGAACAGACCGGCCAGGCCCGTGGCCGTCCACACCAGCAGGGTCATGCCGAGAAGGAAGGCCAGGAGGCCGACCAGCAGGCCGTCCGGAATGCCGCCCTGGCCGTCACTCCGGCCCTGCGCCTGCTGCCCGTACCCCTGACCCTGATGTCTCGGGTAGTGGTCGTTCGATCCCACCTCTGTGCGCCCCCTTACGCCACCGTCGACTCGGAGGAGCCGCCCAGATCGGGGACGTGCTGCTCCACGAAGGCCGCCGCACGCTGTTCGGCCTCCAGCTCGGCGGCGCGCAGGGCGTCGTCGGCGGCGAGGTCGCGGGACGACTCCGTCATGGCGCGGTCGGTGAAGACCAGCGGCCGTTCGGTCTCTGTGACCAGGTGTTTGACGACCTGGACGTTGCCGTTGACGTCCCACACCGCGATGCCGGGCGTCAGGGTCGGGATGATCTCGACCGCCCACCGGGGCAGGCCCAGCACCCGGCCGGTGGCCCTGGCCTCGTCGGCCTTCTGGGCGTAGATCGTCCTGGTCGACGCCATCTTCAGGATCGCGGCCGCCTCCTTCGCCGCCGCCCCGTCCACCACGTCGGACAGGTGGTGGACGACCGCGACGAAGGACAGACCGAGCCGGCGGCCGAACTTCAGCAGCCGCTGGAACAGCTGTGCCACGAACGGGCTGTTGATGATGTGCCAGGCCTCCTCGACCAGGAAGATGCGCTTCTTGCGGTCGGGGCGGATCCAGGTGTGCTCCAGCCACACGCCCACGATCGCCATCAGGATCGGCATGGCGATGGAGTTGCGGTCGATGTGGGAGAGGTCGAAGACGATCAGCGGGGCGTCCAGGTCGATACCGACCGTCGTCGGTCCGTCGAACATGCCGCGCAGGTCGCCGTCGACCAGACGGTCGAGGACCAGGGCGACGTCCAGTCCCCACGCCCGTACGTCGTCGATGGCGACGTTCATCGCCTCGGCCGACTCCGGCTCGGGGTGGCGCAGCTGTTCGACGATGTCGGACAGGACCGGCTGGCGCTCCACGATCGACTCGTTGACGTAGGCATGCGCGACCTTCAGCGCGAAGCCGGACCGCTCGTCCAGGCCGTGCCCCATCGCGACCTCGATGATGGTGCGGAGCAGCGCGAGCTGCCCGGTCGTCGTGATCGCCGGGTCCAGGGGGTTGAGCCGGATGCCGTGGTCGAGGGCGGCCGTCGGGTCCAGCCGGATGGGAGTTATCCCCAGCTCCTGCGCGATGAGGTTCCATTCGCCGACGCCGTCCTCGCCCTGGGCGTCCAGGACGACGACCTGGCGGTCGCGGAAGCGCAGCTGGCGCAGGACGTAGGTCTTCTCGAGCGCCGACTTGCCGTTGCCGGACTCGCCGAGGACGAGCCAGTGCGGGGCGGGGAGCTGCTGGCCGTACAGCTGGAAGGGGTCGTAGATGTAGCCCTTCCCGGAGTACACCTCGCGGCCGATGATGACGCCCGAGTCGCCGAGGCCGGGCGCGGCCGTGGGCAGGTAGACCGCCTGGGCCTGGCCCGTGGAGGTGCGCACCGGCAGCCGGGTCGTCTCGACCTTCCCGAACAGGAAGGACGTGAAGGCGTCCGTGAGTGCGGTCAGCGGGTCCCGCATCAGAGCATCAGCCCCTACCGTCGGATTCCGGTGGCGAACGGGAGCGTGTTCACGAAGGCGCGGTGGTGCTCGCGGTCGCACCACTCCAGTTTCAGGTACGACTTTCCGGCCGAGGCCCTTATGGTCCGCTTGTCGCGGGCCAGGGCCTCCGGGGTGCGGGCGGAGACGGTGATGTAGCCGACCAGGTTGACGCCGGCGGCGCCGCTGGCGAGGTCCTCGCCGCGCTGGTCGAGGCGGTGGTGGGCCTGGACGTCGCGCGGGTCCACGGTGCGGTTCATCTTGGCGGCGCGGCTGGCCTCGGCGACGTCGTTGGTCTTCTCGGTCAGCATGCGTTCGATGGCGACCTCGGTGGGTTCCAGGTCCATGGTGACGGCGACGGTGCGGATGACGTCCGGGGTGTGGACGAGGAGCGGGGCGAGGAAGTTGACGCCGACCGGGGTCATCGGCCACTCCTTGATCCACGCGGTGGCGTGGCACCAGGGCTCGCGGGTGGCGGACTCACGGGTCTTGGCCTGGAGGTACGTCGGCTCCATCGCGTCCAGCTCGGCCGGCCAGGCGTTGCGCTGGGTCATCGCCTGGATGTGGTCGATCGGGTGGTCCGGGTCGTACATGGAGTGGATCAGCGAGGCCAGCCGCCCCTGACCGAGCGGCTGCCGTACGCGGATGTCGGCTTCCTGGAGCCGGGAGCAGATGTCGGTCAGCTCGCGGGCCATGACGACGGCGAGACCGGCGTCCCGGTCGAGTCTGCGGCCGGACTGCGCCCGGGCCGCCCGCGCCATGGCGTTGGCCTCGGCGGCCAGTTCGCGGCTGTAGTGCATGCAGGCGACCAGGTAGGCGCGGTGCTGCTCGCTGCTGGTGGACACCATGGACTGGAGCTGGTCGTAGGACTGCCGCAGCCACACGGGCGCGCGTTCGTCCCCGCGCTGGGCGACGTCCTTGGCGTGGGCGTCGGGGTCGGCGGGCAGGGTGCGGGCGAGCATCTGGAGGCGGGTGACGAAGCCGTCGCCGTTGGCCACGTGCTTGAGCAGGGTGCCGAACCGGTCGACGAGGGCTTCCTGGTCCTCCGAGTCGCGCAGTCCGACGCCGGGACCCTCGATCTCGATGGCGGCGGTGACGGTCTTGCGGTCGGCGTGCAGCAGTACCGCGATCTCGTCCGGGCCGAACGGCGCGGCCAGCCAGGTGATGCGGCCGATCCCGGGGGGCGGCCCGATCTCGATCTCCCGTCCGTCGATGCGCGTACCGGCCTCCATCACGGCCGAGCGGTAGGCGGCGCCCCGCTTGACGGTGCGCTTGTAGCTGCGGTTGATCTCGAACCACTTGTAGAAGGTGCGGTGCCGGTACGGCACGTAGACCGCGGCCAGCGCGAGCAGCGGGAAGCCGGTCAGCAGGACGATCCGCAGGGGCAGGACGGGGACGAGGAGCCCGCACATCATGCCGATGAACGCGCCCACGACGATCAGCGCGATCTCGCCGGTCTCCCGGTTGCGGCCGATGATCGCGTTCGGCCGGGCGCGGCCGATCAGATATGTACGGCGGGGCGTGACCGTGTGGGACATGTGGGACTCGGTCGTCAACGCCCTTCACCTCCCGTGCGGTTGGTACTGCTGTTGCGGCTGCTGCTGGCGTGGGGGGTGTTCACCGGGCTGGGTGCGCGGGGAGCGGGTGCGGCGGAGGGGACGGATCCGCCGCCGTCCGGGACGCGGGTGCTGTGTGCGGCCACGCCACCGGAGACGGGGTTGGCCGGGCGGGGTGCGGGCGTGTGGCCGGCCGCGGCGCCGTTGCTGTCGGCCCGGGTGCTGTGGGTCTTGATGCCCTGCGCGACCAGGGTCGCCGGGGAGCTGATGACGGCCGCGGCCTTGCTCTCGGCGCCCTGCATGATGCGGTTGTTGCGGCCGGCGGCGATCTCGTCGCCGAAGCCGGGGACGAAACGGTAGATCATCGCGCTGGCGAAGATGGCGAGCAGGATGATGGCGAGGCCGGAGACGACGGCGGAGAACGCGCCCGGGCCCTTGTCGTCCGACGACAGGGCCCCGGCGAGCCCGAGCACGATCACGATGACCGGCTTGACCAGGATCACCGCGATCATGATGCCCGCCCAGCGGCGGACGTGCCCCCACAGGTTCTTGTCGACGAGCCCCGCGTAGACGACCGTTCCGAGCAGCGCGCCGACGTAGAGCAGCGCGGCGCGGATGACCAGCTCCAGCCAGAGCACTCCGGCGGCGAGGATCGACACGAGGGAGACGACGATCAGCATGATCGGGCCGCCGCCGATCTCGTTGCCCTTGCCGAGGGCGGCGGAGAACGTGCCGAAGAACGTGTCCGCCTGGTCCCCGGTCGTCTTGGCGAGCACATCGGAGACGCCGTCGGCGGCCGAGACGACCGTGTAGAGGATCAGCGGGGTGAACGCGGAGGCGAGCACGGTCAGCCAGAGGAAGCCGACCGCCTCCGAGATCGCGGTGGTCAGCGGTACGCCGCGCACGGCCCGCTTGGCCACGGCCAGCAGCCACAGCAGCAGGGTGAGGATCGTCGACGCGGCGAAGACGACGGCGTACTGCTGGAGGAACTTCTGGTTGGTGAAGTCGACGTTGGCCGTCTCCTTCACAGCGTGGCTGAGCTTGTCGATGGTCCAGGAGGCGGCGTCGGCACAGCCCTTGGCGAGGGAGGAGAGGGGATCGAGGGTGGAGGTGGGGTCGGGCGCGTCGGAACCTCCGCCGCTGCTGCCGTTGCCGCGCTCGCAGTACTTCTTGGCCTCGCCGAAGATGAGGTCGCAGTTGTTCTTGCTCGCCGACGGCGACGGTGTCGGGCTGGGCGAGGGCGCGGCGACGGCACGGGTCGCCAGCAGCACGACCGACGTCTGCACGGCTGCCACGACTCCGGTGAGCTCGAGCGTGCGCTGCCTGCTACCGGGCATACGTGAACCCTCCGTACTCTTCGATGGCCTTGCGGATCTCGTCGGAGGTGGCGGCCTTGTCGTCGCCGGGGACGGGGGCTGGGCCGTTCTGCTGCGCGTCGGAGACGATCTTCCAGTCGTTGCTCGTCCACTGCAGGTCGAACGTCCACGTCTTCCAGGACGAGGTGACCGGGTCGGTCGAGGTCTCACCGGACATCCCGATGAGCCCCACGTACCAGACCGCGACCTTGGCACTGTCGGCGCTGTACCGCTGCACGGTGGTGCCCACGGGGACCACGCGGGAGACGAACGTCTTGCCGGCCGGGGCTTCGCCGTCCGCGTTCAGGCCCATCCTGTCGAGGAGGCCGGGCGAGTAGGCCTGGTCCATGGGGCCCTGGAGTCTCGCCGCGGCCTGGGGCGTGTACAGGAGGTCCACGATGGTGTGCCGGCTGTCCTTCTTGAACATGCCGGTCGAGCCGAGCGTCACGGCGTAGTTCGCCGCCGCGCTCTGCACCCCCTGTTCGTCGTGGCTGAAGCCGGAGGGGATGCCGGCCGTCTTCGTGGTCACCGGGCGCTTGCCCGTGGGTGCGGTGGCGGCCGCCTTGGGGTCGTTGCCGTGGCCGCCGGAGTCCGCGGCGGAGGGGTCGCCTCCGCCGCGGTTCGCGAAGGCGATCGCGGCGACGAGGAGGACGACGACGGCGACCACCGTGATCAGGCTGCGCGAGGACGATCGGGGGCCGCGGCGGGCACCGCCGTAGGGGTCGGTGGAACGCTCGGGGAGCCGGGTGCGGGTCTGTCCGCCGCCCGCGTACAGCTCGTCGTCGGCGCGCGCGGGATCGCCGTGTCCGTGCTCGTCTCCGAGACTCATGTCCCGTACGCCCCCTCGACCTCGACCTCGTACCGGAACGCGTAGGAGTACGACGGTAGCCGTGCTGGTTCCCGCGCGGGCGCGGTGTGGTGACTCGACATCAGGGAAACGCAACCTCGGCCGGTGGGCACGGTGGGTGGGTGGGGGCAGCGGGGGCACCGGACGCGCCCGGACGGGCCGTCCGGCGGCGCGGGCGGGGCACCGTGCGCGGCATGCGCGGGTGTGCGCCGGGCACAGGGCGGCGCTCTACACCGCCATGCCGTACACGATGGTGAACAGTGTGCCGAGGGAGCCGATGATGAAGACGCCCGTGAGGCCGGCGATGATGAGGCCCTTGCCCTGTTCGGCGCTGAAGGTGTCCCGTAGGGCCGTCGCGCCGATACGCTGCTTCGCCGCGCCCCAGACGGCGATGCCGAGGCAGAGCAGGATGGCCACCGCCATCACCACCTCGATCATCACCTTCGCCTCGTTGCCCAGGCTGCCGAAGGGGCCCCAGTCCGGAGCGATCCCGCCGATGATGGTGTTGATGTCTCCCTTGTCGGCCGCAAAGAGCATGTAAGTCACCGCCCCTGGTGGGTAGTTCCGGGCCCCTGCGGGCACGCAGAGGTCAGGCCTCATTGTCGCCGACAATGACGCCCGCGTATGTCGACTTGGCGTCATTGGCGACGGGTTTCGTGCGCATGGTCACTCTGTGTATCACGGCAGGTCACGCCGAGTACACTTCTCACGCTCCCGCAGGGCTTCTGTCGGCCGGTCGGGTGAGTGATCGCGTGTGGTCGCGTGCCCCGTCGATGGTCTCACGCCGTGCCGGTCGCGAAGCGGCCGAACTCGCATGTCTGTACGCCCTGTCCGGCTCCGGGTGCCGTGTGGGGAAGCGGTCCGTGCCGATCGCGGGCGAGGTGGGGCAAGAGGGGCGATGCCGGGCAGAGTGTGCGGTGAACGGGGGTTTCACAGAAAAATCTCAGTGAAGTCGGGATCCCTTTCTCACCTTCTTGGGACACAGTGGGGCCTGATGAAGCGCACCTCAGGGATCCAGAGCCACGCCCGTCACGTACGCCCGCGCGCCCGCACCCGGAACTCCGCGCTGTTCGTCGGTCTGGTGCTGATCGCCGTGACCTCTGCCTCCGTCGCGTCCGCCTCCGACGGGCCAGGCCCCCTCGGGGTGACCGCGGTGATCGCGGAGAACGCGCAGAGCGCGCGGATCGGGGCGCTGTTCGGCGTCGACAGGGCCGACGACCTCCCCGGCAACCACTTCTGCACCGCGTCGGTCGTGCACAGCCCCAACCGGAACCTCGTCCTCACCGCCGCGCACTGCCTGACCGACGACACCGATCTGGTCTTCGCGCCGGGATACCGGGACGGCAAGGCGCCGTACGGGGTCTGGCAGGTCAAGAAGCGCTTCCTGCCCGAGGGTTGGTCCAGGGACCAGGACGAGGACAGCGACCTGGCTTTCGCCGTGATCGCCCCGAAGGACGGCAGGGACATCGAGGACGTCGTCGGCAGCAACCGTTTCGTCAGCGGGGTGGCGACCGGGGCGACCGCGGTGACCGTCACCGGGTATCCCGACTCCCGCGAGGTGCCCATCACCTGCACCAACAAACCCCACTCGCACAGCCGCACCCAGCAGCGCATCGACTGCCCCGAGTTCACCAGCGGCACCAGCGGCAGCCCGTGGGTCAACGGCGACCGGCAGGTGGTCGGGGTGCTCGGCGGGCACGAGCAGGGCGGATCCACGGCCGACACGTCGTACAGCGTCGTCTTCGGTGCCGAGGCGGCCGCGCTCTACAAGGACGCCGCCGCCGATCCATGAGGGCCGATCCGCACCCCGTTTCCGCTGGGCCGGCCCCGGTAGCGCCCTGGGGCCTCATCGACGAGACACCCCCTAGACTGTCCTGTGCGGACTGACTCCCGGGCGGCGAGGGGTGGTTGACGGTGCGTAAGGCATGGGTCGTGGCGATCGCCGCCGTCGGATCCGGGGTCGCCTTCGTGATGCTGCTCGCCGTCGGCGTGTACGTCGTCGCCGGCAACCTCGTCAACGGGGTGGGCGGCGGGGCCGTCCGACTCGCCAAGGGGGCCGTGCCGGCCGTCTACCAGTCGCTCGTGCAGAAGTGGGGCAATCTCTGTCCCGCCCTCAACCCGGCCCTGCTCGCCGCCCAGTTGTACCAGGAGAGCGGGTTCAACCCGAACGCCAGGTCGGCGGCCGCGGCGGAGGGCATCGCGCAGTTCATCCCGGGGACCTGGGCCACGCACGGCGTCGACGGCGACGGCGACGGCAAGCGGGACGTCTGGGACCCGGACGACGCGATCCCCTCGGCCGCGTCCTACGACTGCGAGCTCGCGAAGTACGTGAAGGACGTGCCCGGCGATCTCTCGCACAACATGCTCGCGGCCTACAACGCGGGTGCGTACGCCGTCATCAAGTACGGGGGTGTGCCGCCGTACGCGGAGACCCGGAACTACGTGAAGACGATCACGACCCTGGAGAAGAGCTTCGCCGCGCCCGTCACCCGGGTCGATCCCTCGCAGCAGGCCGCCGGTGCGATCTCCTACGCTCAGAGCAAGCTCGGGACCCCCTATCTCTGGGGCGGGAACGGCACCGCCGACCAGGACGGGCGGTTCGACTGCTCGGGGCTGACCAAGGCCGCGTTCGAGAGCGTGAGGATCAGCCTGCCGCGGGTGGCCAACGACCAGTACAACGCGGGTCCGCACCCCCGGCGGGAGGAACTGCTGCCGGGCGATCTGGTGTTCTTCTCCGACGATCCGGCCAATTCCCGGGCCATTCGGCACGTGGGGATCTACGTCGGCGGCGGGTACATGATCGACGCGCCCCGGCCGGGGGCCGTCATCCGCTTCGACCCGGTCGACACTCCGGACTACTTCGGGGCCACCCGGGTCACCGAAGATGGCGCGAAAGCACTCCCCACCTCGGTCTGAACCGAGCGTGAACCCCACCCCTGAGCTGCGACGACGAGTCTCTCTTCGATAACGTCTGCGTGATCATTCGGTGGACCGTGGAACGTATCAAACGGGGTCGTGCGTTCCTGTTGACGTACTGACGTCCAAGGACACGACGAAGGGGCCGCAGCACGATGGCTGGACTCGCCGAATCCGGGTCGAACCCCGACGTCGACCTGCTCTACGACATCAACGGCCTGGCCAAGGACGCGCCGCACTGGTTCGACCGGGTCATGGAGTACGTCGGTGAGTACGGGCTGCTGCTCGCCATGGTCCTGCTGGTGGTGTGGTGCTGGTGGTCCGTGCGGCGGCGGGGCGCCGAGGATGCCGCCTCCTCCGTGGCCGCGCTGGTGTGGGCGCCGCTCGCGGCGGGGATCGCGGTGCTGGTGAACGTGCCGATCCGGGGGTTCGTGCAGCGGCCCCGGCCGTTCCGGGACCATCAGGGGCTGGACGTCCTGGTGTCGGGGAAGAGCGACTTCTCCTTCGTCAGCGATCACGCGACGCTCACCATGGCGATGGGGGTGGCGCTGTTCGTGGCCAACCGGCGGTTCGGGCTGGTGGGGATCGGGCTGGCGCTGCTGGAGGGGTTCTGCCGGGTGTACATGGGCGTGCACTATCCGACGGATGTGGTCGGGGGGTTCGCGCTCGGTACTGCGGTGGCGCTGCTGCTGTCGCCCCTCGCCATGGCATTGCTCACGCCGGTGCTGAAGGCTGTCGAGGGGGCTCGGTGGGGGGCATGGGTCGTGCGGGCTCGGTCGGCTGGGGTGCGTCGGCGGGCTGTGCTGGCCGGGGCGCGTGGGGACGAGCTGGCCGCCGCGGAGGAGCGGGATCTGGCGGCGTAGCGCCGGCGGCACCCCGCAAGCGCGGTGAGCGCACCCCCACCTCAGCGACGGCCGCGGTTACAGCCCCTGTGGGTATGTGAAGAAGCCCTCTGGGTCGTACTGGTGCTTCAGTTGCTTCAGGCGGGGGGCCGCCGCACCGTAGTAGGCCGTGCGCCAGTTCGTCAGGGCGGGGTCGGTGTAGTTCTGGTAGGCGGCGCCGGAGGCGTACGGCCTCATCGCGGTGTGGGCGGACGTGAGCCAGGACTGGGCGCTCGTGCCTCCCCCCGTGCTGGACGCCTGGGAGGTACCCCCAGTGCCGGGAGTCCAGGACGCTATGTACTGGGCGAGCATGCGCGAGCGGCGGTGGACGAAGGCCGTCGCCGTGGGCGGGACGCGGTTGACCGCGCCGCCGAGGGCGGTGAGCGCGATGCTGCCCGCGCCGCCCCGCACCGACGGGAGCTGTGACAGCAGCGTCCGGACGCCGGCGGCGGACAGGGACCGGTCGAAGAAGTCGGAGCGGGCCGCGTAGGTCTCGCGGCCGAGCCTGCCCTGCGGGGAGCGGCCGGGTGTCGAGCCGGGCAGATGGCACTGGGGCTCGGTGGGGAAGGACGAGCAGCCGGCGTAGGCCTCCATGGCGCCCTCGTAGGAGTGGCGGTTCAGCGAGACGCTGGAGGCACGGGCGCCGATCGCGGCGGCCAGGCGGTCCACCGCGTTCTGCAGCTCGCCGTAGGTGCCGAGGGAGAAGGCGGCCACCGAGACCCTCGGGGTGCCGCCCGGTGTGTTCTCCAGGTGGAGGGAGGACCAGATCTCGTCCGGCTGGCCGGGGCCCCACTCCTGCCAGGCCGTCACCACCGCCGCCGCCTTCGCCCACGGCCAGGTCAGGTAGGCGGACACCCCCTGCGGCGCGGGGTGGGTGCGGAACCGCAGTTCGGTGACGACGCCGAAGTTGCCGTTGCCGGCGCCGCGCAGCGCCCAGAACAGGTCCTTGTTCTCGGTGGCGCTGACGGTCAGTTGACGGCCGTCGGCCGTGACGATCGTGGCCTGGGTGAGGCTGTCGCAGGTCAGGCCGTAGGCGCGGGAGACGACGCCGTGACCGCCGCCGAGCACCAGGCCGGAGACGCCGACCGTCGGGCAGGACCCGGCGGGTATTGTCACGCCCTTCGCGGTGAGCGCCCGGTAGACGTCGATGAGTTTGGCGCCGGCGCCGACCACCGCCGAGGTGCCGCCGGCTCTGACCTGGTCGAGCCTGGAGACGTCGAGGATCAGGCGGCCGTCGCCGGAGGACCAGCCGGCGTAGGAGTGGCCGCCGTTGCGGATGGCCACGCGCAGGCGGTGGGCGCGGGCGTAGGAGAGGGCCGTACGGATGTCGTCGGCGTGGGCGACGTAGGCGACGGCGGCGGGCTTCAGCCCGTCGAAACGGGTGTTGTAGAGCTGGTGGGCGGTGCTCCAGTGGGCGTCGCCGGGGCGGATCAGGGTGCCGTCCAGGGCGCGGCCGAGCGCGGTCCAGCCGGCGGGGGCCGCGGCACCGGTGGTGCGTGTCCCCGTGCCGGAGGGCACGCCCGAGGACGGTGGGCTCGCTCCGGCGGCGCTACCGGCCGCTCCCGCGGCCGACCCGCTGCCGCCGCCGCTGCACGCGGCGGTGGCCAGCGCGGCCAGCGCGGCCGCCCCGCCCCCGATGAACGCACGCCGTTCCATGTCTGCGCCTTCCGTCGGCTCCCGTGGACCGAGACGACGGTCCGGCCCGGCGGGTTCCAGGAAGTCCGGACCGGCGGTCCCGGCCCGTCCGTCGGGACCTTCACGTGCCCTCCCCGTGAGCATTCCGTGACCTCACCGCACCGTCGGCAGGGGTTCACCCCTCGTTCACTTCCGGCCATCGGCGGCTTCACCTGTTCTGCCTAATTTCGGCCTTACCCGGTGCTGATGCGCATCTCGTCGCATCGGCGTCCACCACTCTTCGCACGCCGCCGATCAGGACGGCGGCTCCTGGAAGGAACTCCCTCAAGTGAAGCTTCAGCGCAAGAACCGGCGGGCACTCGCTCTCGGCGTCCTCGCCGCCTCCGGCGCCCTGGCCCTCACGGCGTGCGGCTCCGACAACAACAGCGGCAAGGACGGCGGCGACAGCAGCTCGTCCGCCGCCGCCGCTCCCGGCTCGGTCAAGTGCGACAGCGCCAAGGGCCAGCTGCAGGCGTCCGGTTCCTCGGCGCAGAAGAACGCGATCGACGCGTGGGTCAAGCAGTACGGCCAGGCCTGCAAGGACGTGCAGATCAACTACAACCCGACCGGTTCGGGCGCCGGTATCACCGCCTTCCTCCAGGGCCAGACCGCGTTCGCCGGTTCTGACTCCCCGCTGAAGCCGGAGGAGATCGAGCAGTCCAAGAAGGTCTGCTCGGGCGGCCAGGCGATCGACCTGCCCATGGTCGGCGGTCCGATCGCGGTCGGCTTCAACGTGCCGGGCGTGGACAGCCTGACCCTCGACCCGTCCACCATCGCCAAGATCTTCAACGGCAAGATCACCAACTGGAACGACGAGGCGATCAAGAAGCTGAACCCGAGCGCCAAGCTGCCCGACCTGAAGATCCAGGCGTTCCACCGCTCCGACGAGTCCGGCACCACGGACAACTTCACCAAGTACCTGATCGCCACCGCCAAGAGCGACTGGCCGTACTCGGGCGGCAAGGCCTGGCAGGCCAAGGGCGGCCAGTCCGCGCAGGGCTCCTCCGGCCTCGCCCAGCAGGTCAAGCAGACCTCCGGCGCGATCTCCTACTTCGAGCTCTCCTACGCCTCCGACGGCATCAAGACCGTCGACCTGAAGACGGGCGCCGCCACCCCGGCCAAGGCCACCGCCGAGAACGCCAGCAAGGCCATCGCCGCGGCGCAGGTCGTCGGCACCGGGCAGGACATGGCGCTGAAGCTCAACTACGAGCCGAAGGAGGACGGCGCCTACCCGCTCACCCTGGTCACCTACGAGATCGCGTGTGACAAGGGCAACAAGGCCGACACCCTGCCGGCCGTGAAGTCCTTCCTGTCGTACATCGCCTCCGAGGACGGCCAGAAGCAGCTGACCAGCGCCTCCTACGCGCCGATCCCCGACGAGATCATCACCAAGGTCCGCTCCACCATCTCGGGCCTGAGCTGATCTGAGCGTGCGGCCGGGTCCCGCCACCGAACGGGACCCGGACCGCATCGTCCGGTGCACCGCCGCCAGGAGCCCGTACACCGCGTACGGCTCCGCAGACCGGAGAACCCGATGGACACAACCACACAGCACAACGACGCAGCTCCGCCCCTCACCCCCACGGGCCCGGCCGCCCACAAGCGCGCCGCCCGTGGCGCCGGCCGTCCCGGGGACCGCATCTTCCTCGGGCTCTCCCGGGGATCGGGCATCCTGCTCCTGGTGATCATGGCCGCGATCGCGGTCTTCCTCACCTACCGTGCCGTCCTCGCCATCAACAAGGACGACGGCAACTTCCTGACCACCTTCGAGTGGAACACCGGCGTCCTGCCGCCCCAGTTCGGCATCGCCGTGCTGGCGTTCGGCACGGTCGTCTCCTCGATCGTCGCCATGGCCCTCGCGGTCCCGGTGGCGGTCGGCATCGCGCTGTTCCTCACGCACTACGCCCCGCGCAAGCTCAGCGGCCCCATCGCCTACGTGATCGACCTGCTGGCCGCCGTACCGTCGATCGTCTACGGCCTGTGGGGCGCCCTGGTCCTCGTGCCGCATCTGAACGGCCTGTACGGCTGGCTCGACGAGTACTTCGGCTGGACCGGCGTCCTGTCCTGGCAGGGCGGCGCCCCGCGGTCGCTGCTCACCGTGGGCATCCTGCTGGCGATCATGATCCTGCCGATCATCACCAACGTCAGCCGCGAGGTCTTCCGCCAGGTCCCGCGGATGCACGAGGAGGCCGCGCTGGCCCTCGGCGCCACGCGCTGGGAGGTCATCCGCATGTCGGTGCTGCCCTTCGGCCGCTCCGGTGTGATCTCCGCCTCGATGCTCGGCCTCGGCCGCGCGCTCGGCGAGACGATGGCCGTCGCCACCGTGCTCTCCCCGACCTTCGACATCAAGGCCAGCCTGCTGGACCCGGGCGGCGGCACCTTCGCCCAGAACATCGCGAGCAAGTTCAACGAGGCCACCGAGTTCGGTCAGGACGCGCTGATCGCCTCCGGTCTCGTGCTGTTCGTGATCACCCTGCTGGTCAACGGTGCGGCCCGCATGATCATCAACCGCCGCAAGGAGTACTCGGGGGCCAACGCATGAGCACGCCAGCCGTCACCGACAAGCGCGCCGGCTCGCTGCGCGGCGCCAGCCTTCCCAAGTGGTTCCCGCTCGCCGTCGTCGTGGGGTCCGTCGCCGTCGCCGTGGCCATCGGCCTGGGCGCCGGACTGGACAGCAAGGTGCAGTGGGGCCTGATCGCCGCGGTCCTCGCCGTCCTCGTCACCTATGTCGTCGCAAGCCGGGTCGAGGGTCGCAGGCAGGCCAAGGACCGTATCGCCACCAGCCTGGTCTGGGTCTGCTTCCTCGTCGCCGTCGTTCCGCTGGCCTCCCTGATCTGGGCCACCGTCAAGCGCGGTGTGAAGGTCTTCGACGGCTACTTCCTCAGCCACTCCATGGCCGGTGTCGCCGACACCGAGCCGGGCGGCGGCATCTACCACGCCCTGCTCGGCACCCTGGAGCAGGTGGGCCTCGCCACCCTGATCGCCGTGCCGATCGGTGTGCTGACCGCGATCTACCTGGTCGAGTACGGGCGCGGCGGGCTCGCCAAGGCCGTCACCTTCTTCGTCGACGTGATGACCGGCATCCCCTCGATCGTCGCCGGCCTCTTCGTCCTCAGTTTCTGGATCCTGATCCTCAAGATGGGCTACTCCGGCTTCGCCGGTTCGCTCGCCCTGGCGATCCTGATGATGCCCGTGGTGGTCCGCTCCACCGAGGAGATGCTCAAGCTCGTCCCCAACGAGCTGCGCGAGGCCTCCCTCGCGCTGGGCGTCCCGAAGTGGCGCACCATCCTCAAGGTGGTCCTGCCGACGTCCATCGGCGGCATCGCCACGGGTGTGATGCTCTCCATCGCGCGCATCACCGGTGAGACCGCTCCCGTCCTGCTGCTGGTCTGGGGCACGAACTTCATCAACTCCAACCCCTTCAAGGACCCGCAGGCCTCGCTGCCGCTGTACATCTACCAGCAGTACGCGAACAGCTCGGGTTCCGGCGCGGCCTACGACCGCGCCTGGGCGGCGGCTCTCACCCTCATCGCCTTCGTGATGATCCTCAACCTGGTGGCCCGCGGCATCGCCCGCTGGAAGGCCCCGAAGACCGGTCGCTGACGGCGGCCACTGAAGCGACTGAGACGACTGGAAGTGAAGAAGTAGTCATGGCCAAGCGAATCGACGTGAGCGGGCTCACCGCCTACTACGGCTCCCACAAGGCGATCGAGGACATCTCGATGACGGTCGAACCGCGTTCGGTGACGGCCTTCATCGGGCCGTCCGGCTGCGGCAAGTCGACGTTCCTGCGCACCCTGAACCGGATGCACGAGGTCACGCCGGGCGGCCGGGTCGAGGGCAAGGTGATGCTGGACTCCGAGGACCTCTACAGCGCCGGGATCGACCCGGTGAACGTCCGCCGTGAGGTGGGCATGGTCTTCCAGCGGCCGAACCCGTTCCCCACCATGTCGATCTTCGACAACGTGGCGGCGGGGCTGCGCCTGAACGGCAACTACAAGAAGAGCGAGCTGAACGACATCGTCGAGAAGTCGCTCAAGGGCGCGAACCTCTGGAACGAGGTCAAGGACCGCCTGAACAAGCCGGGCTCGGGGCTGTCCGGTGGTCAGCAGCAGCGGCTGTGCATCGCGCGGGCGATCGCCGTCGAGCCGAAGGTGCTGCTCATGGACGAGCCCTGCTCCGCCCTGGACCCGATCTCCACCCTCGCCATCGAGGACCTGATCGGCGAGCTGAAGGAACGCTTCACGATCGTCATCGTGACGCACAACATGCAGCAGGCGGCGCGCGTCTCGGACCGTACGGCGTTCTTCAACCTGGCGGCCGTCGGGCAGCCGGGCCGGCTGATCGAGATCGACGACACCGAGCGGATCTTCTCCAACCCCTCGGTCCAGGCGACCGAGGACTACATCTCCGGCCGCTTCGGCTGATCCGAGCCGGTACATGACCCCTCGCGGTGCTGCATGGCGGTGCCACCGTGAGGATGCGGAAAGGCCCGCCCCTGGCTCCCGGGGGCGGGCCCTGCGCGTTCCGGCCAGGCGTTCCCGCCACGGCCGGCGCTTCTACAGGAACGCCAGGTTGACCAGCCAGAAGGCCAGGGCCGACATGATCGCGGCGGCCGGCATGGTGATGAACCAGCCGAGGACGATGTTCTTCGCCACGCCCCAGCGGACGGCGTTCACCCGCTTCGTTGCGCCCACACCCATGATCGCCGAGGTGATGACGTGGGTGGTGGAGATCGGCGCCTTGAACAGGAAGGCGGTGCCGAACATGATCGACGCGCCGGTCGCCTCGGCCGCGAAGCCCTGCGGCGGGTCCAGCTCGATGATCTTGCGGCCCAGGGTGCGCATGATGCGCCAGCCGCCCGCGTAGGTGCCCAGCGACAGCATCAGCGCGGAGATCAGCTTCACCCACACCGGGATCGGGTCGCCGTACGTCTCGACGCCGCCGATGACCAGCGCCATCACCACCACGCCCATGGTCTTCTGGGCGTCCTGCAGGCCGTGGCCGAGCGCCATGCCGGCCGCGGAGACCGTCTGCGCTATACGGAAGCCGCGCTTGGCCTTGTGCGGGTTGGTCCGGCGGAAGATCCACATGATCAGCGTCATGACCAGGTAGCCGACGATCAGGCCGACCACCGGCGACAGGAACATCGGCGTGACGACCTTGTCCAGGACGCCGTTCCAGTGCACCGCCGTGCCGCCCGCCAGGGCCGCGCCCACCAGGCCGCCGAACAGGGCGTGCGAGGAGGACGAGGGCAGGCCGAAGTACCAGGTGATCAGGTTCCAGACGATGGCGCCGAACAGCGCCGCGAAGAGGATCCCCATCCCCTTGCCGCCGCTGGGGGTCTCGATCAGACCCTCGCTGACGGTCTTGGCGACCCCGCTGCCCAGGAAGGCGCCGGCGAGGTTCATCACCGCGGCCATCGCCAGCGCGGCCCGCGGGGTGAGCGCACGGGTCGAGACGGAGGTGGCGATGGCGTTCGCGGAGTCGTGGAATCCGTTGGTGTAGGCGAAGCCGAGGGCGACCAGGATGGTCAGGATCAGAGCGAAGGTGTCCATGGACGCCTCAGGACTCCTTGACCGCGATGGTCTCCACCGTGTTCGCCACGTGCTCGAAGGCGTCCGCCGCCTCCTCCAGTACGTCCACGATCTGCTTGAGCTTGAGCACCTCGATCGCGTCGTACTTGCCGTTGAACAGGTGGGCGAGGAGCTTGCGGTGGATCTGGTCCGCCTGGTTCTCCAGACGGTTCACCTCGATCCAGTACTCGGTGAGGTTCTCCATCGTGCGCAGGTGCGGCATGGCCTCGGCGGTCAGCTCCGCCGCCCGCGCCAGGACCTCGATCTGCTGCTCGACGCCCTTGGGCAGTTCTTCGATGTTGTAGAGGACGACCAGGTCGACGGCCTCCTCCATGAAGTCCATGATGTCGTCGAGGGACGACGCGAGGGAGTAGATGTCCTCGCGGTCGAAGGGCGTGATGAAGGAGGAGTTCAGCTGGTGGAAGATCGCGTGCGTGGCGTCGTCGCCTGCGTGTTCCGCGGCCCGCATACGCTCTGCGATCTCGGCCCGGGCGGAAGCGTCCGCCCCGAGCAGTTCCATCAGGAGTTTCGAGCCCGTGACGATGTTGTCCGCGGACGCGGCGAACATGTCGTAGAAGCTCGTCTCCCTGGGGGTCAGACGAAAGCGCACGTGGGGTCCTCGGGGTGCTTCGGTTTCGGTCAGGATGATGCTAAGCACATCATCCGGCCACGGCCGAGGGCCTCGGGCGTCCATTCTGCCCGGGGCTCTCAGAGGGCCGTCCCCCAGTGTCGCCCATCGGGCACGGTGCTCGTCACGGGGGCTTGCCAGGGGCCCCTACCCGGGAAATTCGGTACGATATACCCGGCAGGGGTATGCCTTGACTCCGTTACGAGCGGGAGGACGCGATGACGACCACCGAGGCCGGCGCGACGGCGCCCTCCGACGGCACCACGGCCGCGCTCCCCGGGGAAGCCGGGCATGAGCACGCCACGTACGGCTACCACAAGCAGAAGGACGAGCACCTCAAGCGGCTGCGCCGGATCGAGGGCCAGATCCGCGGGCTGCAGAGGATGGTCGACGAGGACACCTACTGCATCGACATACTCACCCAGGTGTCCGCCTCCACCAAGGCCCTGCAGTCCTTCGCCCTGCAGCTGCTGGAGGAGCACCTGCGCCACTGCGTGGCCGACGCGGCCGTCAAGGGCGGCTCGGAGATCGACGCGAAGGTGGAGGAGGCCACCAAGGCGATCGGGCGGCTGCTGCGGACCTGAGCGCGTGACGCAGGGGGCCGGCGGGGCCGGCGCTCAGCTGTCGGCGCCGGTGCGGCGTTCCTCGGCGACTCTCAGCACCTCGTCGATGCTTTCCAGGCTGAGCCGCTCCCGGGCCGCCGAGGCGGCGATGATCAGCTCTCCGCACAGCTCGATCTCGGCGAGGGCCACGTGGTCCTGGACTGCCGTACCCACCGGAGCCACGCGCGTCACCTCTTCCCTGTCGTCGCCGGCTTCCTAGAGTAGGGAGCCGCCCACGGACCGCGCATGGCACGGAAGGGCTAGTCCGCCGGTCATTTCCGGCCACCGGACCGCTTCACCGGGCCGCCCGGTGCCCTCACTGCTCGGCGATCCGGCCGGCGAAGATGTCCTTCGACTGCGGCAGCGTCACGCTCACCGGGGTCCCGAAGGCGTACAGCAGGGTCGTGGAGAAGACGGCCACCGTCTCCTTGTCGTGCCCGTGCCTGCCGACGAAGCCGAAGCGCTGCCTGAGCTTGCGGATCCGGCCCTGGTCGTCGAGGTAGACGTCGAACGGGACATCGGCCGTGGCGAACCCTTTCGCCGCCGCCTTCAGCGCGGCCCGCAGCGCCGCGTCGTCGGCCGCCGAGGCGTTCTTCGCCGCCAGCGCCAGATCGGCGGTGCCCCTGAAGTGCCGCACCGCGACACCCGCCACCTGTGTGTCCCCCACGAACGCCGCCGTGCGCGTCCCGCGCAGCACCTGGGCGGCCGCGAACGGGTCGGTGGCGCCGCCGGTGACCAGGTTGCCGTCGGAGAGCGTCGCCGTCTCCACCCGCACCCACTTGTCGGCGGGCACGCCCGCTCCCCGGTTCTTCATGAACAGGGCGCCCGGAGCGAGCAGTTCGGTGATCGGCCGGTGCTCGGGGGCCCCGGCCGGGTCCTGCGGCAGCACCAGCGTCAACCGCCCGAGCTGCTGCCGGAAGTCGTAGACCCCTTCGCCGCGGATCGTCACGCGTGTGCCGCCCGCGGCCATCTCCATCGCCGTACGGGCCTGGGAACTGCCCGCCGCGAGCAGCGCGTCGGGGGCCTGGCGCACGGTCCGCACCGGGTCGTGGGCCGCGCGTGAGTCCTCGGCGGCCATGCCGTTGCCGGAGCATCCGGTGGCACACGCGCAGACCAACAGCCCCGCCGCGAGCACCGTCTTGCCCGTCTGCCGCCGCTGCCGCTCCGCCATCGCCTGCCTACCCCCAGCCGCTCTGTCCGTCACCGGCCCCCTGTCCTCCGGTTCAACGACGGGTGCTCAGGCCCGTCACGCGCGGGCGGCAGCCGCGGGAAGCGGCAACCGGTTGTTCATCTGGCGTGGGTAGCGTGGTCGGCGTGGCGCGACGAGAAGGGCTCGGCCCGGCGCAGGAACAACGGCAGCACCAGGAACACCGCACGACGACCGTCGAACAGGGGCGCTTCTGCCTGGCCCGGTGCAGCTGCGGCTGGCGCGGCCCCGCCCGCCGGGCGCGCAGCCTGGCCCGCTCGGACGCGGAGGGGCACGCGCGGGACGCCTGACGGCCCCGAAGGGGCGCAGGGCTGTCTCACGGCATCAGGTCAGGCGCAGCACGGTCAGGAGTTCGTCGACGAGTTCGCGGTCGCGGAACTGGGTCAGCCGGTCGCGGGCGGCGGCGGGCGGCAGCCAACGCAGCCGGTCCACCTCCTTGTTGGGAGTGAAACGGCCCGCGGTGGCCTCGGCCGCCCAGTACCGCACCCGCTTGGGACGCCCGCCCGCCATGTAGGCGACGGTGCTCAGCTCCACGCCCGGAACCGCCGTGTACCCCGTCTCCTCCGCCACCTCACGCAGCGCGCCCGCGAGCGGGTCCTCGCCGGGCTTGAGCTTTCCCTTCGGCCAGGACCAGTCGTCGTACTTCGGCCGGTGCACCAGGCACAGTTCGAGGGAGCCGCCCGACGGCGCGCGCCGCCACAGGACGCAGCCGGCCGCCCGGACGACGGTGTCCTTCGTTTCCTTCGTACGCGGCACCGGGGCTCACCGCCTCCTTCAGTCCGTGGCCTTCAGTTCGCGCCGATCGCCTGCATCTGCCACACCTGCTGGAAGGCGAACCTGGCCGCCTCCACCTCGTGGCGCTGATCCGCGTGGAGCACGCCGAGCGCGTACGCCGTCGCCGGGGCGATGCGGGGCGTACGGGCGGCCGCGGCCGCGGCGGCCGCCGCCTCCGAGGCGTCGCGGTGCCGGTCGAGGGCGCGGCTGGCCGCCAGAAGCCGTACGTCCACGGGGGCGCCCTCACCGTCGACGGCGTGCAGTGCCTCCTGGGCGTACCGGTGCAGGCGCAGCAGCAGGCGGACCTGGTGCCAGGGGGCGTCCTGGGGATGCGGGGACGGGTCCGGGGACAGGCCGTGGACCAGTGCGGCCGCGTTGTACGGGCTGCCCGCGGTGACGAGGGGGAGCGCGGCGACGGCGTCCGTCAGGCGTTCCTCGGCGGCGGTGGCGAGCGGATGGGGGGCCATGGTGTGTGCGGTGGGGGTGAGGGGGACGTCACTGGCGAGGACGGCGACCTTGTCGGCGACGGCGTGGAAGCGGCTGGAGCCGAGCGCCTGGAGGGCTGTGGAGTGGGCGCGGGTGCGGGCCAGCGTCAGCTGGCGGTCCAGGAGGGCGCCTGCTTTTGCCGCGCCCACGGTGAGGTTGCCGTTGCCGCGGTCGGGTGCGGGTGGGTGGGGAACGGTTCCGGCGCTGCCGGCTGCCTCCCCCACGCTCGAACGAGCTCGCGCGGGGGCACCCCCATCGCCCACCCGTGCCGCCCTGGGGGTACCTCCCAGGCGTTCGGCACGGGGGGAGGTACGACTGCCCGCGGCTACGTCTCCTGCGTCCGCACGACTGCCCGCAGCCGCATCCCCTGCATCGGCACGACTGCCCCCGGCTCCCCCGGGTGACAGCCTGTGGAGTGCCTGCAAGAGCCTTTCCAGGCGGGCCTGGTAGGCGTGTTCTCGGGCCAGGGTGCCGGAGAGCCAGGCGAGTTCGGGGCGGAGTTCCTCCGCCCAGGTCTCGTCCAGCAGGGGGCGGAAGGTGTGCAGGGTGCCGCTGATGCGGCGGGCCGCGCGGCGCAGGGCCCGGGCCGCGTCGACGGACTCCTCGCTGCCGCCCGCGGCGCCGCCGCCCGTCTCGCGGTGCAGGCGCAGGGCGCGGAGGAACTCCGTTGCCTGCGCCCGCAGATAACCCGCGAGGGCGTCGACGGCCACCGGACCGGCGGCCGTGGGGTCCGTCGGGTCAAGGTGTTGCTGTGCCACGCCGGCGCCTCCGGGCGTCTATGAGCGTCTCCTGAATGTTGCGCAGGGGCTGGCCGTCACCGTCGACCGCGTGCCGGGTCCACTCGCCGTCCGGGCCGAGGTGCCAGGAGGCGGTGGTGTCGGCCATGCCGGTCTCCAGGAGCCGGTTGAGCACGGCTCGGTGGGCCGGGTCGGTGACCCGGACCAGGGCCTCGATACGGCGGTCGAGGTTGCGGTGCATCATGTCGGCGCTGCCGATCCAGACCTCGGGTTCGCCGCCGTTGCCGAAGGCGAAGATCCGCGAGTGCTCCAGGAAGCGGCCGAGGATCGAGCGGACGCGGATGTTCTCCGACAGGCCCGGTACGCCGGGGCGCAGCGCGCAGATGCCGCGCACCCACACGTCGACGGGCACTCCGGCCTGGGCCGCGCCGTAGAGCGCGTCGACGACCGCCTCGTCGACCATCGAGTTGACCTTGATGCGGATGGAGGCGGGCCGCCCGGCGCGGTGGTGCTGGGCCTCCTTGTTGATCCGTGAGATCAGGCCGTCCCGCAGGGACTTGGGCGCGACGAGCAGCCGGCGGTAGGTCTCGCGGCGGGAGTAGCCGGAGAGGCGGTTGAACAGGTCGGACAGGTCCGCGCCGACCTGCGGGTCCGCGGTGAGCAGGCCGAGGTCCTCGTACAGCCGGGCGGTCTTGGGGTGGTAGTTGCCGGTGCCGACGTGGCTGTAGCGCCGCAGGGTGTCGTCGCCCTCCTGGCGGACCACCAGGGACAGCTTGCAGTGGGTCTTCAGGCCCACGAGGCCGTAGACGACGTGGCAGCCGGCCTCCTCCAGCTTGCGCGCCCACTTGATGTTGGCGTGCTCGTCGAACCGGGCCTTGATCTCCACCAGGACCAGGACCTGCTTGCCGGCCTCGGCGGCGTCGATGAGCGCGTCGACTATCGGGGAGTCGCCGGAGGTGCGGTACAGGGTCTGCTTGATGGCCAGGACGTCCGGGTCGGCCGCCGCCTGCTCCAGGAAGGCCTGGACGGAGGTGGAGAAGGAGTCGTACGGGTGGTGCAGGAGGACGTCCCGCTGGCGCAGCGCCGCGAAGATGTCGGGCGCGGACGCCGACTCCACCTCGGCGAGGTCCCGGTGGGTGCCGGCGACGAACTTGGGGTACTTCAGCTCGGGCCGGTCGAGGCTGTGGATGCGGAAGAGGCCGGTGAGGTCGAGCGGGCCGGGCAGCGGGTACACCTCGGCCTCGCTGATCTTCAGCTCGCGCACGAGGAGGTCGAGCACCTCGCGGTCGATGGACTCCTCGACCTCCAGGCGCACCGGCGGCCCGAAGCGGCGCCGCATGAGCTCCTTCTCCAGGGCCTGGAGCAGGTTCTCGGCGTCGTCCTCCTCGACCTCCAGGTCCTCGTTGCGGGTGAGGCGGAAGGTGTGGTGCTCCAGGACCTCCATGCCCGGGAACAGCTCCTCCAGGTGGGCGGCGATGACGTCCTCGAGGGGGACGTAGCGGCCCGGGGAGCTCTCCAGGAAGCGGGACAGGAGCGGCGGCACCTTGACGCGGGCGAAGTGGCGGTGGCCGGTGACCGGGTTGCGTACGACGACGGCCAGGTTCAGGGAGAGGCCGGAGATGTACGGGAAGGGGTGCGCCGGGTCGACCGCCAGCGGGGTCAGCACGGGGAAGATGCGCTGCCGGAAGAGGGTGAACAGGCGGGCCTGCTCCTTCTCGGTCAGCTCGCTCCAGCGGACCAGGTGGATGCCCTCCTCCGCCAGGGCGGGGGCGACGTCCTCGTGGTAGCAGGCGGCGTGCCGGGCCATGAGCTCGCGGGAGCGGGCCCAGATCATCTCCAGCACCTCGCGCGGCTGGAGGCCGGAGGCGGACCGGGTGGCGACTCCGGTGGCGATACGGCGCTTGAGGCCGGCCACCCGGACCATGAAGAACTCGTCGAGGTTGCTGGCGAAGATCGCGAGGAAGTTCGCCCGCTCCAGCAGGGGAGTGTTCGGATCCTCGGCGAGCTCCAGGACCCGCTCGTTGAAGGCGAGCCAGCTGCGCTCCCGGTCCAGGAACCGGCCCTGCGGCAGCTGTTCCCCTTCGGCGTCCGTCACCTCGTAGGTGTCGAGGTCGGCGTCGAGATCGGGGTCCAGGTCGGAGACCGCCGCCGCCACGGTGTGCGGGCGGTGCGCGGCTATGGAGCCCACGGAGGGCTGGACGTGCGGGACCTGTGCTGCGGCCTGGGTGTCTGACTGGCTCATGAACCCATTCTTCCGCGCCGGGGGGAAGACAGGCGCGTCGGAAAGCGCGGGCGGGAGCACGGCTGCGATCCCCTCGGGGGGCGGCGAAGGCTCTGGCACGGCGGGTCTCATTGAGTGAGCGTCGCAAGACCGTCTGAATCGCCGGTTACGGAGACATGACGTGCCGGATAGCGGGGGGCGGCCCACAGGGATCAGCGGCAGCCCCCGGGCCCTGTGTCACTCGAGGTGACCGGATGCCGCCGTCACGTCTCCGTGCGGTACATGAGGTCCGTCTCGTACGTGGTGAAGCCGAGCCGTTCGTAGACCGACACCGCCGCCTTGTTGTCGGCGTCGACGTAGAGCATCGCGGTGGGCAGGCCCTGCGCGGCCAGGTGGCGCAGGCCGATCAGCGTGAGGGCCTTGCCGAGGCCGCCGCCCTGTGCCCCGGGACGGACCCCGAGGACGTAGACCTCGCCGAGCCCCTCGGCCGCGTGGACCTTGGTCCAGTGGAAGCCGACCAGCCGGCCCTCGCGCTCGGCCAGGAAGAACCCGCTCGGATCGAACCAGGGCTCCGCCTTGCGGGCGTCGAGGTCACGCTGGGTGAGGGAGCCCTGCTCGGGGTGGTGGGCGAACGCCTCCGCGTTCACGGCGAGCCAGGCGGCGTCGTCCTGGCCGGGGACGAAGGTCCGTGCCGTCACCCCCTCCGGCAGCACCGGCTCCGGCAGGTCGAGGCCGGCCAGCGGGCGACGCATCTGCCGCAGTTCCCGGAACAGGGTCAGCCCGAGCACCTGTGACAGGTGCCGGGCGGCGGAGTGACCGCCGTGCGCCCACACCCGCAGCCGCTTGCCGGAGGCGGCCAGCAGCGCCGATCCCAGCGCGCGTCCGTGCCCGTGGCCGCGGTACGCGGGATGGACGACCAGCTCGGCGGCGGGCGCCTCCACGGGGTCGGTGTCCTCCAGCTGCGCGTAGCCGACCAGCTCGCCGTCGACGCTCAGCAGCAGATGGGAGACGCCCTCCCGGGCACCGCCGCGCAGCTGGAGCCGGCCCTGTTCGGACACCGCCTGCTGCCCGTCGGTGCGGGCGGCCTCCGCCAGCAGGCCGAGCACGGCTTCGGCCTGGTCGGGGGAGAGAGCGGAGACGGACTCCAGGGAGCGGGCGATCGGTGCGGTGTCGTCGCTGGTCATGCGTCCGAGACTACCGACGACCACCGGATCGGGCGGTCGGCTTGCCACGGGTCACGGCAGTTCGGGCTGTTCCGGCTGTTCCGGCAACTCGGGCAGTTCCGGCGGCGGAGTGGGCGCCCCGGGCAGCCGTACGGTCGCCACCGTGCCGCCGCCCTCGGCCGGGGCGAGGGCGACCTCGCCGCCGGCCTGCTGGATCGTGCGGGCGACGATGGACAGGCCCAGGCCCGAGCCGGGCAGCGCGCGGGCGCTCGGGGAGCGCCAGAAACGGTCGAAGACGTGGGGGAGTTCGTCGGCGGCGATGCCGGGTCCGTGGTCGCGGACCGTGAGGACACCGTCGGCCAGCAGCACCTCGACCGAGCCGGCCTCGGGGCTGAACTTCACCGCGTTGTCCAAAATGTTGACGATCGCGCGCTCCATGGCCGCCGGCTCCGCCCGTACGTACCAGGGGTCCAGGTCCGCCGTGACGGTCAGCTCGGGGCCGCGCAGCCGGGCGCGGCGCAGCGCCGTGTCCACGGTGTCGTGGAACGCGATCACCTGGACCCGCTCGCCCCGCTGGCCCTCCGAGCGCGACAGCTCCTGGAGGTCGCCGATCAGTGAGGCGAGCTCCGTCATCTGCGCCTTGACCGAGGCCAGCAGCGCCTTGCGGTCGGCCTCCGGGAGCGGGCGGCCGGTCTCCTCGCTGCGGGAGAGGAGCTCGATGTTGGTGCGCAGCGAGGTCAGAGGGGTGCGCAGCTCGTGGCCCGCGTCCGCGATCAGCTGCTGCTGCAGGTCGCGGGAGCTGGCCAGGGCGGACGTCATCGAGTTGAAGGAGCGGGACAGGCGGGCGATCTCGTCCTCGCTGTCGTCCTCCACCGGGATGCGGATGGTCAGGTCCTCGGTGCGGGCCACGTGCTCGACGGCCTCGGTGAGCCGGTCGACGGGGCGCAGACCGGCGCGGGCGACGGCGAGGCCGGCGGCCCCGGAACCGACGACCCCCAGGCCGGAGACGAGCAGGAGCAGCAGGGCCAGGTCGTTGAGGGTCTTCTCGGTGTCCTCCAGGGACAGGGCGAGCATGAAGGCGATGCCCGGGTAGGCCTCGGCGTCGGGGCCGGGGCCCGTCGGAACGGCGAGGGTCATCACCCGGACGTTGTTGCCCTGCGTGTCGGTGGCGGTGTGGAAGGTGCGCTGCCGCACGCTCGGGTCGGCGGCCACCTTCTTGTCCACGGCGCTGACCTTGATCACGCCCTCGGAGCGGGGGTCCACGCAGAACCGGCCCTGCGCCGTCACCAGCTGCACGTACAGGAACGAGCGCTGCATGTCGCCGGTCGAGTCGTCCGTGGTCTGCGTGCAGTTGGCGGCCAGCGACGACGCCGTGGTGGCGGTCACCCGGCCGTAGCTCCCCAGCCGGGAGTCCACCTCGCTGTACAGCCGCCTCTGCACGACGAACCAGCAGGCGATGGAGACCGCCGCCACCGCGAACGCCACCGCCGCCGCCACCAGCAGCGCCAGTCGCGAGCGGATGGGCAGCGAGCGGAACCGGCGCCCGACCTTGCTCACTCCGCGCCGCCCTGCCGCAGGACGTACCCCACCCCGCGCACCGTGTGGACGAGGCGCGGCTCACCGCCGGCCTCGGTCTTGCGGCGCAGGTACATGACGTAGACGTCCAGGGAGTTCGACGACGGCTCGAAGTCGAAGCCCCAGACCGCCTTCAGGATCTGCTCACGGGTGAGCACCTGGCGCGGATGGGCCATGAACATCTCCAGCAGCGTGAACTCGGTGCGGGTCAGCTCCACCTGGCGTCCGCCGCGCGTGACCTCGCGGGTGGCCAGGTCCATGCGCAGGTCGGCGAAGGTGAGCGCGTCGCCCTCGTCCGCCGCGCCCGCCACGGCCGCGGCATAGGAGCTGCGGCGCAGCAGGGCGCGGATACGGGCGAACAGCTCGTCCAGCTCGAACGGCTTGACCAGGTAGTCGTCCGCCCCGGCGTCCAGCCCGGTGACCCGGTCGCCGACCGTGTCGCGGGCCGTCAGCATCAGGATCGGGGTGGTGTCGCCCGCCCCGCGGATACGGCGGGCGGCGGTCAGGCCGTCCATGCGGGGCATCTGGATGTCGAGGACGACCAGGTCCGGTCCGTACGCGTTCGCCTTCTCCAGGGCGTCCGCGCCGTCGACCGCGACCTCGGTGTCGTAGCCCTCGAAGGCGAGGCTGCGCTGGAGTGCCTCGCGCACCGCCGGCTCGTCGTCGACGATCAGGATGCGCTGGGGGTCACGGTCGCGGTCGCGGTCACGGTCGCCGTCGAGGGGGCTCATCGGTCGTTGTTCCTCGGTTTTCCTGGGGCCGGTCGGCAGGGGAGCGGCAGGGACGCCCCCAGCCTCGCACGTTCCGCGCCCGCCGGGTGGGGCACGGGACCTCGCGGCCTGTCACACCGCCGGGGTGCCTCGCGCCTGTCACGCCGCGAGGGCCGTGAGCCGCCTCAGCGGCACCTTGGGGCGGCGCGAGCGCCCGGCGGGGGTGCGCAGTCCCATCAGCTGGGGGACGGCGGCGGGGGGCAGCGCGGGGCGGTCGGCGGGGTTGTCCGCCGGACTGTGGAGTTCCTTCGCTACGGCCAGCGTCAGGGAGACGCCCGCGGGGACGCTCGCGTCGACGGTCTCGGTCCACTCGTGCACGACCTGCTGGATCATGGCGGTACTCCTTGGTGCGAGGTGTTGCGGGGGCTGGCTGGGTCTGCTGGTCGTCGTCCTCGGTGTCGCTGTCGGTGGTGTCGGTGGGGGGGGGCTGTCGCTCCGTCGTCGGTGCTGTCGCTTCGGCTCCGGTCAGCTCTGGGAGCCGGAGCGCAGCTTGGCCAGGTCGGCCTTGACGGTGTTGATCGGGATGGCGAAGCCGAGGCCCACGCTGCCCGCGCTGGACGAGTCCGAGGCGGCGGCGGCCGAGTACATCGCCGAGTTGATGCCGATGATGTTGCCGTTCGCGTCGATGAGCGCGCCGCCGGAGTTGCCCGGGTTCAGGGAGGCGTCGGTCTGGATCGCCTTGTAGGTGGTCGTGGAGGACCCGGTGTCGCCGTTGAAGTGGCGGCCGCCGAACTCGAACGGCCACTGGCCGTCGCCCTGCCCCTGTCCCTGGTTCTCGTCGGTGGAGACGGTCACGTCCCGGTCGAGGGCGGAGACGATGCCGCTGGTGACGGTACCGGTGAGGCCTTCGGGGGAGCCGATGGCGACGACCTGGTCGCCGACCGCGACGCCGTCGGAGTTGCCGAGGGTCGCCGGCTTCAGGCCGGAGGCTCCGTCCAGCTTGATCAGGGCGAGGTCCTTGGAGCTGTCGGTGCCGACGACCTGCGCGGTGTAGGTCTTGCCGTCGCTGGTCCGGGCCTTGACCGAGGAGGCTCCGGCTATGACGTGGTTGTTGGTGAGGATCTCGCCGCCGCTGCTGATGATCACGCCGGAGCCGGTGGACGTGCCGCCCGCCAGGGTGGCGGTGATCTCCGCGACGCTCGGGCTGACCGCCTTGGCGATCGCCGCGATGCTGCCCCGCCGGCCGGTGGGCACCACGTTGGTGCTGGTGCTGCTGGAGGCCACCGTGTCCTTGCCGGTCAGCTCCTGGAAGGCGAACGCGGTGCCGCCGCCCACGGCCGCGGCGGCGATCGCCACGGCGGCGAGCAGCGCGACCGGACCCTTGGCGCGCTTCTTCGAGGGCTGCGCGGGAGGGTACGCCGGGGGGTAGGCCGGAGGATGCGCCGGCGGGGCCGGCCACTCCGGGTTCACCGCGTTCCCTGCGTTCCCCGCGTTCCCCGCGTTCACCGGGGACGCCTGCTGCTGCCGGTACGGGAACGGGTCCTGCCCGTCACCCCGGGGATCCTCGTACGCGCCGCTGCGGCGGAAGCTCTCGGTCATGTCAATGAGAGTGTCCCGGGATCATGAGAGCTTCGTGAGTCCCCGCTGAAAAGCCCGACAGAACCGCGTATGCCCGAAATAAGGGCGGCCGAGGAGGGCCGGGTCGCCGGGTTCGGGCGAAGGGCGAACCCGGGAGCCGAGCCGGAGAAGCGTAGCCGGAGAGGCGAACCGGGAGGGGCTACGCGCAGCCGCAGGACTTGCGGACCACCAGCCGTGACGGGAACACCTTCAGCCGCTCCCGCCGCGACCCGGCGACCCGCGGCCCGTCGTCGAGCACCAGGTCCACGGCTGCCCGGGCCATCGCCGAGCGGTCGGAGGCGACCGTGGTCAGCGGCGGATCCGTCAGCGCCGCCTCCTTGATGTCGTCGAACCCGGCCACGGCCAGCTCGCCCGGCACGTCGATGCGCAGCTCCCGCGCGGCCCGCAGCAGGCCGATCGCCTGGTCGTCCGTGGAACAGAAGATCGCCGGCGGCCGGTCGGGGCCGGAGAGGATCTCCAGGCCGACCTGGTAGGCGTCGTAGCGGTTGTACGGCGCCTCGAACAGCCGTCCCTCCGTCGACAGGCCCGCCTCGGTCATCGCGCGCCGCCAGCCCTCGACGTGGTCGGAGACCGGGTCGCCCACGGCCGGTGTCTCGGCGGTGCCGCCCACACAGGCGACGTAGTCGTAGCCGTGCTCCAGCAGGTGGCGTACGGCGAGCTGGGCGCCGCCGAGGTCGTCGGTGACCACGGCCACGTCGTCGATGGCCTCGGGCCGCTCGTGCAGCAGTACGACCCGGGCGTCCCAGGCCTCGATCTCGGCGGCGGCCTGGTCGTTCAGCGCGTGGCTGACCAGGATCAGGCCGGAGACCCGCATACCGAGGAAGGCGCGCAGGTAGTGGACCTCGCGCTCGGCGACGTAGTCGGTGTTGCCGACCAGCACCATCTTGCCGCGCTCTGCGGCGGCCCACTCGACCGCGTGCGCCATCTCCCCGAAGAAGGGCTGGCGGGCGTCCGGAATGATCAGCCCTATCAGGTCCGTGCGGCGCGAGGCCATCGCCTGGGCGACCCGGTCGGGCCGGTACCCCAGTTCCTTGATCGCTGCGAGGACGCGCTCGCGCGTGGCCGGGGCGACCGGCCGGGGTCCGTTGTTGATGACATAGCTGACCACGGCGGTGGAAGTCCCCGCCAGCCTCGCCACGTCGTCCCGAGTCACCTTTGCCACGCGCGGAGTCTACGCGGATGGATCCGCCCAGGGGCAGGGCGTATCAAAGCTTGGATGTGCGCCCGCAACGCCCACCACGCCGACGAGTACGCCCCGGGCCCCGCACCCGGGCGCACTCCGGCCGCCCCGAGCGGCTCTCCCGGGCGCACTCCGCCGTCCCCGCGGGCCGGCTCCCGGACCCGCTCCCGCCCGGCCCGGGTCAGGCCTCCGCGCGGGCGTCCGCCCGGACGGCGGTGGCCGCGGAGTCCGTGTCGTCGGCGGGCGGCCGGGCCTTCTCGGCCTTCGCCTTGTTCTTGGCCTCGTCCGTGCTGCGGTCGCTCTTCTCGGGGGTGACGAAGCGGTAGCCGACGTTTCGTACGGTGCCGATCAGCGACTCGTGCTCGGGCCCGAGCTTGGCGCGCAGCCGCCGTACGTGGACGTCGACGGTCCGGGTGCCGCCGAAGTAGTCGTAGCCCCAGACCTCCTGGAGCAGCTGGGCGCGGGTGAACACGCGCCCCGGGTGCTGCGCGAGGTACTTCAGCAGCTCGAACTCCTTGAAGGTGAGGTCCAGCACCCGGCCCTTGAGCTTGGCGCTGTACGTCGCCTCGTCCACCGACAGGTCGCCGTTGCGGATCTCCATGGGTGAGTCGTCGCCCACGATCTGCTGGCGGCCCATGGCCAGCCGCAGCCGCGCCTCGACCTCGGCCGGGCCGGCGGTGTCCAGCAGCACGTCGTCGATGCCCCAGTCGGCGGTGACGGCCGCCAGGCCGCCCTCCGTCACGACGAGGATCAGCGGACAGCCGGGGCCGGTGGAGCGCAGCAGCTGGCACAGGCTGCGCACCTGCGGCAGGTCGCGCCGTCCGTCGACCAGGATGACGTCGGCACCCGGGGTGTCCACGAGCGCCGGGCCCTCCGCCGGGGCCACGCGCACGTTGTGCAGCAGCAGGCCGAGGGCGGGGAGCACCTCTGTCGACGGCTGAAGGGCGTTGGTCAGGAGCAGCAGTGAACTCATCGCGCCCCACCTGCCTGGGTCGTATGTTCGTGCACGGTTCGCTCGTCCATGGCGTCTGGTTCCTCCTCGGGTCCCGGCGAGGACGTATGCGGCACTGCTTCGTCGCTTCCTTGCGTGGTGCGAATCCCGCGCCCCTGGGACCCGCCGTGACCGGGGTGGCCACTGTGCGCTCGACGGCCCGTACACCTGCGGTTTCCCGCGTCGTATACAACGCTTCCGAAAGCACAAAAGGACCCGGGGGCTTCGCTGCCCGAGTCCTCTTCCCAGCAGAATAGCCGACATGAGCTCGGATTCGGCAGGTCATGTGGCGCATTCGACGATCGTCCCGGAGTCTGAGACGCCGCCGCGGACACGTGTCAGGAGGTTCCTGACCGCGGCGGACGGGGTCGCGATCGAAGCCGTGTACGAACCCGGCGCGGCCGGCGGGCGCGGCTCGGGCGGAGTGTTCGTGATCGCACACGGTTTCACCGGCGACCTGGGCAGGCCGCACGTGCGCCGGGTGGCGCGGACGCTGGCCCGGTACGGAGCCGTGGTCACGTTCTCCTTCCGCGGTCACGGGGCCTCCGGCGGGCGCTCGACGGTCGGTGACCGGGAGGTGCTGGACCTGGCGGCGGCGGTGGCGTGGGCGCGCGGCCTCGGGCACCCGCGCGTGACGACCGTCGGCTTCTCCATGGGGGGCTCCGTGGTGCTGCGGCACGCGGCGCTGTACGGCCCGGGATCGGACGCCCGGGAGGTCCGGGAGGTCCGGGAGGGCGCCTGGAAGGCCGGGGAGGCCCGGGAGGCCCGGGAGGACGCCCAGGACGCCAAGGACGCCCAGGAGGCCCGGGAAGAGGCGCGGACGGACGCCGTGGTCTCCGTCAGTGCCCCCGCCCGCTGGTACTACCGGGGCACTGCCCCCATGCGCCGGCTGCACTGGCTCGTCATGCGCCCCGAGGGCCGCCTGCTGAGCCGCTACGGCCTGCGCACCCGCATCCACCACCGCGACTGGGACCCCGTCCCGCTGTCCCCGGTCGAGGCGGTCCCGCTCATCACGCCCACGCCCCTGCTGATCGTGCACGGCGACCGGGACGCCTACTTCCCCCTCGACCACCCCCGGATGCTGGCCACGGCCGCCGGTGACCACGGCGAACTCTGGCTGGAGCCCGGCATGGGCCACGCCGAGAACGCCGCCGCCGACGAGCTGCTGCACCGCATCGCGCGCTGGAGCGTGGCGCAGGCGGGCTAGCCTTTCCCTGTTCATGACCGAGTGACTCGATCGAGGGACCAGATGGCAAAGGTCACGGTGCGCTACTGGGCGGCGGCGAAGGCCGCCGCCGGGGTCGCCGAGGAGCCGTACGAGGCGGGGACGCTCGCCGAGGCGCTCGACGCGGTGCGCGAGCGCCACCCGGGTGAACTCGCCCGCGTCCTGCTGCGCTGCTCGTTCCTCATCGACGGCGACCCCGTGGGAACGCGCGATCACGACACGGTACGGCTGACCGAGGGCGGCACGGTCGAGGTGCTCCCCCCGTTCGCAGGAGGGTGAGCGATGACCGACCAGCCGTATGAGGGTGCCCCGGGGGCCCCAGGTGCCCCGTACCAGGGTTCCTACGAGGGCTCGTACGACAACCCGTACGGGAGCCCGTACCAGGGCCACGATCCGTACGCACAGCACCCCCAGCACCCACAGCAGCACCAGAACCCCCAGTTCCAGCCCCAGCAGCCCCAGCAGCCCCAGCCGTGGCCCGGGCAGCAGCAGGCGTACGGTGACCCGCACGCCGACCAGCAGCAGTACACGCAGCAGTGGCAGGGGCAGACCTGGGAGACCCAGACCCACGCCCGGCCCGTCCCCGCGGCGGCCGAGCCGGCCGCACAGACGGCCTACCTGCCCCCGGTGAACCACCAGCCGGCTCCGGCGCCCGCGGCGTCCGCGACACCCGCCGCCCCCTCCGCCACGGCCGCCCAGGAAGGCGCCGAGCCCGCCTACGGTCCCGCGACCCTCGCCGGCAACGCCCGCGTCACCGACGCCCAGCGCGCCCGTGCCGAGGGCCGCTCGCCCGTCATCGAACCCGGCATGCAGCCGGCCGCGCTCACCGCGCTGCTGGGGCTGCTGCTGGCCGGAGCGGCGGAGATCGGCACGTACGCGCTGCTCGTGCCGCTGGTGGTGCTCCAGGCCGTGACCGCCGCGGGCTGGTTCCGGCTGAACGGCATGTGGCCCGCCCGGCAGGGCATCGCCCTCGGTTTCGCGGGCGCGCTCGTCGCGGACGCGGCGGTGCTGGGCGCGGGCCGCGAGCACGCGCCCGCGGCGATCCTCGGCACGCTCGGGGTGTGGGTGCTGCTCTCCCTGGTCCTCCAGCTGCGCTCGCACGCCGACCCGGACGAGCGGATGTACGGCCTGATGGCGACCGTCGCGGCGTCCGCGCTGGCGATCCTCGCGGCCGGGTATCCGGCGGGCGGCGCCGACGCGGTCGCGGTCGGCGCGGTGGCGGTCGCCGTGGCCGTCCTCGCGCGTGCGCTGCCGATCCCGACGGCGGCCTCCGTGGTCGTCTCGCTGCTCGCCGCGGCGGGCGCGGGCATCGCCGTCGGCGGCATGACGGGCCTGGGCTCGAAGGGCGCGCTCCTGGGCGCGGGCGCGGCCGTGTGCGCCCTGATCGGCCATCGCGCGGCCGGCTACGACTACCCCTCACGCTTCGTGCACTTCACGGCCGGTGTCGCCCTCCCGCTGACGGCGGCGGCACCGGTGGTGTGGGTGCTGGGGCGCGCGCTGGGGTAGCCATACTTGGTGCAAGGTGGCCAACACGCTGAGTGACGGTCAAGCCGGCGCAACGGCTCGTTGCGAGAACCAAGCACGAGCTGCCTCGAATTGCTGTGCCGAACCGGGCCGGTTCCGTCCCGGCTGATGCTGAGGGAGTAGGACCTTTCAGGTCGCGGACCTGCGGGGCTTCCTGAGTCAGGAATCCCCTGCTTCGGCTGGGGGAGGGCTCAAAGCTGATCGACAATCCCCCTCCGGGTGTACGGCCAGGGTTACGCTCGCGAAGGACGGCCGCCCGGCCGTCCTTCGACCGCCGAGGTGGGGGAACACCGGATGCGCGCGCTGCGGGTACTGCTGATCGTCGTCGTCATCCTCGGCGTGCTGTTCGTCGTGGTCGACCGGGTGGCGGTGCACTTCGCACAGAACGAGGCCGCCGACAAGCTGAGGTCCACGGAGAACCTGGCGAGCACCCCGGACGTGTCCATCAACGGCTTCCCGTTCCTCACGCAGCTGGCGAGCGGCGAGCTGGACGACGTCGAGGTCGGCATCAAGGACTACGACGCGGCCACGGGCGACGGCACGCGGAAGATCCGTATCGACGACCTCAAGGCCGACATGAAGGGCGTGAGGTTCTCCGGCGACTACAGCTCCGCCACCGCGGACAGCGCCACCGGCACCGCGACCATCGCCTACGACGAGCTGCTGAAGACCGCCAAGTCCGAGCCCACCGACGTCGGCTTCGGCATCAAGGCCCAGGTGGTGGGTCTGTCGTACGGGGGCAACGGCAAGATCAGGGTCGCCGTCAAGTTCTCCCTGCTGCCCGAGCCGATCTCCGTGCTCAGCTCGGTCACCGTGCGGAACGACAAGGTGCAGGTGCACGCCGACTCCCTGCCGAGGCTCGCGGGCGTGCAGCTGATCGAGAGCCGGTTCCGGTCGATCACCGACTTCCAGCAGGCGATCGACCAGCTGCCCGGCGACATCAGGCTGGACTCGGTGCAGGCGGCCAAGGACGGCGTGGAGATCACGGTGAAGGGGTCGGACGTCAAGCTGGCCGGGTGACCGGCGGAGCCCGAGCCGCCCGATGTCCGACTGGCGAGACACCCCTGTCCGCAGCGCAGATGGGGCGACGGAAGACGACCGCCGGACCCCGCGCCGGGACGGCTCGACACCCCTTCGGTCCCACAGTGCGGACGATCGAATCTCATCATGCGACACGCCGGTGACATGTCCGCCCGTCCCTCCCTACGATCGGGCACATGAAGCGACAGGCGGATCTCACGAAGCGGCGGGCAGTGGACCTGTGCCGCGTTGCCGCCATGCTCTGTCGCCCCTTCTGAGCGGGAGCTCCGCCTCCCGCCTCCGCCGGCCCCGCACCTGATCCGGGGCCGTCCCCGCGCCCCGTACGCCGGCGTACCACGTCGCCGCGCACCGGTGCGCCCCCCTCGCACTCGCACACCCCGCCGCAACTGCCCCGGAGGAGATTGAGCATGAGCCGTAGCGACGTCCTGGTCGACGCCGACTGGCTGCAGGAGCACCTGGACGACCCGAGCATCGCCATCGTCGAGGTGGACGAGGACACGTCCGCGTACGACAAGAACCACATCAAGAACGCCATCCGGATCGACTGGACCAAGGACCTCCAGGACCCGGTGCGCCGTGACTTCGTCGACCAGGCCGGCTTCGAGAAGCTCCTGTCGGAGAAGGGCATCTCCAACGACCACACGGTGATCCTCTACGGCGGCAACAACAACTGGTTCGCGTCCTACGCCTACTGGTACTTCAAGCTCTACGGCCACGAGGGCGTCAAGCTCCTCGACGGCGGCCGCAAGAAGTGGGAGCTGGACGCCCGCGAGCTGGTCGACGGCACGGACGTGCCCGAGCGCGCGAAGACCGAGTACAAGGCCAAGCCGCAGGACGCCTCCATCCGTGCCTTCCGCGACGACGTCGTGAAGGCCATCGGCGCCCAGAACCTGGTCGACGTCCGCTCGCCCGACGAGTTCTCCGGCAAGCTGCTCGCCCCGGCCCACCTGCCGCAGGAGCAGTCTCAGCGCCCGGGCCACGTCCCCTCCGCCAAGAACATCCCGTGGTCGAAGAACGCCAACGACGACGGCACCTTCAAGTCGGACGAGGACCTCAAGGCCCTCTACGCCGAGGAGAACGTCGACCTCGGCAAGGACACCATCGCCTACTGCCGCATCGGTGAGCGCTCCGCGCTGACCTGGTTCGTCCTGCACGAGCTGCTGGGCGTCGAGAACGTCAAGAACTACGACGGCTCCTGGACCGAGTACGGCTCCCTGGTGGGCGTGCCGATCGAGCTGGGCTCCGGCAAGTAAACCGTCCCGACCGACCTATCTGACCTCTGGAGAAGCACATGTGTGGAGCGAAGGCCGGCGGCCCCGACGCCTCGACGATCAAGCCCGGTGAGACGACCATCCAGGGCCAGGTGACCCGCGACGGCGAGCCCGTGACCGGCTACGTCCGGCTGCTGGACTCGACCGGCGAGTTCACCGCGGAGGTTCCCACCTCCGCCACCGGCCAGTTCCGGTTCTACGCCGCCGAGGGCACCTGGACCGTGCGCGCCCTCGTTCCCGGCGCCACCGCCGACCGCACGGTCGTCGCCCAGCAGGGCGGCCTCGCGGAGGTCGCGATCGCGGTCTGAGGCCCCTGGGGTTCCTCGGACCACCGGGACCGCTGAAGGGCCGCACCTCTCGGGCTGGACGCCTGGGGTGCGGCCCTTCGGCATACGCTGAAGGTATGTACGCCCGCCGCCGTCACGCGTATTTCGCCTTGATGGGCACCTGTATCGGGTTGTTCGTCCTGGCGTGGGGCGTCGTGCGCATCTGGTCGGTTCCCGCGGCGGTCGGGATGTGCCTGTTCGCCATGGTGATCCCGCCGGTCGCCGCGATCATCGCCAACCGGCGCGGCCCGGAAGACCGCTGGTGGGACGACCCGTCCGGCGACCCGAAGTCCGACGAGTGGTGGGACGAACTGGACGGCAAGAAACGCCACTAGGCCCTCTGCTTTCCCAGTGCTCCGTTTCCCGGCGCTCCGGGCCCTCAGTAGACGAGCGCCTGCGTCTCGTCGCCCAGCGCCTCCTGCACGAAGACCTGCGCGCCCGCGATCCGCACGCCCTCGATCACGTCCTTCTCCGTGATGTCCCGGCGGGCCGCGCACTGCGTGCACAGGGTGATCCGGCCGGCCGCGAGGATCGAGTCGATCAGGTCGGGCAGCGGTGCCGCGTGCGGAAGCTCGAACTCGGCCGCCCGGCCCGGCAGCGCGAACCACGACGACTCCCCGGTCAGCCACAGCGAGACGTCGACCCCGCTGGCCACGGCCACAGCCGCCACCGTGAACGCCTGCGAGCACCGCTCGGGCGCGTCCGCCCCCGCCGTCACCTTGATCACGAGCTTCTTCGCCATGCCCGAATCGTAATCAGGTCACTTACAACTTCGGGCATCGGCTGTGGGTCTCCTGTGGAGCGCGCATACGGAAGGCGCGCTTCACGTTCTGTGGGGGGACGTCTTGGAAGAACCGGAAAGACCCGAAGAATCACGGCCTCCGCGCCGACGCGGGCGCTCCGTTCTGCTCGTCGCCGCGGCAGCCGCTCTCGGGTTGGTCGCCGGCACCTGCACGGGCTACCTCGTCCAGGCCGGCCGCGAGCCCACCGTGCTGCCGCCGCTGTCGCAGCCGGTCGTCGGGCAGGCGAAGGGTGCGGTGGAGCCGCTGCCGGCCGCGCAGGACCGGCGGGTGAAGACGGACGGCGACCTGCGCAAGCTGCTGATCGACCGGCCGAAGGGCGCCCGGGACGATCCCTTCTTCGCGAGCGACGACGGTTGGTGGACGCTCGCCGAGCATGCGGAGATCTACACCGAGCCGGCCCAGGTGTTCGCCGACGAGCTGGCGTCCCAGTTTCGGCGGGCAGCGATCACCTCGTGGCAGACGGGTGACACACATTCGGTGCTGATCGTCCTCGCGCAGTACCGCCAGGAAGAGGCCCTGAAGGCGGCTGCCAGCGCCAAGACAGCCATGCGCGGGGCTGAGCAGAACAACGTGGGCCACAGCTGGGGCGTTCCCGGCACCGGCGACGGCATGGCGTACTCGGACACTGAGCCCGACCGGAAGCCCGGCTACGTCCCGCTGTACTCGGCCGAGGCGCACGCCTGGCGTGGCGACATCGCCATGGAGATCTACGTCACCGACACCAAGCCGATCACCAAGAAGGAGATCATGAGCCTGGCCGAGCGGCAGATGGAGCGGCTTTGAACGAGAACCCGCCCCCGAGGCCCGAGCAGCCGGCAGAGCCCGTAGAGCCCGAGCGTCTTGCACAGCCCGAGCAGCCCGCGCAGGCCGTTCAGCCCGACGGGCCCGCCGAGCCGTCCCCTCGCCCCGCCCGGAGCCGGCGCAGGGCCGTGCCGATCATCGGCTGCGCCGTGCTGCTCGCCGCTCTGGTCGGTGGCACCGGCTTCACCGTGGTCACCGTGCGCGACGCCGATCGCGATCCCGGTGCCCCCGTCTGGCGCCTGCCGACGGCCGCCGCCGAGGGCAAGCGCCCGTCCGAGGCACGTGGGCTGAAAGGGCTGCTGCTGCCCTATGGCGCCGACGACAACGTCCGGGGTCCGGACCTGGACGAGTTCGGTGCCGACGCCGAACTCAACGGTGCGCAGGCCACCGCGTTGCGCAAGGAGTCGCTGCGAAGCCTGCCCCGCGCCCAGCGGCGCCGGCTGGAGAAGGAGATCGACAAGCAGCACATCCAGGGCATGGCGATGCGCAGCTATGTCAGCACCGCCACCAGGGAGGATTGGCAGCTCGCCAAGGATGCCTTCACCGCCGAGATCGTTCTGTCCCGCATGGACCGGCGCAGCGCACGCTCCATCGTCGCCTTCCAGCAGGACTTCCTCGACGCGCTGAAGGTCTTCCGCGCCGGTCCCGAGATCGAGGGCCACCGGAACGCCAAGTGCTTCCTGCCGCCCGCGGGCTCCAAGGACAAACTCGATGTCATGGTCTGCTCCGCCTACGAGGGCGACGTTCTGGTCAGCGCGACGATGAACGCGGTGAAGCCGCTGGACACCAAGGCCGCGGCGCGGCTGTTCCGTGACCAGCTCGACCGCATCAAGGACCCGGGGAAGGCGGTATGAGCGAGCAGACCCAGGACCAGCAGCCGGCGGTCCCGCCGATGCCCGAGGAGGCTCCCTCCGTGCCACCCCAGGCAGCTCCCGCACCCGTCGCACCTCCCGCACGCCCGGCGCCCCCCGAGGTACCCGCCGTCCCACCCGCCGTACCGGCGTCACCCGCCAAGGACCGCAGGCGGCTGCGGGCCGTGCTGCGCTGGACCGCTGCGGTCGTGGTCTTCGCCGTGGCCGGGACGGGGACGGCGTACGGGATCACGCGCATGGACCGCACCGACCTGCCCGGTCTCGCCACCGCCTCGGACGGCCGCTGGGACTACCCGGAGATCATCAGGCCGCCGCTGCCCTCCGGCAGCCCGGCACCGTTCGCCGACAGCAACGCCACCGGGGCGCACTACGCCGATCTGCGCGCCCTGCTGCTGCCCGCCCCCCGGGGTGCGCGGGAGGACAAGGCGCTGCGCGGCACCGGTGGATGGCTGGCGAAGAAGGACTTCCTCGCCGAGTACGCACGGCCCCAGGACCGTACCGAGCTCGGGCAGCAGCTGACCGACCACGGGCTGAGGCACATCGCGGCCCGCGGCTGGACCACGCAGGACGGCTCGCACACCCGGATCTACCTGCTCCAGTTCGACACCGCGGCCGTCGTGGACGACCTCGACGGAAAACTGACGCGGGAACACAGCCCCGGGTACGCCATACGCGGCGCGGACTCGTCGGTCTTCGACGCCGACTTCCCGATCGAGGCCCACAACGACGACATCCCGGGCACCTACTACGTGGAGTCCAAGCCGTACGGCGCCGAACAGGTGCGCCAGGCCTACCTCCGCGCCGGGGACGTCCTCGCCGTGATCCTCCAGTCCCGCAAGGGCGCCGCCCGTGCCGTTCCGTTCCAGCAGACGGTCACGTTGCAGAGCGAGCTGCTCGGCTGAGCGGCTGAAGGTCACCTCGACAGGAGGGCCGGATCCCGCCCGACTAAGCTGGGGTCCGGCCCTGTGTACGTACGTACCGCACCGCGCTCAACAAGGAGCACCCCGTGGAGATCTTCTTCGAAACCCTGCTGGTCCTGGTCTGCGTCGGCGTCCTCGCCTTCGCCTACCTGACCGTGAAGAAGCTGTACCAGGGCCAGCGCTGACTCCGAACAGGGAAACCAGCTCATGATCGAGATCCCGTCCGACCTCCACAAGGACCTCGTCCCCCTCGCCTTCCTGCTCGGTGACTGGGCCGGCGCGGGTGTCTTCGACTTCCCCGGCGCCGAGAAGTGCAACTTCGGCCAGGAGGTCACCTTCACCCACGACGGCCGGGACTTCCTGGAGTACCACTCCCGCACCTGGGTGCTGGACAACAACGGCAACAAGGTCAGGCCGCTGGAGTCGGAGGCCGGCTTCTGGCGGATCGACTCCGACCGCAAGGTCGAGGTCACGATGACCCGCGACGACGGCGTCATCGAGATCTGGTACGGCGAGCTGGCCGACAAGAAGCCGCAGATCGACCTGGTCACGGACGCCGTGGCGCGCACCGCCGCCTCCCGCCCCTACACCGGCGGCAAGCGGCTGTACGGCTACGTCAAGAGCGACCTGATGTGGGTCGGCGAGAAGCAGACCCCCGAGGTCGAGCTGCGCCCCTACATGTCCGCCCACCTGAAGAAGGTCGTCACCCCGGAGGACGTCGAGCGCTGGGCCAAGGCCCTCCCGGACGACCTGCCGGACGACGGGATCGCCTTCTTCAAGTAGTCCTAGACTCATCGGTGTGGTGAGCACCGACTGGAAGACCGACCTGCGGCAGCGCGGCTACCGGCTGACGCCGCAGCGGCAACTCGTGCTCGAAGCCGTGGACACCCTGGAGCACGCGACCCCCGACGACATCCTCAGCGAGGTGAGGAAGACGGCGTCGGGGGTCAACATCTCCACCGTCTACCGGACCCTGGAGCTGCTGGAGGAGCTGGGCCTGGTCAGCCACGCCCACCTCGGCCACGGCGCGCCCACCTACCACCTCGCCGACCGCCACCACCATCTGCACCTGGTCTGCCGGGACTGCGAGAACGTCATCGAGGCCGACGTGGACGTGGCCGCCGACTTCACCGCCAAGCTGCGGCAGCAGTTCGGTTTCGACACCGACATGAAGCACTTCGCCATCTTCGGCCGCTGCAAGGACTGTTCACGGAAGCGGCCGAACGCCACGTCGTAGGCTTGCTCGTATGAAGAGCCCCCTGCTGTCCCTGCCCGGCGCCGTTCCCGCCGAGGGTGTGGACGAAGGTGTCGCCGCCCACTACGGCGACCTGTTCCGAGAGCAGCGTGCCCTCGCCGACGGCACCGGCTTCGTCGACCTCTCGCACCGCGGTGTCGTCACCGTCAGCGGCGAGGACCGGCTGAGCTGGCTGCACCTGCTGCTCACCCAGCACGTCAGCGAGCTGCCCCCCGGCCAGGCCACCGAGGCGCTGATCCTGTCCGCGCACGGCCACATCGAGCACGCGCTGTACCTGGTCGACGACGGCGAGACGGTCTGGGCCCATGTGGAACCGGGCACTCAGGAGGCGCTGATCGCGTACCTGGAGTCGATGAAGTTCTTCTACCGGGTCGAGGTCGCCGACCGGACGGCCGACTTCGCCGTGGTGCACCTGCCGGCCGGCTCGATCGCCGAGGTGCCCGAGGGGGTCGTCGTACGCGAGACCCCGTACGGCCGTGACCTGTTCCTGCCCCGTGTGGACCTGGAGCCGTACGCGGAGCAGGCCGGCCCGCCCGCCGGGATCCTCGCCCACGAGGCGCTGCGCGTCGAGCAGCACCGCCCCCGGCTGGGCTTCGAGACCGACCACCGCACCATCCCGCATGAGCTGGGCTGGATCGGTACGGCCGTGCATCTGCACAAGGGCTGCTACCGGGGGCAGGAGACGGTGGCCCGGGTGCAGAACCTGGGCAAGCCACCGCGCCGCCTGGTTTTCCTGCACCTGGACGGCAGCGAGGTGCACCTGCCGGTCCCCGGCACCGAGATCCGCCTCGCCGACGAGGGGCCCGACGGCCGCAGGATCGGCTTCGTCACCACCTCCGCCCGCCACCACGAACTCGGCCCGGTCGCCCTCGCCCTGGTCAAGCGCAACGTCCCGCTGGACGCCCGGCTGATGGCGGGGGACACGGCGGCGGCCCAGGAGGTCGTCGTGGAGCCGTAGCGCTCGCGGTTCGTGCCCCCTAGCTATAGCTAGATCTCCAGCAGCACCGTGAACGGCCCGTCGTTCGTCAACGACACCCGCATCGCCGCCCCGAACCGGCCCGTCGCCACCGTCGCCCCCAGCGCACGCAGCTGGGCGACCACCTCCTCGACCAGCGGCTCGGCGACCTCGCCGGGGGCCGCCGCGTTCCAGGTGGGGCGGCGGCCCTTGCGGGCGTCGCCGTAGAGGGTGAACTGGCTGATGACCAGCAGCGGGGCACCGATGTCGCTGCACGACTTCTCGTCGTGCAGCATGCGGATCGACCAGAGCTTGCGGGCGAGCTGCGCCGCCTTCTCCTTGGTGTCCTCGTGGGTGACCCCGACCAGGACGCACAGCCCCTCGCCCTCGATGGCCCCCACCGTCCGGCCGTCCACGACGACACTCGCGCCGTCCACCCTCTGCACCACTGCACGCATGCCGACCATCATGCCGGGCGGCCGGCCGCGTTCCACGGCGGGCCCGGCCCCGCGCTGCCGCTGCGTCCATATCGTGCTTATTTATGCTTCGTAACCCCCCATCTGGGGCTGATCGGGGGCACTCGGTCACATACTGGCCACTCGGGGTGGCACGATGCTTCCGTACGCGCCGGTCGAGGGGACGGTTGAGGCGCATGAGCACATCGAGTACCGAGCAGCAGGCGCAGCCCGGAGCGGTCCCGCCGTTCCGCGCCGCGATCGCGGAGACGACCCATCGGCCGCCGGTGCAGCGCACCGACAGCCCGCCCATCCCATCCATCCCGCCGATCCCACCCATCCCGCCGGACCCGTCACCGGTGGACGCCGGACACACCGGGCTGCCGATGGACCTGTCGGAGCCGGACCTGACCGTGCCGAGCCTGCCCGAACTGCGCACCCTGCGCCGGCAGGCGCAGCGGGACGAGGCCGACCTGAGTTACGTACGGCGGTTGCTCCAGGGGCGCATCGACATTCTGCGCGCGGAACTGGCCCGGCGCGGGGCGGCGGCCGGGCGCGCCGCCCGCGGTTCGGCCGCCGGGATCGCCGCCGTCGTCGACAGCGGGCAGGCGTCCGTCGTCGAACGGCTCGCGGAGATCCTCAAGGACGCCCCCGCCCGGCAGCGCTCGTCGGCCAGGCATGTGACGCTCGGCACACCGCAGAGCGAGGAGTACCGGCGGCTGGCCGCCGAGATGCTCGCCGAGGTCGAGCTGTCGGACCTGGGCGCCCGCACCGATCCGGAGCTGGGCGCGGCGATGGGGCGGCTGGTGCGGTACGAGCAGCAGGTCTCCCGGCGCCGGCAGCAGTTGCAGCGCACGGCGGACGGCTGCAGCGCGGAGATCGCCCGCCGGTACCGTGAGGGTGAGGCACAGGTGGACGACCTGCTCGTCTGACGGTGTGGCCGCGGCGACCCCGGGCCCGCGCGGGGCACGTCTTCCCCGTGCCGTGCGTCTCCCAGCCCGTCGTCGCCGTCGTCCCCGGAAGGCAACCGCCGATGCCCGCGTCACCTGCGTCACCTGCGTCGTCCGCGTCCGCTGCCCCGTCCGGCGTCTCGCCCGCCGTCTCCCCCGTCCTCGCCGAAGTGGTGCGTTCGGGGTTCGTGGAGGGGCGGCACCGGGGCAGCCTGGTGGTGCTGGGCGCGGACGGCGCGGTCGAGCACGCGTGGGGGGAGGTGACGGCGCCGGTCTTCCCGCGGTCCTCCAACAAGCCCATGCAGGCGGCGGGCGTGCTGCGGGCGGGCCTGGACCTGGCCGGGGAGCGGCTCGCACTCGCGGCGGCCAGCCACTCGGGGGAGCCCTTCCACCGCGACCTCGTCCACAAGATGCTGGACGAGCACGGGCTGTCGCCGGAGCGGCTGCGGTGCCCGCCCGACCTGCCGCTGGACCAGGAGGAGAGGGAGACCTGGCTGGCGGCCGGGGCGGGGCGCGACCGGGTGGCGATGAACTGCTCCGGCAAGCACACCGCGATGCTGGCGGCGTGCGCGCTGAGGGGGTGGCCGCTGGAGTCGTATCTCGACCCGGCGCACCCGTTGCAGCGGCTCATCCACAGGGGTGTGGAGGAAGCGGCGGAGGAGGACGTGGCGGCGGTCGGCACGGACGGCTGCGGCGCGCCGCTGATGGCGATCAGCCTCACCGGCCTGGCCCGCGCCTACCGCTCGTTCGTCCTCGCCGCGCCGGGCACGGCCGAGCGCCGGGTCGCCGACGCCATGCGCGCCCACCCCGAGTACGTCGCCGGCACCCGCCGTCACGACACGTGGCTGATGCGCGAGGTGCCCGGCGCCCTGTCCAAGGTGGGCGCGGAGGCCGTCCAGGCCGTCGCCCTCCCGGACGGCCGCGCCCTGGCCCTCAAGATCGACGACGGCGCCGCAAGGGCACTGGGCCCGGTCCTGGCCCGCGCCCTGGCCCTGATGGGCGTCGACGCCCCGGTGATCCAGCGCATCGCACACGCCCCGCTCCAGGGCGGAGGACGAGTGGTGGGGGAGATACGGGCGACTTTCTGAGCGAGGGGGCGAAGCCCCTGAGCGATGGGGCGGGCAGGGGCGGCGGGGCGAGGAAAAATCCCCACGACACCCCCGTACCCACCCCCTACCGTCAACCCATGACCGCCACCCGCCCGCACCACCCCGCCCGCCCCGACATCGACGTGCGCCCCATCACCGAAGCCGAGATCCCCGACTGGATCCGCGCCCTGAACACCGGCTTCCTCCGCAGCCCCGACGTCTCCCCCGAGGAGATCGCCGACCGCCGCTCCTACCTCGTCCCCGCCCGCACCCTCGGCGCCTTCGACGCCGGCCTCCCCCACTCTCGAATGCGCTCGCGCGGGGGGACCCCCATCGTCGCGACGTTCCGCTCCTTCCCGCAGGAGCTCACCGCCGTCGGCGGCACGCCCGTCCCCGCCGACGCCATCTCCAACGTCACCGTCACCGCCACCCACCGCCGCCGCGGCCTGCTGACCCGCATGATGGCCCACGACCTCGCCGCGGCGAAGGAGCGCGGCGACGTCGTCGCCACCCTGATCGCGGCCGAGTACCCGATCTACGGCCGCTACGGCTTCGGCCCCGCCACCTGGACCACCGAGTGGACGATCGACGTACCCCGGGCGGGCCTCGACCCGCGCTGGTCGGGCCCGCAGGACGGCGGCCGTGTCGACCTCGTGGGCGGCGACGACGTACGCAAGCTCGGCCCCGAACTGCACGAGCGGCTGCGCCACGCCCGGCCCGGCCTGATCGACCGTTCCGAGCGCTGGTGGCAGGTCAGCACCGGCGCGCGGCGTCTGGATCGCGAGCCGTGGACCGAGCCCTTCCACGCCGTGTACCGGGCGGCGGACGGCACGGTCGAGGGCCTGGCGGTGTACGTGTGCGACGAGACCTGGTCGGATGCCAAGCAGCCGCTGAACACGGCCACCGTGAAGAGCCTCATCGCGGTGACCCCGGCCGCCGAGCGCGCGCTGTGGCTGCACGTGTGCTCGATCGACTGGGTGGTGAGGGTCAAGAGCGGCCGGCGGGCCCCGGACGACCTGCTGCCCCTTCTCCTGCCGGACCCGCGCGCGGCCGCGGTCACCACGCAGACGGACTGGCTGTGGGTGCGGATCCTGGACGTCGTACGGGCGTTGGAGGCGCGGACGTACCAGGGGACGGGCACGCTGGTGCTGGAGATCGGCGACGGGACGGGACCGGCCGGGGGCCGGTGGCGGCTGGAGGCCTCGCCCGAGGGAGCGTCCTGTACGCCGACGACTCGGAGCGCGGATCTGACGCTGGACGTGGGCGAGTTGGCGGCCCTGTGGCTCGGCGACGAGTCGGCGGTGCGGCTCGCGGCACTCGGCCGGGTCCAGGAAGAACGAGCGGGCGCCGCCGTGGTGGCCGACGCCCTGCTGCGTACATCCAGGCGACCGTGGTGCCCGGACATGTTCTGAACGCTCCTTCCTGCCGGTGACAGTGACAGGGGTGACGCATCCGTAGCTTGGCTGTTCAGTTGTGGCCGTGCTCACGATGTTCGGTTGTGGCTGTGCTGACCGTCTTGAGTTGTGGCTGTGCCGACCGTCTTCGGTTGTGGCTGTGCGTCCCGGCTGTCGAGCCGTGGCTGTGCGGTGCCGACCGGGCTCCCGGCTCCCCTCCGGAAGGGAGCGCGGTACGGCGTTCCCCGACTGTCACCCTGGTGGCCAACCTTTGGATGGTTCAACCATGTCGTTCAAGTTGGCCACCAACTTCACTTGTCTTATCTCCGCCTGGAAGCGTCTCATAACCACCTTTCCGCGAACTGTCTAAAGATGGCGGGAAGTTGTACTGTTCGACCGTGGACCCGGAACACGCCTCCGCCACTGGGCGGAAGAGGTCACAACGGCCACAGAGGTCACACCGCGAGGTGGCCGACGAACTGCGGCGGCGGATCAGGACCGGTGAACTGCGGCCGGGCCAGCGCATGCCCACGCAGGCCGAACTCGCCGAGGAGTTCGGCGTGGAGCGCACGGCCGTACGGCGGGCCCTGCGCATCCTGTACTCGGAGCATCTGCTCAGCAATGTGTCCAAGGGCAGCCCGGCGACCGTCGCCCCCGACCCGCGAGGTGCCCTGACCGGCACAGCAGCCCCTCCGCTGCCCACCACGGCCGCGCTCGCCCCGCGTATCGCCGCCGCCTTCGAGGCCTCCCACGTGGAGATCGACGCCCTGTGCCTGACGTCGATCTCGCTCACTCTCGCCATCGGTGAACCGCTGCGGCAGATCCATGCCGGGCGACTGAAACCGGCCAAGGTCGACGTGCGGGTGCTGCTGCCCAGCCGGGACATCGAACTCGCCTTCCCGGCGCCGGTGGACTCGGCCGCGGCGGGCCGGCTGCGCAGGCGGTGGCTGGCCCAGCGCAACGCGCAGGGCCAGGTGCTCAGGCACAGCCTGCTCGCCCTGCGCGCCACGCACGGCATCGACGTGCACGTCAGCTTCCGGGCCCTGCCCTTCACCCCGCCGGTCAAGCTCTACCTGCTCAACGCCACCGAGGCGCTGTTCGCGTACTACACCGTGCGGCGGCGTGAGCAGGAGATCGACCACGAACACCTCCAGTTGTACGACGCGGAGGGCTCCCAGTCGATGCTGTTCTCCTTCGTCGAGGGCGCCGGACCGCGCGACACGACGTTCGTCGAGCAGTCGCACGTGTGGTTCAACGCACTGTGGGAGACGATCAGCTCGGAGCTGGTGCTGACGAGCTGACGTCTCCCACGGGTCGTCGGAACGACGGGTCGAGCGGTCCACGGGGCGTGACGCGCAGCGGCCCCGGGCCGTTCACAGGGCGGGACCGGCGACGAGCACCGCCAGCACCACCGCCCCGGCGGAGCTGACGGCCGGGCTCTTGGCCTTGATGCCGACGGTGAGCAGCAGCAGGCCGACGATGCCCGTCGCGCCGTACTTCACCTGGACGAGCTGCTCGAAGCCGACGACGAAGACGGCGGACAGAAGAGCGAGAGCAACAGGCACGGCGTTCCCCCTTCGGGCTGTCCTGGGCGGATGGGAGTGGGGGTGCTGTGGAGCAGGAGGTGCAACTAACTTTCGCCAACTAATTCAAGTTGGTGGCCAACTCTTCTATAGTTGTCCCCACTTGGCGGCCACCTATAAACAGGTTTCAAACAACTCCCGTCAGGTGGATCAGAGTTGTAGCGTTTGGTCGTGACCCAGGAGAACGTGGCCGTGAACGGGAGCCGCAGAAGCTCTGCCCAGGAGATCGCCGAGGTACTGCGGGACAGGATCCGCACCGGCGAGCTCAAGCCGGGCGACCGCCTGCCCACCCAGGCCGAACTCGCCGAGGAGTTCGGGGTGGAGCGCGGTGCCGTGCGCCAGGCCCTGCGGGCGCTCCAGGAGGACGGCCTGCTCAGCAACGTGAGCAAGGGCAGCCCGCCGAGGATCGCCGAGGCGGCCCCCGTGCGCGAGGAGCCCCTGCCGACGATGGTGGGCCTCGCGCCCCGGCTGACGGAGGCGTTCTCGGCCCGGCGGGTGCGGATCGACGTCGTGTGCCACACGGCGGAGACGCTGATGGTCGCCATCGGCGAGCCGCTGCGGCTGATCCACGAGGGCCGTATGCGCCCCGACGCCATCGACGTCCGCATCCTGGTGCCGTCCAAGCACATCTCCCTCGCCTTCCCGGTTCCCGTGGAGGGCGGCGACGAGGACGAGGTGGTGCACCAGCGCTGGCTGGAGATGCGCAACGCACAGGGGCATGTGCTGCGGCACAACCTTCAGTCCCTGCGCGCCACCCACGGCATCGACGTACACGTGGCCTTCCGCGCCCTGCCCTTCACCCCGCCGGTCAAGCTCTACCTGCTCAACGGCGAGGAGGCACTGATCGGCTACTACACCCTCACCCGGCGCGAGGAGGACTGGGGCGACGAGACCCTGGACATGTACGACGCCCTGGGTTCCGCCTCGCTGCTGTTCTCCTTCGTCAAGCGGGCCGGGCAGCGGGACGCCGCGTTCGTGACGGAATCGCAGAAGTGGTTCGACGCCCTCTGGGAAACCATCACCACGGACCTGACACTCTCCTAGTGACTTCTGATACGACGCAGACCGATTCGGTGGCAGAGACGACCGAGAACGAGAAACTGCGGGAACTGGTCACCCGTGCGCGGGCCGTGCTCTGGGACTTCGACGGCCCGATCTGCCGTCTGTTCGCCGGGCACTCCTCGGAGCGGGTGGCGACCGGGCTGGTGCGGTGGCTGGAAGGCCGGGGGCTGCACGGCCTGCTCACCGAGGGCGAGCGCGAGTCGCTGGACCCGCACGTCGTGCTGCGCGCCGTGGACCGCCGGCACCCCGGCAGCGACCTGGTCGCCGAACTGGAGGCCCGCCTCACCCACGAGGAGCTGCACGCCGCCTCCTCCGCCTGGCCCACGCCGTACGCCGACCCGCTGATCCGTACCTGGGCCGCGCTGGGTTCCCGGCTCGCCATCGCCACCAACAACTCGCCGCTCGTGGTCCGCGCCTACCTCGACGGCCGGGGCCTCACCGCCTGCTTCGACCCCCACGTCTACGGCCGCACCCAGGACCTGCACCACCTCAAGCCGGACCCGCACTGCCTGAACCGGGCCCTGAACGCGACGGGCGCGGCCCCGGCGGAGGCCCTGATGATCGGCGACACCCCCTCCGACCACGAGGCCTCGTTCCGCGCCGGCGTCCCCTTCCTCGGCTATGCGCACAACGCGCGCAAGGAGAAGCTCCTGAAGGAGGCGGGCGCCACCGTGATCGTGGACTCGTTGGAACCCGTGCTGCGGATCCTGCGCGGCTAGGACGTGGTCCTGCGACAGGCGTCCGCCGGAGAGACTCCTGGGCCTGGGCCATCAGCAGCGTGAACAGGACCGCGGCGCCGACGGCGAGGCCGGCCCGGCGGGCCCGTACGCCCACGGTGACCGCGACCAGCAGGGCCAGACCGGCGGAGCCCAGCCTGGCCTGGGCTCCGCCGGTCAGCAGGAACTCACCCGCGACCCGCAGGAGTTGCAGCAGGACCACGTTCCCCACGTTCCCCACCCACCCTTCCAGTTCCAGTGACTCGGCCAGCCATTGGACCAATTGGACTGGTTGTCGTGAAGTGGTTGTCCCCGGTTCGATTGACCGATTAACCCGCGTACAACCGGCGTACAAGCTGCCCGGCGCGCCGCACCCGCCGTACCGGCCGGACCGACAGGGCCGACCGGAGGGCCGGAAATCCGTTTGCGAGTGGACCGGTAGCGGTACGGTCCAGTCGTGACCGAAGAACGCACCGGCGACGGCGGCGGCCGGGCGTTCCGCAGGGTGTCCGAGGAACTGCGGTCCCGGATGGCCGACGGAACGTACCCGAGGCGCTCGTTCCTGCCCTCCCAGCGGGACCTGGCCGAGGAGTTCGGGGTCTCCCGCGACACCGTGCAGCGGGTGCTGCGGGAGCTGAGCAACGAAGGCTGGATCGAGTCACGGCAGGGCAGCGGTTCACGCGTCATCAAGAACCAGCGCATACAGTCCTCGTCCGCCAAGGCCACCCGCTCGCACCGGGGCGTGACGCTGGCCCCCCTCATCAGCGAGGCCTTCGAGCAGCCCGAGGTGACCCTGGACGTCTACACGCTGACGTCCGAGTCGCTGGACGCGCACATCCGGCTCCAGGCGGAACGGATCAGGGGCGGCTTCATCCGGCCCCGGCGCATCGCCCTGCGCATGCTCCTGCCGTCCGCCTCGCTGCCGCTGCCCTATCCCAGGGCCATGGACGACAAGGGCGCCGACCTGCTGCGCGACCGTCTGCACGCCATCACGCGGCGGCACACGGAGTCGCTGCGGGGTGTGCTGGCCGAGCTGAGGACCGAGGGCCTGGTGCCCGACGTCGACGTGCAGATCCGGCACGCACCGCTGACGCCGGCCTTCAAGCTGTACGTGATCAACGAGGCGGAAGTCCTCTTCGGGACCTACGAGGTGATCGAGCGTCCGGTGCTCCTGGAGAGCGGTGAGGAGATCAGGGCACTCGACGTGCTGGGCCTCGGCTCCACCCTCACCCACCATGTGCGCGACGCGGATCCCGACTCACCGGGCTCCGTCTTCGCCACCTCCATGCAGGCCTGGTTCGAGTCCGTGTGGACTCTGCTGGCCGAGTAGCGGAAGTGGCCGGTGGCCCCAGAGGTGTGCTGTAGCATGCCCGCACCGCATGAGCAACGGCTCCGCACGGCACGTATGGCTCGCAAGAGGTGGTGTGCAAGGCGACCTCGACTCCGCGACGCGAGCCGCAGGCACAGGCATGGGCACACCACCCGTTGTGCCGACAGGAAGCGCGCTCAGCCGTGCCCGATATGAGCATTGTCCTACGTTTTGCCATACTGTGATTCTCGCGTGAGCACTTGGAGCGGCCGTGGGCGCACCACCTCCTCCCCGTCCCTCTCTCGGGGAGCGTGCCGTCCGCGACGTGGAGGAGTTCGTACAGCACGCGGCGGAGCTCGGCCGGGCGAGCAGCGGTCACCACAACCGGAACTACGTGCTGCCCCTGACGGAACACATGGCCCGGCTGCTGCACCGGGAGGCCGGCATCTCGGTGACCGTCCGGATCCGCCGCGCCGAGGCGCTGCCCGTGGTGATCAGGACGTGGCCGGACGAGTCGGAGATCCTGGACTCCCTCCGGGGCGTGCTGCCCAACGTCCCGGAATGCCTGGTCAAGCAGGACGCCTTCGCGATCCACAGCTATGTCGAGGGCGTGCCCCTCTCCAGCGTCTGCGCCAACGGAAAGCCGGTCGACACCCTGCTCGTCAGGGCGCTGGTGGAACTGCTCGCCCGGATGACCCAGGTCCGCCGTGAGGCGCTGCCCCCGTTGCCACCGGACTGGCCGCGCAACGACAAGGACAGCCAGGGCTTCCTGCAGACCCTCGTACGCCGTGCGGATCGGCAGATCCGCCAGCCCAATTGGCAGGCATTCGGTGGACTGTTCGCCGCGTTGGGCATTCCGGAGGACGCCCTTGTCCGGCTGGCCGAGCGGGTGCCGGCCATGGCCCGGCGGCCCTTCGGCCTGCTCCACGCCGACCTGCACCGCGACAACCTGATCATGTCCTACAGCGGCGATCCGCCCCTCATCTGCGTCGACTGGGAACTGGCGACCTACGGCGACCCGCTGCACGACCTGGCGACGCACCTGGTCCGGATGCGCTACCCCGGCCACCAGTGGGGCGAGGTGATCGACGCCTGGGCGGCGGCCATGAGCCGCATCCGCCCCGCGGCCGTCAACGGCCTGGCCAAGGACCTTCAGCACTATGTCGCCTTCGAGCGGGCGCAGTCCGTCTACCCGGACGTGATGCGAGCCGCGAAGGCCCTGGAGGACTCGGCCGACCAGAAGAGCCTGGACGAGGCGACGGCCTCCGTACGCCGGGCGCTGGAGGCGGCCGCCGAACCGCTCGCCCTCAGGAACGTGCCGGACACACCGGAGGTGGAACGTGTCCTCTTCCGCTGGCGGGCCTCCCGGGCGGCGGTGCGGGGCGGCCCGGGCCGGACGGGCGGATCGATCTCCTGGTCAGGAGACCGCCGGCTTCCCGAGCGCTCCGACTTCCCCGCCTCCGCCGTCGAGCACGCGCTGGTCGCCGAGGGGATGGCACCGGCCAGCCGCGTGTTCAAGGGCACCGCGCACCTGAACTCGGTGGTGCGGGTGCCGGGGGTGGGCCGTCCGGTCGTGGTGCGCCGCAAGGTGGCCAACGTCTGCCGGCGGGAACCGAGCTTCCTGAGCGAGCACGCCGTGCTGTGGGCCATCGAGCGGTCGGGGGCCCCGGTGGCGGCCCCGCGGGTGCTCGCCCTGGGCCGCAGCCACCGGGGTGAGCAGTACGCCATCCACACCTACGTCGGGCCCGAGGACACCGACCGCCCGCCCGGCCATCCGGTGCACGGCCTGCTGCCGCACGAGGCGGACGGACTCGTCGACCAGCTCTGCGCGCTGACCCGCGTCGACTACAGCGCGCTCGACCCCGTGGCGGGCGAGGAGACCTTCTTCACCTGGCTGTGCGACCAGCTGGTGATCCTGGTGGGGAACCTGCCGAAGGAGTCGCAGCAGCTGGCCCGGCTCCTCGGGCTCCCCGACGCGCCCAGGCTCCGGCAGATCCTGAGCCGGTACTGGGTGAGCCCGCGCCGGCCGGCCCTGCTGCACGGCGACCTGAACCCCTGGAACCTGGTGCGCCGCGACGACGCCCTGGCCCTCACCTTCATCGACTGGGAGATGGCCCTGATCGGTGATCCCCTGTACGACCTGGTCCGGCACATGCACCTCACCCCGACCCGCCCGGAGATCCGGCAGCGCATGTTCCGGCGCTGGGAGCGCAACCTGCCCGCGGACTACACGGCCGACTGGTCGCAGGACTGGCGCGTGTACCGGTGGATCGAGACGGTGCGGTCCGCCTACGTGGACCTGGACCGCCTGGTGACCGGCGCCAGCCTGGACGCCCCCAACGTGCGCAGGGCCATCGACTCGTACGCGATGACCCTCGCCGCGGCCACCGGCTCCCTGGGGCTGAAGGTCCGCTCCACGGCGAACCCCTACCTTGCCCGCGCCCTGGCGTAGGGATTGCGCCGTGGCGGCCGCGGCCGGCCCCTGACCGACGACCGGTCCGGCGGCTGCTCCGCGGTCCCGTGAATGTCGGCAGCCGTCCGAAGCCACCGGGCAGGCTAGGGTCGTTGGCATGACCGAGTCCGCCGTCGTCGCTGCCTTCCGGGACGTTCCCGTCACCACTCTCGCCGACCTGCTGGGGCGCGAGCGGGTCATGGACATCGGGATCCGGCCGCTGTGGCAGCCGGTGCCGCGCGTGGCCGGGCCGGCGTTCACCGTGCGCTGCCCGCCCGGGGACAACCTCATGCTGCACGCCGCCGTCCACCGCGCCGAACCCGGCTCGGTGATCGTCGTGGAGTCCGGCGACCTGGACTACGCGCTGGCCGGCGGCAACGTGTGCGCCGTGGCGCGGCGCAGGGGTGTCGCCGCCTTCGTCGCCGACGGCCTGATCCGCGATCTCGCCGAGGTACGGAAGATGGGATTCCCGGTCTTCGCCCGGGGTGTCATCCCGGTCCCGGGCGGCAAGTCGGCAGCGAGCCCTCTGAACCGGCCCGTGCGCTGCGGCGGGGTCCAGGTCGAGGCCGGGGACATCGTCGTGGCCGACGAGGAGGGCGTGGTGGCGGTGCCGGCCGCCCGCGCCGACGAGATCCTGACGGCGGCGCACGCACAGCTCGTCAAGGAGGCGACACAGACCCCGGACGAGTGGGAGAGCGCCCACCGGGCGCGCATCGACGGGATCCTCGGCGAGCAGGGGTTCGAGATCTGAGCCGAGGCCGGGCCACGGACCTCCTCGAACCCCCGCCCGCGCGCGGCACGGTCAGGCGCCCACGTAGGCCGCGAGGTGCTCGCCGGTGAGGGTGGAGCGGGCGGCGACGAGATCGGCGGGCGTGCCCTCGAAGACGATCCGGCCGCCGTCGTGGCCGGCGCCGGGGCCGAGGTCGATGATCCAGTCGGCGTGGGCCATGACCGCCTGGTGGTGCTCGACCACGACGACCGACTTGCCGGAGTCGACCAGGCGGTCGAGGAGGGCGAGGAGCTGTTCGACATCGGCCAGGTGGAGGCCCGTCGTCGGTTCGTCCAGCACGTAGACGCCGCCCTTGTCGGCCATGTGCGTGGCCAGCTTCAGGCGCTGGCGTTCGCCGCCGGAGAGCGTGGTGAGCGGCTGGCCCAGGGTGAGGTAGCCCAGGCCGACGTCCGCCATGCGCTCGAGGATCCTGTGGGCCGCCGGGACCCGCGCCTCACCGGTGGCGAAGAACTCCTCGGCCTCGGTCACCGGCATCGCCAGCACCTCCGCGATGTCCCGCCCGCCGAACGTGTACTCCAGCACCGACGCCTGGAACCGCTTCCCCTCGCACTCCTCGCAGGTCGTCGCGACCCCGGCCATCATCGCCAGGTCGGTGTAGACGACCCCCGCGCCGTTGCAGTTCGGGCAGGCGCCCTCGGAGTTCGCGCTGAACAACGCCGGCTTCACCCCGTTGGCCTTGGCGAATGCCTTGCGGATCGGCTCCAGCAGACCGGTGTACGTCGCCGGGTTGCTGCGCCGCGAGCCGCGGATCGGGGTCTGGTCGACCGAGACGACGTCGGCGCCGGCCGGCATCGAGCCGTGCACCAGCGAGCTCTTGCCGGAGCCGGCGACACCGGTGACCACGCAGAGCACGCCCAGCGGGATGTCGACGTCGACGTTCTGGAGGTTGTGCGTCGTCGCGCCCCTGATCTCCAGGGATCCGGTGGGTTTGCGCACGGTGTCCTTGACGCGGGCCCGGTCGTCCAGATGCCGGCCGGTGAGGGTGCCGCTGGCCCGCAGCCCCTCCACGGTGCCCTCGAAGCAGACGGTGCCGCCCGCCGTACCGGCGCCGGGACCGAGGTCGACGACGTGGTCGGCGATCGCGATCGCCTCCGGCTTGTGCTCCACGACCAGCACCGTGTTGCCCTTGTCGCGCAGGCGCAGCAGCAACTCGTTCATCCGCTGGATGTCGTGCGGGTGCAGCCCGATGGTGGGCTCGTCGAAGACGTACGTGACGTCGGTGAGGGACGAGCCTAGGTGGCGGATCATCTTCACCCGCTGGGCCTCGCCGCCCGAGAGCGTGCCCGCCGGCCGGTCCAGCGAGAGATAGCCGAGGCCGATCTCCACGAAGGAGTCGAGGGTGTGCCGCAGGGAGGCCTGGAGCGGTGCCACCGTCGGCTCGGACAGCGACCGTACCCAGTCGGCCAGGTCGCTGATCTGCATCGCACACGCGTCGGCGATGCTGATGCCGTCGATCTTCGAGGACCGGGCCGCCGCGGTGAGCCGGGTGCCCTCGCAGTCGGGGCAGACGGTGAAGGTGACCGCACGGTCCACGAACGCCCGGATGTGGGGCTGCATGCCCTCCTTGTCCTTGGCGAGCATCGACTTCTGGATCCGCGGGATCAGACCCTCGTAGGTCATGTTGATGCCCGCGATCTTCATGCGGGTCGGTTCCTTGTGGAGGAAGTCCTGCAACTCCCGCTTGGTGAACTTCCGGATCGGCTTGTCCGGGTCGTACAGGCCGGACTCGGTGTACAGCCGGTAGTTCCAGCCCCCCGTCTTGTAGCCGGGGATCATCAGGGCTCCCTCGTTGAGGGAGAGGGAGTCGTCGTAGAGCTGGGCGAGGTCGAGGTCGGTGACCGTGCCCCGGCCCTCGCAGCGCGGGCACATGCCGCCGGTGATGCTGAAGCTGCGCCGCTCCTTCATCTGCTGTCCGCCGCGTTCCACGGTGACCGCACCGGCGCCGCTGATCGAGGCGACGTTGAAGGAGTAGGCCTTGGGCGAGCCGATGTGCGGCTTGCCGAGCCGGCTGAAGAGGATGCGCAGCATGGCGTTGGCGTCGGTGGCGGTGCCGACCGTGGAGCGCGGGTCGGCGCCCATCCGCTGCTGGTCGACGATGATCGCGGTGGTCAGCCCGTCGAGCACGTCGACCTCGGGGCGCGCCAGCGTCGGCATGAAGCCCTGCACGAAGGCGCTGTAGGTCTCGTTGATCAGCCGCTGCGACTCCGCGGCGATCGTGTCGAACACCAGGGAGCTCTTGCCCGAGCCGGAGACACCGGTGAACACGGTCAGCCGGCGCTTGGGGATCTCGACGTCGACGTCCTTGAGGTTGTTCTCGCGCGCGCCGTGCACGCGGATCAGATCGTGGCTGTCGGCCGTGTGCGGCGCGGCCGGCAGTGTGTCCGTCCTCGTGTCACTGCTCATGGTGTCTCCATCCGCCCTTCACGCTCTGCACGGTCTGTGTCGGTCCCGCCCGCTCGATCCAACCAGATGCGAGCGGGACGTCCGCCTTCCTTTCCCGGGGCGGTGCTTCTCGGCCGCAGGCTCCGTTCACCGGTCCTGGAGCAGCCCGAGGACGTTGCCGTCGGGGTCGGTGAAGGTCGCTACCAGGCGGCCGCCGCCGACGTCGTGGGCGGGCTCCTTCACGGTGGCGCCCGCCGCGGTCACCTCGGCCAGCTTGGCCTCGATGTCCGGCACATGCCAGTAGGTCACCGGCGAGGTCATGCCCTGCGGGCCACCGCCCGGCACCAGCCCGATGTGCTGGCCCGCGGCCTCGAAACCGACGTAGTAGGGCGCGTCGGCCTGCGGCTGGACGCCGAGCAGGGCGGCGTAGACCTCCTTGGCCTTGGCCAGGTCGGAGACGGGGTGCAGCACGGTCTTGATGCCCTGGGTGGGAGAGCTGGTCATGGTCACTCCTGTGGTCGTGGTTCGGTCGCGGGTACGTCGCGGGCCGGCCGGCGATGGGGCCGCCGGACGACGACAGCAGTCACGCTAGGCGCGGCCGAGCGGCCCGCGCTTCTCGAATCCTGACCGGTTCCCGGTCGGTCCGGCGCCCGGCTCGTACACTCTTGCAAGCAGGTGCTTGCAATTGTTAGCGCCGGTGGTGCAAGCTGGAGGCATGGCATCGCTCAACGTCGGCAACCTCGGTGAGTACCTGCGCGAGCAGCGGCGCAACGCGCAGCTGTCGCTGCGGCAGCTCGCCGACGCCGCCGGGGTGTCCAACCCGTACCTGAGCCAGATCGAGCGCGGGCTGCGCAAGCCGAGCGCGGAGGTGCTGCAGCAGGTCGCCAAGGCGCTGCGGATCTCCGCCGAGACGCTGTACGTGCGGGCCGGCATCCTCGACGCCGAGCGGGACCGGGACGAAGTGGAGACGCGGGCCGTCATCCTCGCCGACCCCTCGCTCAACGAGCGGCAGAAGCAGGTGCTGCTCCAGATCTACGAGTCCTTCCGCAAGGAGAACGGCTTCGGGGCGGGCAGGGCGGACGACGCCGAAGGCGGCGCCGCCCGTGACGAGGACACCCGCGCGGCCGACGACGGAAGCGGCGGCACCATACGGCCGGCCACCGTCCCCGAGCCGGACGGCGGCCACCCCGCCCCCGCCGAGCACCCACCCCGCACGTCCGGCGGCAACGACGCCGATCCGCGGCAGGCGGCCGGTTGATCCCACGGCCCCCACGGCCGGCCCGACGGCCGGGCCACCGCGGCACACCGAAACCCTCAGCCGAAAGCGATCCGGGAGGATCAGTCACCATGGCCATCACCGACGACCTGCGCAAGACCCTCAGCGACCCGACGCCGCTCTACTTCGCCGCGGGCACCGCGGACCTGGCCCTGCGGCAGGCCAAGAAGGTGCCCGCCCTGGTGGATCAGCTGCGTGCCGAGGCCCCGGCCCGTATCGACGCCGTGCGCAACACCGACCCGAAGGCCGTCCAGGAGCGGGCCGCCGCCCGTGTGAAGGAGACCCAGGAGACCGTCCAGACCAAGGTCACCGAGTTCTGGAGCTCCTTCGACGCGGACCTGAAGAAGTTCGGCACCAACCTCGACGCCGACCTGAAGAAGCTCGGCGAGACCGCCCAGGACCTCGCCCTGCGCGGGGTCGGTGTCGCCGCCGAGTACGCCGTGAAGGCCCGCGAGACCTACGAGAAGGTCGCCGAGCACGGCGAGCAGGCCGTGAAGACCTGGCGCGGCCAGGCCGCCGAGGGCATCGAGGACCTCGCCGAGGAGGTCGAGGAGCTCGCCGTCGCCGTCGAGCCCGAGGCGGACAAGCCCGCCGGGTCCACCGAGTCCAAGGCCGCGGCGGCCGCGAAGAAGGCCCCGTCCCCGGCGAAGAAGGCCCCGGCCCCGCGCAGGACCACGACCACCACCACCAGGAAGACCACGCCGCCCGCCAAGTAGGTCAGGACCGGGCAGAGGCACGCGTCACCCGTCCGGGCGACAGGCGTACGGGCCGGGCACCCTTGGGGTGTCCGGCCCGTTCTCCGGGTACGGTGGCCGCGTAGGAGTCGGAGAGAACGGGCGGTGGACAGCATGCTGATGTTGGGCTTCGCGGGGTTCCTGGGGATTCTGAAGATCCTCCTCATGGCCCTGGCCGCGTTCGGGCTCGTCGACGCGGCGATCCGGCGCGAGGACGCGTTCCGCGCGGCCGACAAGCAGAACAAGGTGTTCTGGCTGGTCATCCTGGGCCTGGCGCTCGTCGTGAGCTACCTGTTCTCGATCTTCATGTTCCTGCCGGTCATCGGCGCGATCGCGAGCATCGTCTACATCGTGGACGTACGGCCCGCGCTCAAGCAGGTCTCCGGCGGCAGAGGCTGGGGTGGGCGCCGCGGCAGCAGCAGCGACGGCCCCTACGGGCCGTACAACGGCGGCCGGTGAGCCGACCGCCGTTCACGTCGTTCACGCCGTTCACCGGGCTCCCGGGCCGCGGACGCCCGGGGCTTTCCGCGGCAGGCCCTACGGCTCGCGGTCCAGCAGGACCAGCGCCACGTCGTCCGTGAGCTCGCCGCCGTTGAGTTCGCGGGCCTCGTTCACCGCCGCCCGCAGCAGCTCCTCGCGGCGCATGCCCTGGGCGAACTGGCGGCTGACCATCTCCACCATGCCGTCCTGGCCCAGCCGCTCGCCCTCCGTGCCGATCCGGCCCTCGATCAGGCCGTCGGTGTAGAGCATCAGGCTCCACTCGGCGCCCAGTTCCACCTGCGTCCGGGGCCAGCGGGCGCCGGGCAGCAGGCCGAGGGCGGGGCCGTTGTTGTCGTACGGCAGCAGCCGGGCCGGCCGGCCCGGGGAGATGACCAGCGGGGACGGGTGGCCGGCCAGGCACAGGCCCGCACGGCGCCCGTCGGGCGCGATGTCCACCGTGCACAGCGTCGCGAAGATCTCGTCGTCGGCGCGCTCGTGCTCCAGCACCTGCTGGAGCGTGTTCAGCAGCTCGTCGCCGCACAGGCCCGCCAGGGTCAGCGCCCGCCAGGCGATGCGCAGCTCCACGCCGAGCGCCGCCTCGTCGGGACCGTGCCCGCAGACGTCGCCGATCATGGCGTGCACGGTGCCGTCCGGGGTGCGCACGGCGTCGTAGAAGTCGCCGCCGAGCAGAGCGCGCGAACGGCCCGGCCGGTAGCGGGCCGCGAAGTGCAGCATGGAGCCGTCCAGCAGGGGCGTGGGCAGCAGACCGCGCTCCAGGCGGCGGTTCTCCTGCGCGCGCAGCCTGCCCTCGGCGAGCCGGCGCTCGGCGGTGTCGGAGCGCTTGCGCTCCACCGCGTAGCGGATCGCACGGCTCAGCAGGCGCCCGTCCAGCTCGTCGCGGAACAGGTAGTCCTGGGCGCCGACCCGGACCGCCTCGGCGCCGCGCTCGGCGTCGCCGGACGCGGTCAGTGCCAGCACGGCGTGCCGGGGCGCGAGCTCCAGCACGTGCTTGAGCACGGCCAGCTCGTCGTCGTCACCGGAGCCGGACCCGCCGGACGCGGCAGACGCGCCGGACCGGCCGGGGGCCGGCAGCGCGAGGTCCAGCAGGATGCAGTGGACGTCGTCGGTGAGCAGCCGCTCGGCCTCGGTGAGGTTGCGGGCGGTGCGGACACGGATCGGCTTGCCGGCCGAGTCGAGCAGCTCGGGCACGATCGGCCAGCCGCCGGGATCGTCCTCGATCAGCAGCAGGGTGAGATTGGTGCTGTGGGTGAGATGTGTGCTGTGGGTGCTGGTGTGGCCGCTGTGGCGGTTGTCCTTCTCGACCGTCGTTTCCTTCGGCTTCGTGGCTTCCCGGTGCGGGGCCGGTGCCGCGGAGGGGCCGCCGCCGTGGGACACGGTCTGCGCCTGACCACTCTCCGCGGCCGGGATCGCTCGCTGCCGCGGTACGGGCACGGGCATCGTTCTGGATTCCTTCCCTCCCCCCGAGGGCGTGGTGGGTACGGGGAACCGCCCCACCGCTGGGGACCATAGCGGTAGTCGACGCCGCATTGGAATGGTGTGAGGCGCGTCGCTCCGGCTTCGGCCACTGTCATATGCCGCGATCCGTACCGGAGTTGGACAGGGTGCCTCCGCAACCGGGATGACGAAGCTCACGTCGCCCGTGGGTTTGATCTCGAACCCGGGTGGGGTGCGTCACATGGCACAGGTCACCGGGGTCCGAACGGCGGAGAACCTCAATCCGCGTCCGGCCGTACGACCCCGAGGATCGGCATCTCACCGGCCCCCGCGAGAGTCACCGTCCGACCCGGGCGCGGGGCGTGGATGATCGCGCCGTCCCCGACGTACATCGCGACATGGGTGGCGTCGTCGAAGTAGATGATCAGGTCGCCCGGGCGCATGTCCTTGATGTCCACGTGCCTGAGCTGCTTCCACTGCTCCTGCGAGGTGCGCGGGATGGGCCGGCCGGCCGCCGCCCAGGCCTGCGAGGTCAGCCCGGAGCAGTCGAACGTCTTCGGCCCCTCGGCGCCCCACTCGTACGGCTTGCCGATCTGGGCCGTGGCGAACTCCACCGCCTCGCGCCCCGCCGCGGAGGCCTTGCCGCGGACCTCTTTGAGGATCCCGGTGCCCACCCAGGCGGTCTGCGCCCGCTGGGCGGCCTGCTTCTCCAGCTGCGCCAGGCGCTCGCGCTGCCGCTTCTCCAGCTTGGCCTGAAGCTTCTCCGCCTCCTTGATCCGCTGCTGGATCCGCTTCTTCGCCTTGGCCTTCTCCTTGCGGTTGGCCTCCAGCTGCTCCCAGCGGTCGTTGGCGTCGTCGGCGTACTGCTCCAAGTCCTGCTGGGTGCGGGTCATTTCCCGGATCAGGCCCTTGGCCGCGTGCTCGCCCTCCAGCACCCGTCCGGCGCCGTCGAGGAAACTCTGCGGGTCGTCGCTGAGCATCAGCTGGGCCTGTGGCGGCAGCCCGCCCGTGCGGTACTGGGCGCGGGCCGCGGCGCCGGCGCGGTCCTTCAGCCGGTCCAGCTTCTTCTGTCCGTCGACGATCTTCCGGGCCAGGTCGACGATCTCGGCGGACTGCTTCTTGCTCTTCTCCTCGGCGGCGTTGTAGGCCTCCGTGGCGACGGCCGCGTCGTGGTAGAGCGTGTCCAGCTTGGTGCGGACGGCCTCCAGGTCCTTGTCGAGGTCGTCCGAGGGGGAGGCGGGATCGTCCGAGGAAGAGGACGGGGAGGACGAAGAGGACGAAGAGGAGGCGGAGGCGGAGGCGGAGGTGGATGCGGACGCGGTGGGTGCCGGACGCGGGGTGGGCTGCTGCGCGCTCGCGAACGCCGTGCCCGATGCCCCCAGTACCGTGACCGCGCAGACCACGGTCACGGCCGCCGTGAGTGCACTTCGCCTGCCCCGTCCCATACCTCAGCCCCCACCTGATTAACCGTCAGTAACTTACGCTGCCCGGGGGATCGTGCCATGCATCCGCCCAAAGCAACAGAGGCCGGGCGACAGCGGCCGGGCATGCCCAACCCCCCCTCATGCCTGCCCCGCGACCGGCGCTCTTCCCGCCTCTGTGACGAACGACTCGCGAAGATCGTTCCCCGCAGGTCAGCCGCGTGGTGCCAACGCCCGCCAGGCGACCGTCACTTCCCCCTGGCGCCACCGCACCGGCCCGTCCGTCACCGGCCAGTCGGCCGCGAGGTCGCGCACCGCCCGCATCCAGCGCTGACGGGCGCCGTAGGAGGCGTAGGGCGCGGCGGCCGCCCAGGCGTGGTCGAAGTCACGCAGGAACGCGTGCACCGGCTCGCCCGGGACGTTGCGGTGGATGAGCGCCTTGGGGAGGCGTTCGGCGAGGTCCGAGGGGCGGTGCAGGGAGCCGAGACGGGTGGCGAAGGTGACCGTGCGGGGGCCTTCCGGGCCGAGCGCGACCCACACGTGCCGCCGGCCGATCTCGTCGCAGGTGCCCTCGACGAGCAGACCCCCGCGCGAGTGCCCGTCCGCCGGGGCGAGCCGCGCGCACAGCCGCTCCCAGACGGCGGCGACCTCGCCCTCGTCGTACTGCCGCAGCACGTTCGCCGCGCGGATGAGCTGCGGGCGCCGGGGGACGGGCACCTCGAAGCCGCCGTGCCGGAAGGCGAGCCCGTCGCGCTCGTAGGGCCGGGCCGCCGCCACCCGGGCCGGTTCGATCTCGACGCCCACCACGCGCGTGCGGGGAGCGACGGTGCGCAGCCGGTGCAGCAGCTCGACCGCCGTCCACGGGGCGGCGCCGTAGCCGAGGTCGACGGCCACCGGATCGGCGGCGCGGCGCAGCTCGGCGCCGTGCACGGCAGCGATCCAGCGGTCCATGCGGCGCAGCCGGTTGGGGTTGGTCGTCCCGCGTGTCACGGTTCCCACGACGGGGGTCCCCCCGCTCGGGCGAAGCCGAGGGTCGGGGAGGGTCGCGGCGCGGGATGTCATGGATACGAGGGTATGGGGGCACTCGATGCCCGATGTGCACGATCCGTGCGCCATGTGACGCAGACCACGGTCCCCACCGGGGAACGGCGGAACCGGTCGAGCGCGGTACGCACCCCGGCGTCGAACGGTTGAGCGAGATCGAGTAATGATTGGGCAAAGGAACCGGCAGCGGAAATGCACCCGCGACCTGGCGCGTTGGCGCTTGAGGGGTGCACCGCGCCCCTCGTCCCGCAGGGCCGCAGCAAGGAGGAACGCCACGTGAGCCAGTACGTCAGCAGGCTCGGGCGGCGCTCCCCGGCGGCGCCCACCCGGCTGCGGCTGCACCGCCGGCCCCGGCGCGTCGCCATGCTCTCCGTGCACACCTCCCCGCTGCACCAGCCCGGCACGGGCGACGCCGGCGGCATGAACGTCTACATCGTGGAGCTCGCCCAGCGCCTGGCCGCGCTCGGCATCGAGGTGGAGGTCTTCACCCGGGCGACCGAGGGCGGCCTCCCGCCCGCCGTCCAGCTGGCGCCCGGCGTCCTCGTCCGGCACGTCGACGCCGGTCCCTACGAGGGCCTGGCCAAGGAGGACCTGCCGGCCCAGCTGTGCGCCTTCACCCACGGCGTGATGCAGGCCTGGGCGGGCCACCGCCCCGGCCACTACGACCTGGTGCACTCGCACTACTGGCTCTCCGGCCACGTCGGCTGGCTCGCCGCGCAGCGCTGGGGCGTGCCCCTGGTGCACGCCATGCACACCATGGCCAAGGTCAAGAACGCCAACCTGGCCGACGGCGACACGCCCGAGCCGGCCGCCCGCGTCATCGGCGAGACCCAGATCGTCGCCGCCGCCGACCGGCTGATCGCCAACACCGACGAGGAGGCCGAGGAGCTGGTACGGCACTACGCCGCCGACCCGGCCAAGGTCGCCGTGGTCCACCCCGGTGTGAACCTCGCCCGCTTCCGCCCCTTCCCCACGGGCACCGGCGGCTTCTGTCCGGAGGACGCCCGGAGCGCCCGCGCCGCCGCCCGCGAGCGCCTCGGGCTGCCACGGGACGCCCTGATCCCGCTCTTCGCCGGCCGCATCCAGCCGCTCAAGGCCCCCGACGTGCTGCTGCGGGCCGTGGGCGTCCTCCTCGACGAACGGCCGGAGCTGCGCTCGCGAATCGTCGTCCCCGTCGTGGGCGGCCCCAGCGGCAGCGGCCTGGCCAAGCCGGAGGGCCTGCAGAAGCTCGCGGCCCGGCTCGGCATCGCCGACGTCGTACGGTTCCGCCCGCCCGTCGGGCAGGACCAGCTCGCCGACTGGTTCCGGGCCGCGTCCGTGCTGGTCATGCCCTCCTACAGCGAGTCGTTCGGCCTGGTCGCGATCGAGGCGCAGGCCGCCGGGACGCCGGTACTGGCGGCGGCGGTCGGCGGCCTGCCGGTGGCCGTGCGCGACGGCGAGACCGGATTCCTCGTCCAGGGCCACGACCCGGCCGCCTACGCGCGGGTCCTGCGCGGCTTCGCCGACGAGCCGGGACGCTCGGAGCGGATGGGCGCCGCCGCCGCCCGGCACGCGCGGTCCTTCGGCTGGGACGCCTCGGCGGCGGCCACGGCCGAGGTCTACACGGCCGCGTTGCAGGCGCATCGCCGTCGCGTACGCTCCCAGCATGGGTGATGTGGAAAAGGCCGGGCAGACCCTCGAGGCCGTCTTCAAGGACGCCGAGCTGGAGTGGGAGAGTCCCGAGCCCGGGAACTACGTGGTCAGGCTCCCCGGCACCCGCAAGCTCTCCACGACGGTCTCCTTCCTGGTGGGCCGTCACTCCCTGTCGCTGAACGCCTTCGTCATCCGCCACCCCGACGAGAACGAGGCGGGCGTCCACCGCTGGCTGCTGGAGCGCAACCTCAAGATGTACGGCGTGGCCTACGCCGTCGACCGGCTCGGCGACGTCTACGTCACCGCCCGGCTGCCGCTGGCCTCCGTCACCGCCGAGGAGATCGACCGGCTCCTCGGTCAGGTCCTTCAGGCGGCCGACGGCGCCTTCAACACCCTGCTGGAGCTGGGCTTCGCCTCCGCGATCCGCCGGGAGTACGCCTGGCGCGTGTCCCGCGGCGAATCCACCCGGAACCTCGAGGCGTTCACGCATCTGACGCAGCGTCCGGCCGACTGACGCGCGCTCGTTCCGCTCGGTCTCTCGAACTGAGCCGGTAACGCCCGGGCGTGACCCCCACCAGCCGCTTGAAGTGCCGGGTGAGGTGCGCCTGGTCGTAGAACCCGGTGACCGGGGCCACCTCGCCCGGCGGCAGCCCCTCCAGCAGCAGCCGGCGGGCGCGCTCGACACGCCGGGACATCAGGTACTGGTGCGGCGCGATGCCATAGGCGGTGCTGAACGCCCGCACCAGGTGGGCGGGGTGGGTGTGCAGCAACCGCGCCGCCTCGTCCAGGACCAGCCCGCGCGTGACGCGCTCGTCGAGCAGCTCGCGCAGGGAGCGGGCGAGGGCGGGATCGCGCGGCGGGCGCCGCGCCGCGGCGCGAGGCTCGAGGTGGGCCCGCAGCCGTTCCCCGATGAGCGACAGCCTGCTCTCGGCCTCCAGCTCGTCACCGGGGTGCCCGAGCACACCGTGCAACTGCCCGACCCGGCGCCGCAGTACGGGATCCCGCAGGTCGGGCCCGTCGACGGCGGGGCCGATGAGATCCTCCCCGAGGTGGGTTGCGTCGAGATACAGGACCCGCTTGCGGAAGCCGTGCGGGGTGGCCGGCGAGCCGTTGTGCGGGACGTGCGGCGGCAGCAGCGAGACGGTGTCGTGCGGGGTGCCGTGCTCGTGCCGGTCGAGGTCGTAGCGCACGGCCCCGTCGTCGACGATCAGCAGCGTCCAGGCCTCGTGGACGTGCATGGGGTACGCGTACTCGGTGAAGTGGGCGTGGAAGACCTCCACGACACCCGGGATGCGCGGGCGCCAGGCGGAGACTTCGGGCGGGACGGCGGCCACGCAAAGAACGTACAAGACGCGGTGTCCGGACGCCGGGCAGTCTCATCCCATGAACACCGAACCGACCGCGGGTCCCGTCCGCTTCGACACCAAGATCGCCGTGCTGCTCCGCGAGGACCTGGAGCCCTGGCAGCGTCTGAACGTCACCGCCTTCCTGGTCAGCGGCCTCGGCACCGCCGTCCCGGAGGTGATCGGCGAGCCGTACGAGGACGCCGACGAGGTGTCCTACCTGCCGATGTTCCGCCAGCCGGTCCTGGTCTTCGAGGGCACGAAGGAGACGCTGACGGCGGCACACGGCAAGGCCCTGTCGCGAGCCCTGCCGCGTGCCGTGTTCACGTCCGACCTGTTCGGCACGGGCAACGACCGCGACAACCGGGCGGCGGTGCGGGCGGTGCGGACCGGCGACCTGGACCTGGTGGGGCTGGCGGTGCACGGCCCGAGGAACGCGGTGGACAAGGTGCTGAAGGGGGCACGGATGCACCCGTAGGCATCTGCAAGTGCCCGTGAGCGCCCTTGGCGCCCTTGTCCCCGCCGTGGTGACTCAGGCCGCGCTGACCTCGGGCTCGGCGGGGCCGGACGCCGCCTCGACCGCGTCCGTCTCCGCCGCCGTGTCCTCCTGGGCGGGCAGGCGCCGCATCAGCGCCCCGTAGCCGATCCCGGCCGCCGTGCCGACGGCCGCGCAGGACCCCCACAGCCACCCGGCGCCGAGGTGGTCGATGACCGCGCCGGACATCAGCGGGGCGACGAGGGCCGCGACGGACCAGGACAGGGTGTACACGCCCTGGTAGCGGCCGCGCCCGTGCACCGGGGACAGCCGGACGACGAGCCCGGTCTGGGTCGGCGCGTTGATCATCTCGCCGAGGGTCCAGACGCAGACGGTGAGCGCGAAGACGCCGACCGACCCGGCGAAGACGGTGAGCCCGAACCCGTACCCGGCCAGCAGCGACGAGAGGACCAGCAGCCGCTTGGGGTCCCGGCGCTCGATGAGCCGGGTGACCGGGATCTGGAGGGCGACGATCAGGATGCCGTTGACCGCGATCGCCATGCCGTAGTCGGCGGGCGTGAACCCGGCCCGGCCCATGGCGACGGGCAGACCGACCGACCCCTGCTGGAAGACGAGCGCGACGAGGAAGGACAGGCCGACGACGCCCATGAAGCGCCGGTCGCGCAGCACGGTCCCCAGGCCGACGTCCGGCCCCGCCGCGCGCGCGGCGGGGGCCGCCGGCCGGGACCCCGGCAGCCGGAGGCAGACGACGACGGCGCACAAGGCCGTC
>NZ_JAVACL010000039.1:0-67627 GCF_032658145.1 Streptomyces sp. MK7
GGGGGGGGGGGGGGGCTCCCCCCGGGCGCGGGGGCCCGGGGGGGGGGCGCGCCGGCGCCCCCCCCCCCCCCGCGACAGCACCTCCACGCTTGCTAAAGTGGAGGCACACCTCCACTGTAGCGGAGGCGTACCTCCGGTTCAACCGACCCGCCCCGGGAGGCAGCCATGACGCCCCAGCCGTTCCCCGTCAGCGACATCGTGGCGTCCCGGCGGCCGCACCGGAAGGACGCCGCCCGCAACTACGACGCCCTCCTGGCCGCCGCACGCGAGGCCTTCGCCGAGCACGGCGCGGAGGCGTCTTTGGAGGACATCGCCCGGCGCGCGGGCGTCGGCATCGGCACGCTCTACCGGAACTTCCCCACCCGCCGCGACCTGTTCGAGTGCGTCTACGCAGACGAGGTGAACGAGCTGTGCCGGGTCGCCGACGAGGCGGCCGGCCTTGAGCCATGGGAGGCGCTCAACACCTGGCTGAACCGCTTCGCGGGCTACATGGTCACCAAACGGGCCGTCCGTGAGGCCCTCAACGACGACTCGGAGATCTTCCAGGCCTGCCGGGAGTCGATGTACGCGGCGGGCGGCCCGCTGTTCGAGCGGGCGCAGCACGCCGGCGAGGCGCGCGGGGACATGACCTTCGTCGACCTGCTGCGGATGGTCGCGGGGATCACCGCGACGGCCTTCGACGACGAGGCCCAGCGGGGGCGGGTGCTGTCCATCGCCCTGGACGGAGTGCGCGCGGTGCGCTGATCGGTCGCTCCCGGTCCGTGATCAGGGGTCGTGAGCAACTCCCCCGCTGCCGCTCCTGCCGCCGCGCGTCACCGCTCCGAGCCCCGGAGCGACCGATCAACACGGTGGAACCCGCTCCCAGCCGGCCCGGCGGCGGCGAGGCCACCGTCCCCTGGCGCGGTCTCCCGCCCGGCTGAGACCGAGAGGACAAGGCCCCACGCCGAGCTCAGCTCGTCGGGCTGCCACCAGGCGATGCAGGCCGCCATGCTCACCGATCGCATCAGTGAGCCGGCGCGGTCGAGGGAGTTCGTCGTGTTCGGCGGTTCGGTGCTGCCCGACCCGATGGGCCCCGGTCATCGGAGAGTTCACCATGACCGATGTCGTCACCGTTTCCAGCCACCTGCGCATTCCCGACGTGCGCACCTACATGTCGGTCGAGGCGGCCAAGGACGTATCGACCCCCGACACCCCGGTGCCGGCCGCGGCCGACGAGCACGGTCGGTCCGCGCAGACCTTCCTCGTCGATGCCGTCGTGCGCTCCGGCGGCAGCGAACGGCGCGCTGTGGCGAGGGGCCGGGACATCTACGCCGTCACCGCGCCACTGGCAGTGGAGGCGGGCCGGCGGGCCTTGCAGCCGTGCTTTGAGAACTCCCAGCCCCGCCCACCGCGGGTTCCTTGTCTGGCCCGGAGCCGGCGTGTGGGGCCGCCTGCCCACCGCGGGTTCCTTGTCTGGCCCGGAGCCGGCGTGTGGGGCCGCCTGCACGAGGCCGTGCTCCACCGCCTCGACGATGTCGACCTCGTCGACGTCTCTCGCGCTGTCCTCGACACGTTCCATGTCAGGGCGCTTCGAACCCGCGCACAGGGATTCGGAGTGAGTGCGGCGATCACCTCGCACGGGTTTCCGGCGAGCGGTGGACCGGCTCGAAGGTCGCACTATTACAGGATGTAGCGTTTCGCGACGCAGAGTGAATTTCGTCAATTCACCCCGATCCAAGAGCGCTCCTATGTGACCTTGCGAGCACGGTCGCCAATTTTCGATGCCGGCCTGGCGAGCTTTCGGGTGCCGTCTTTTCTGTGAACGTCGAATTCGGCGTGAGCCGCTCGCATGGTCGCTGCTACGTGATCGCGTAGATCGGAGCGGCGTCTGGAGAACGGGGGCAACCTGCGGGCCCCGACATGCCGCCCGGCTCGTATTTGCGCGCTCGGCAAGGCCATACAGCGCCCTGAATCGGACAACAGTTACAAGTGCCTTATTAGTGATAAGTGACACATAAGTGAGAAGTCGCACAGGGGCAAGTACTTGTTCTGCGAATGGCCCTGAGGTGGGATCGCACTAGCCGTCAAGTGGAGTCTCACCTTGCAAGGGGATTGGATGCGCAGAGTTCGCGCACCGCACCGCATCGCGGCCACAGTGGCCGGGGTTGCCGCCGCGGGGATCGCCACCCTCACCGATGTCGCACCGATGCCATCTGTCATGTCCGGTTCCTCGGTCGCCGTACCCATGCATTCGGTACAAGGAGCCAAAGCCGTGCCGGCGGTGGCCGGGCAGCGATCGGAGAACATGACCCACAGCTTGCTGACCACCGAGCAGTGCCAGGCGAAGTGGCGGATCTCCTGTTACACCCCGACCCAGTACCGGCAGGCGTACAACCTCAACCCGTTGTACCGGGCGGGAATCACCGGCAAGGGGCGCACGATCGTGATCGTGGACTCCTTCGGCTCGCCGACCATCCAGCATGACCTGGATGTCTACAGCAATCGGTTCGGTATGAAGAACACCCACGTCGACGTGGTCAAGTGGGGCAACGTCCCGCGCTTCGACCCCGCCGACCCCGCCCAGCTCAGCTGGGCCAAGGAGAGCACCCTTGACGTGGAGATGGCACACGCCGTCGCCCCGGACGCGCACATCGTCCTGGTGGAGGCCGGGGTCCCGGGCGGGGACGGCATCGCCGGCCTGCGAGAGATGATGGACGCCGAGAAGTCGCTCATCGACCGTGGTGTGGGCGATGTGATCAGCCAGAGTTTCGGCGCGACGGAGAACAACTTCCCCGGCTTCCGCAGCGGTGACTTCTCCAGCATTCAGAACCTGCGGGACGCCTTCAAGGACGCCGCCAGGCACGATGTGACCGTCCTCGCCTCCTCCGGCGACGGTGGAGCCACCAACGCCACCGCGAACGTCAAATCCAATTACCCGTACAAGGTCAACGCCTGGCCGTCCTCCGACCCGCTGGCCGTCTCGGTCGGCGGCACCCAGCTGCACTTGGACGCCAAGGGCGACCGCGTCGCGCCGGACAGTGTCTACAACGACAACGGCGCGAGCGGCGGCGGCCTGTCCCATGTCTTCGCCCGTCCCCCGTACCAGAACGGGGTCGAGCAGGTGGTGGGCGACCGCCGCGGCACCCCCGACGTTTCGATGTCCGCCGCGATGAACGGCGGCACATGGATGTACTCCAGCTACAACCCGAAGCAGGTCGGCTGGGAGGTCTGCGTCGGCACCAGCGAGGCCACCCCGCTCTTCGCGGGCATCGTGGCCCTGGCCGACCAGGTCGCCGGGCACCGGCTCGGTGACATCCACCAGGCGCTGTACTCGCTGTTCACCCAGTCCTCGTGGAAGCCCTCCACCGGGATCCTGGATGTGAAGGACGGCACGAACAACAGCTACGCGGGAGTCACCGGCTACACCGCGGTGAAGGGCTACGACATGGCGACCGGCGTCGGCACGATCGACGCGGCCCGCTTCGTCCCGGCCCTCGCCGAGGAGGGCTGAGAGCATTCCCGTCCCCGAGGGGCGGACGCCTGCCAACAGACCGCCGGGCCGTGCGCCGGGACGGCGGCATCCGGTTCCTACTTCTTGTGCTGCCGACGCACCATCTCGGCGATCCAGGTGGGCGCGAACGGAGACGTGCAGCCCGGAGAAGCCGGGTAGTCCTTGAGCACCTCCAGGCGCTCACCGATGGCGACAGCACGGGTGCGATGCTCGGCGTGCTCGATCCCGATCTGAGCCAGGCAGTGGTTCATCGCCCACTGCAAGCGATCCGGGGCGTCTTTCATCTCCGTCTCGATGACGTCGAGCAGTCCTGCGAGATCGAGGCCATCGGGCTTCTTCGCCACGCGCTCAGCGGTCAGCGCCCAGCCGGCACTCGCGACCACGGGATCCGGATCGGCGGACCAGGCCAGGCGCAGCTCTTCGGAGTGCGCGTTCTTCCTCACCACGTAATTCACGAGCCAGTCGTGCACCTTCGAGGAGCGTGCCTCGCGCACCATGACGTCCAACTCCTCCCGCTCGAACGCCTTCGGGCGGCAGATCAGGATCGCCAGCAGTCTCGCCGCGGTTTCACCTGTCTCCCAGAGCCGGCACGCGAGTTCATGCTGCGTCTTCAGCCGCTTCGCGAGCGCGCGCAGCTTGCCGAGGTTCACACCATGATCGTCACCGTGTTTCTCGTTCACCGCGCGCAACTTCGGGTCCTCGAGCTCGGCCAGCTCGGCCATCACCTCGCCCACCGTCGTCTCGGCCACCTCAGCCTCCCACGCTCGGCCACTCGACCTTCAGTGAGACGAACCTACCGGTCACCGGACTTCAATGAGATTGATCAGCCTTCACCGAGACGGGACAACACTGTCCTGTGCCACCGAACCTTGAGTGTGTGCCAACGAAATGTGAGTGGCGCGGGCCGCTCGCTGAGATTCGTGGGGAGGATGTCGAGAACGGGCCACCGGCTCCGTCCCAGGGACATCAGCGGCCACCACCGGCCGCCCGCGGAAGAAGGAGAAACCAGCATGGCGATTCAGCGGATGGACAACGTCGGCATCGTCGTCGAGGACATGGATGCCGCCGTCGCGTTCTTCCTGGAACTCGGTATGGAACTGGAGGGCAGGGCGGAGGTCGAGGGTCTCGTCGCCGACCAGTGCACCGGACTCGACGGCGTCCGCTGTGACATCGCGATGCTCCGGACCCCGGACGGTCACAGCCGGCTCGAGCTGGCGAAGTACCGCAGCCCCGCGGCGATCAGCGCCGGGCCGCGCAACAGGCCGCACAACATTCTCGGCACGCACCGCGTCATGTTCGCCGTCGACGACATCGAGGACACCGTTGCCCGCCTGCGCACTCACGGCGCCGAACTCGTCGGCGAGCTGGCACAGTACGAGGACAGCTACCGGCTCTGCTACGTCCGCGGCCCCGAGGGCATCATCGTCGGACTGGCCGAGCAGCTCAGCTGAAGGCCGGCGGGAATCCGGTGCACCCGCAAGCCGTCCGGCCACCACCCTGGACGACCAGATCTCCGTGCCACCCAAACTTCGTTGGCACACGCTCAAGCTTCGATGGCACAGGACAAACACCGGCTCCCTGGATTGCGGTCTTCCACTCCAACCCTGCAATCGAACGCTATACGACCTGCCGTCTGACCTGGCCCGTCTCCGCACTCTGGAGACCTGGCTTGCCCTCACCCCCGACCGGGTACGGCGGCAGACCGCTGAGGTCGAACGCGCGAACAGCAGCGCCGGCCTGGTGAGCAGGCCCGGCCGCCGATACCCGACCGGCTCCTGCGAAAGCAGCCTCGACCGCAGTTCGAGCCCGTCCTGAAGCCGATTCCGCGTGCCCCGCCCCGGGGCGGGCGGGCCCCGTACCCGGCCCAACCGGATGCGCGTGGACAAGGCGTATGCCTCCCGGAAGAACGGCTCCTTCCTGCGCCGACGCGGGATCCGCTGCGCCATTCCGGACGAGGACGATCACGTCCACAATCGCAAGAAACTTCGCTCGAACGGCGGTCGGCCGCCGAAGTTCGACAGGACCGGCTACCGCGAGCGGCACGCGGTCGAGTGCGGTATCAGCCGCCCCCAAGACGCACTGGGCCGTGGCCACGAGGTAGGACGAACTCGCGGTCCGCTACGAGGCGACCGTTCTCGTCGCGGCCATCAACGAATGACTGTGACCGTCGCCGTCCCCGCGGCACGAAAAGCGTCAGCGGTGGCTCAGAACGTTGACCACGCGGCCATTGGGGTCACGAACGAAGAACCGCCGTACTCCCCACTCCTCGTCCTGCAAGGGGTGAACGATCTCCGCGCCGCTGTCCCGCATGACCGCGTAAGCCGCCTCCACGTCGTCGACTTCGACGCTCATATCGGGGGTGACCGGGGCGGTTTTGTCGCTGGTCATAACGCTGACCTGTGCCGTCGGACTGGACGGCGAGGCAAGCGTCGTGATCCAGCCGAGATTCATGACTTCCTCGAAGCCCAGCAGGCCATAGAACTCCCGGCTCTCCTGCGCGGCCTCTGACTGGATGATGGGCATGACACGGCGAACGGCCATCGACGACTCCGGATGAGAACAGACACGGACGCTGGACTCTCCAGGGGTACTACGGCCCGCCCGTCGCCGCACACACTTGCGCAACAAGCCCTGGCGCCAACAGCATGGCGGGCCACGCCACCTGTCGGTGTGGTTCTTTTGTGCGTTTGTTCGGCTGGTGGCCGAGACCGTCCACGATGACCTGGTGGCCGGTGATGATCAGGACACGAAGACCAGGTCCTCTGAGGCCAGATGCAAAGAACCCGTTGCAAGCATTCCTTTGCATCGCTACCTTTGTAAGCATGAACGAGCCCCAGCCGTCACACGTCCGCAACCTCGATGCCCGATCTCTGCGCGGACTCGCACACCCACTGCGCATGCGGCTGCTGGACGCGCTGCGCTTCGGCGGTCCAGCCACCGCTTCTCAACTCGCCGAAAAGCTGGGTGAGTCAAGCGGTGCGACCAGCTACCACCTGCGGCAGCTCGCCCTTCACGGCTTCATCGAGGACGCCCCCGAGCGCGGCAAGGGCCGGGAACGGTGGTGGAAGGCGGTCCACAAGGGCCTTCGCTTCGACGACGCACTGCTCACGGACGCCAACCCCGATGTGCGCGGGGCTGCCGACATGTACCTCCACGAGATCGCCACCACCCAGACCCGGGACCTGTCGACCTGGCTCGGCAACCGCCATGCATGGCCGGAGGAGTGGAACCGCACCTGGGACATGAGCAGCGCGACACTGCGGCTGACGCCCGAACTGACCCGGGAACTCGTCGAAAAGATGCACGCGCTCGTCGACACCTTCCGCGACCGGGCCGCCGACGAGGACGACGCCAACACCGCCCAGGTACGCATCCACACACACGCGTTCCCCCTCACCACGGAATGAAAGGCCACAGCCCGATGCGCCCCGAGATCCACCTCGCCCTGCACCATGTACGCGCCGCCGAGCTCCGTACCGAAGCCGAGGCCTACCATCTCGCCGTAGCGGCCCGGAGTCCCCGGGACCTGCGTACCCGTCTCGGCTGGACCCTCGTGGAAGTCGGCCTGCGGCTGGCCGCCGCCCCCAAGGCGGCAGCCGCCATCCCCTAGCGCCATACGCGACCGCCGCTCCCGTGGGTCCGACGACAGGACCCGGCACCCGGGACGGCTGCAGGTCAATGGTGGCCACAAGGTCCCGGCTGCGGTCCGGCCACCGGCGGCCCTGCCTGGAACGCGGAGGCCGGCCCGTGCGACAGGCATCGTTGACGTCGCCGCTCCGGCAGCCGCTCGCCCACCTCGGCTTGGCCGGCCGCAGCGACCAACTGTTCACTCCAGGACCTTGGCGGCGCCCGAGGTCTGCCTGACGCGCCAGGTCGCGATCACGACGAACAGGCAGGCGCAGCCGTGGGTGGGGCCCACCCGAAGGCCGCGCGATCCGGGACGAGCACCCGCACCCTGATCCGGCGCTTCCGCGAACAGACCGGCACGACCCCGCTCCAGTGGCTCCACCGGGCCCGCATCCGCCAGGCACAGCACCTGCTGGAAACCACGGAGGACTCCGTGGAGCGCATCGGCGGCCAAGTCGGCTTCGGTTCGCCCACCACATTCCGCGACCGCTTCAAACGCACCACCGGCGTCAGCCCGCAGACCTACCGACGCACCTTCAGCTGAACCGACGTCGGCCGTGGCGCAGCGGCCTTCTTGCGCTCCGCGGTTCTCCGGAGGGGTGTCGGCCCATCGGCCCGTGCGGGCCGGATCGTGACGGCCTGTCTCGCAGCTGCGTAAGCCGCGAGCACGGCTTACGCAGCTGTACCGCCTCGACGCCGGCCTGCCGTGGCCCCGACGTGAAAGCGTGTCACCTGCCGGAGCTGAGCCAGTGGTGCAGGGCTTCGTGCACGCTGTCCGGCAGTGCACTGAGCGTCTCGATCGCTTCCCGGTCTCCTGGCCAGGGGGCGATTCCGGCCGTGGTCAGCGCCGCGTACAGGTTCAGGCGCCGCAAGTCGCGAGGATCGATGCGGCAGGCAATGCGGTCTGCGGGGTTGGGCGGCGCCAGCAGGAAGTCATCCGCCGGGGCATGCTCCCACGCTCGATCGGTCGATGCGGTGATGGTCTGCATGATCTCGCTCCGTTCTGCCGTGTGCTTCGTTCGCACGCCTCGCGTCCCTTGGGGCCGAGTGTGCTGTGTGCTTGGTTCGCCACGGACCGGTAGCGAAGAACCCAAGCGTCGCCAGAGGGGCACGATTCAGGCGCCACCGACACGTCCGGCTCGTCGGCGGCGGCCCCTGGCCGAGAGTTCACCGCGCCGGCGGGTTGCCTCTTGCCTGCCGGCACACGCACTCAGCGGTTTGCCGGCATCGGGCACGAAAGCGGAAACACACACATGCTCTCCTGCGGGGTGTGGGCGCAACCCTTCCTCGGCCGCAGAGCGTCAGCAGGGGTTACGCGAAGGCGGTGACGGCCGGATGACCGTGCACCACACCCTCCCCGCCGACACGGCAAGTACGCGCAATACACGAGCGATGTTACAGATCGCCCATAATTCTGCGACTCTCACCTGCATACTCCATCAATGCGCGAAATCCGCCTTTGATGCCCCATCGGGCCACACCACCGCCACGAACACCGCTCCTCGCCCCGAGCCCACCACCCGGCCGACACCCGAAAGTGAGTAACAACCACCCGCTCCACCCACGATGACGGCGACAGCAGCGCCGCAAGCTCATCGGGACTCGGGCTCGGCACCCGAGGTACCGTGCGAGGCGGCCCTCAGAAGGTGAACGTCACTACCGTGGGGGTGCGGGTGCGCAGCAGGTCGAAGGGGCCGTAGGTGAATTCGCTGCGGCCGTCGGCCGGGTCGGTGTGGGAGAGGCAGTCGTTCTCGCCGTCCCAGCTCCAGCTCTCATGGGCGCCGTCGGAGCCCACGCGCGCGCTCGAGCGGGCGATTCTCCGCGTCCCAGGTGAGGCGAGTCGTGGCGTCGAGAGGGTCGATGACGGCGATGATCTGACCGTGCCGGTTGGCGCGATAGACGGTGGCGTTCCCGAGGGAGTCGGTGCAGTGGCGGCGGTGGCGCCGCTCTCGTCCGGATCGGCGTACACGATGCGGGAATTGAGGATGTCGTCGATGCCGCGGGTCGCGGTCACCCGGCGCTGGGCGTCGTACTCGTAGGCGAACGTCGCGTCGTTGGAGTCGCGCCGGCTGGCGATGCGGTGCGCGTGATCGTAGGTCAGGTGCAGCGGGGAATCGACCGCGTTGCGTATGGAGGTCAGGTCGTCACCGGTCTCGTCGTAGGCGAAGGCGCGCAGTGTGCACGAGGTGTTGGACCTCTGCCGCGCCGAGGGGATGACACACGGGGTGCTGAACGGCACCCTGATCGCCTGCGACCGGCCGGCCGGGGCCCGGGAGAACGGCAAACGACCTGTGGTTCTCCCAGAAACACAAGAGATACGGCGGCAACATTCAGTTCCTGGCCGCGCCGGAGGGCACCCCGCTGTGGGTCTCCGGTGCCGAGCCGGGCTCCACCCCGGACATCACCGCGGCCCGTATCCACGTGCTGCCCGCGCTGTACAGGGCCGCCGCCGATGGGCTTCCCACGCTCGCCGACAAGGGCTGCATCGGCACCGGCATCGGCATTCACGCGCCGGTCCGCCGCCCCAAAGGCCGCTGAGAGACCGCCCTGGACCGAGGAACCCGCGCCACGAATGCGCTGATCAGACACGTGAGGGCACGCGGCGATCACCTTGGCCAGTTGCCCGGCGTGGGCGTCCTGCGACGGCTTGGGGGCCCGGTCGTAGGGGAGGTCGTCCGTGTGTCAGCGGTGTGTGGTGGGCAGGGTGCGAGCTGAGTGCGGGTCTCTTGGCGCTCAGCTGTAGTAGGCGATCTTCTCGTCGAGGACCTCCATGGCCTGGCACAGCGCTGCCATCCGCTGCTCCAGGGCAGCACGGCGGTCGCGCAGGAAGGCGACCCGGTCCCGCGGAGGGTGCTCGGCGCGCAGCATGACGACGAATTCCCGCAGGTCCGCGATGCCGAGGCCCGCTTCGCGGAAGCACGTGACCAGGCCGATCCAGAACAGGTCGTCTTCGGTGTACTGCCTGCGCCCGCCGGCCGAGCGCCGGATCGGGCCGATGAGCCCTTCGCGCTCGTAGTGGCGCAGTGTGTCGATGGAGACGCCGGTGCGGTCGGCGGCTGTTGCCGGGGTGAGGGTGGTCATGGGGCTCCTTGGTAACCGTCGCTACCGCGCTTCGGCGAAGCGCGCCAGGTGCTCGTCGCTGAGCCGCACACGGCGTGCGGCGAGTGCCTCCTCGATCTGCTCCACCCGGCTTGCGCCGACGATGGGATCGATCCCCTGCCGCATCAGCCATGCGAGGACGACCTGGTTCCGCGTGGCCGAGAGCTCACCGGCGACGTCGTCCAGGACCGCGAGCACCCGACGGGTCCCGGGGTGATCATAGGCGTGCGGAAGCGGCTTGTCCGTGCGCACATAGGAACCCCACATCAGCGAGCTGTACGACCACACGGTGAGTCCCTCCGACCACGCGAGGTCCAGGTCCTCGGCGGTGAGCATGCGGTGGCCGGCTTCTGGGACGGGGGTGAACGGACGCGGCTGGACGAGTGAGTGGCGCAGTTGCAGGGCCGTCCACGGTTCCACGCGTTGCTCCCGCGCGAGCGACCGGGCACGCTCGACGCGCCAGGCGGCATGGTTTGCCGCCCCGGCCCGCAGGGCCACTCCCTTCGCTACCAGCTCGCCGAAGGCGCCGACCGTCTCCTCCAGCGGCACGGTGCGGTCCTCCGCATGGGCCCAGAGAAGATCGACGTGTTCGACTCCCAGACGTCCCAGGCTCTCCTCCACGCCGGCGTGGACGGCGGGGGCGGAGAGTCCTTCGGCGCTTTCCGGCCAGGAGTGCGGGACCAGCGGGTTCTGCCGGACCTTGGTCGCGATCCGCACCACGTCGCGCACACCCGGACGGTCCCGGAGCCACGCGCCGATGAGGCGCTCGCTGGCGCCGCCGACGCCACGGGGGTCGGTCCAGAAGGAGTAGCAGTTCGCGGTGTCGAGCCAGACACCGCCGCCGGCAACGAAAGAGTCAAGGACCGCGAAGGCCTGGTCAGGGTCGACGCGGGTGCCGAAGTCCATCGTCCCGAGGACGATCTGGTGGTCGGTGATGTTCATGCCACCCATGCTCGGATCTGGAGCGCGCTCCAGGTCAAGAGCAGTTGCGGCAGACGGTCCCGACCCCGACGCCGCGTGCGACGGACGCGCCTCGCGTGCGACGGACACGTGCAGATCAGGTGGCCGACGGAGCTCCGGAGCCGGCGACAACAGGAATGCTTTCCGTGCTGCTGGTGACAGGACGGGCAGGCGCAAGCAAGCCTGTCGGCACTCACATGGCTCCCCACGGCCGGCGTCACGTTCCCCGCCCACCTGTTCGAGCTGATCGTCTCGAGGAGTAGGCGGGTGTTCTGCGCGGCCGTGCACCTCGGAGGGCTACACCGACGGCAGGAGCGCCAGTGCCTCTTTTGCGTTGTGCTCGGCGATGCCCTGCATGAACGCCCGGTCGGGGAAGTCACCGTCGAGGAGACACAGTGGACCGGCCACCAGCGACAGACGCATCGCGAGCATATAGAGGTCGAGCCGCTGCGGATCGAGACCGGGCCGGGCCAGAGCTGCGTACCGCTCACCGAAGCGGAGTTGGAGGAAGACGTGCTCCCATTCGACGTCGAAGTACATCAGGCCCTCGATGTCGATCAGGACGGGGTGCCCGTCGGCGTCTGCCAGGACGTGGTCGGGTCCGAGTTCTCCGTGGATCAGTCCGTATTCCGTGCGAGGACTCACCCGATCGGCCAGTTCCTGTAGAAGGTCACGCAATGCAGCGTCAGCTGCCGCGATGCGGCGGTCGCGCCCCGCCGCCTCCTCAAGGTCCCGCAGGGCGCGGTCGAGGACCCGCCGCTCACAGGAAACCGCGGACATTCGTGGGGACGAAGGCCGTGGGGGCGGCCCGCCTGCGCCCCTTGGAGGAACCGACGCGGGCGGTTGAGGCGGGAGTGTGGATCGGGTGCTCGCACCGGGGTGCCGGTGTCGGTGGTTCGGTGCTCAGGCATCTGCTGGACCAAGCCCGCGCAGATGGCTTCGCGATGGTGTTCGTGAGCACGGGGCCGAATAACAAGGCTGTTCACCGCCTGATCGAGGGCCTCGGTGTTGATCTCGTCCACAACGACGACGCGGTCACCGCTTGGGTGAACCTCGCTGAAGCGCAGAGCAGCTGACTGATGAAGCCCGACCCTGGTCACCGTCCGGGGCGGCAGGACGGGAGCCGTACGCTTTTCCGGAAAGCCGGGGCAACACGGTGTTCACCGTGTTGAGACGATCAGTCCCGCGGTGCTTCGCGGGAAGCGGACTGTCCGTTCCTGCGGGAGGTCCGGGAGTGGGGCAGCGGGCTAGGACGTCTTTCAGGCCCGCTCGATCTTTTCGCTCAGGGCCCGTGGCGTGACGGGTGGGCCGGCCTGCCACCTGTCGCGCTGGCGGCGGCCGGCGCGGGGCGGCAACGCGGTGGGGGTCCGCGTTGAGGGTCAAGGCGTCCAGAATGTCACGGCTGATGCCGGATGGAAGTCGGATCCGACATGGTGCTGAGACGTGCAGGTCGCGCCTGTACCTCGTTCGAATTGGAGCGCCGGCGCCCGGTAGGCCAAGCGCCCGCGGCGGGAACAACCGGTCCGGCCGCCACTGTTGCACGGACCGAGGACCGGCGCCGCACGGGCGGGGAATACGGAGACCACGAGGTCGTCCGCCCCGACAGGATCCGGACCCCGGGAGCGCGGTACGCCCGCCACGCACTCGTACCAAGACGTACTTCCGCAGGAGGACTGCTTCATGGCTGACCGGCCCTTGACGCTCATGGCAGTGCACGCTCACCCCGACGACGAGGCCACCGGCACCGGAGGGATCCTCGCGCGGTACGCGGCGGAAGGCATCCGCACGGTTCTCGTGACGTGTACCGACGGCGGTTGCGGTGACGGACCGGGGGGTGTCAAGCCTGGCGATCCCGGGCACGATCCGGCGGCCGTCGCCTTGATGCGCCGGCAAGAACTCAAGGCGAGCTGTGACGTTCTGAAGGTCAGCGATCTGGAGATGCTTGACTATGCCGACTCAGGGATGACGGGCTGGCCGAGCAACGACGCCCCCGAATCCTTCTGGCAGACCCCCGTAGAGGAAGGCGCCGCCCGACTCGCGGAACTCATGCGGCAGTACCGGCCCGATGTGGTCGTCACTTACGACGCGAATGGTTTCTACGGCCACCCCGACCACATCCAGGCCCACCGCATCACGATGGCGGCGGTGGAGATGACCGCGCTGACACCGAAGGTGTACTGGACGACGGTGCCCCGCTCGATGATGCAGCAGTTCGGTGAGATCATGCGCGAGTTTCATGAGGACATGCCGGAGCCGGATCCTGCCGAGGCCGCCGCGATGGCCGAGATCGGCCTCCCCGACGATGAGATCACCACGTGGGTGGACACCACCGCATTCAGCGGTCAGAAGTTCGACGCGCTGGCCGCGCACGCCAGTCAGGGCGAGAACATCTTCTTCCTCAAGATGGGCAAGGAGAGGTTCGGCGAGTTGATGGGCATGGAGACCTTCGTACGTGTCCAGGACGCCACCGGCGCCGCCGTACCCGAGAACGATCTCTTCGCCGGACTGCGCTGATCCGCCCGTCCGGCTGCGCCCGGGAAAGCCCATCGGCCGCACGGCGCGATCGAGCGCGTCACACACCTGAAGTCTTGTCCACCGGTGGTCGGTCCTTCGAACCGCCCGCTGAGATCCGTGCACGCGGGCACACTTGCGAAGAACTCGTGGAGTGCGACGGATGGCGGATCAGGGCGCAGGCTCAGGCCGAGCAGCTCCGGGGCCAGTACGGGCCGCCCACCCGCGAGCCGTGGAGCGAGCAACAGACCCAGACGTATGAGACCGCGTGGCGTGCCTGGCGGGACGTTGCCCGCGACCGCCCCGACCAGCCGGTACCGCCGACGGCCGGTCGGGGCGGTTGCGCATCTGCTGGCCACCGCCATCGGGGACGGCCGGGACCGTCCTCGATGGCGCCGTTCTGGCCGACGGCGCCTACCGTCTGCGGTCGGCCTGACGCCCCTGCCTCACTTCAGGTGCCGGGTGAAGAACCGGGCCGCGGCGTCCCCCGCGAACTGCGGGACGCCGGTGTGCCCGCCCATATTGGCCTCCAAGGTCTTCTCCTTGGAGGCGAAGGCGTCGAACAGACCCAGGGCCGCGTGCCGGTCGTTCCCTTCGTCGTCCCACTGCAGCAGGACATGCAGCGGAATGGTGACCTGCCGGGCCTCCTCGAACATGGAGCGAGGCACGAAACTCCCCGCGAACAGACCGGCGGCCGAGATGCGCGGCTCGACCACCGCCAGCCGGATGCCGATGGAGATCACTCCCCCCGAGTACCCGACCGGGCCGCTGATCTCGGGCAGTGTAAGGAGGGCGTCCAGGGCGGCCTGCCATTCCGGGACCGCCTTTTCGACCAGCGGGAGGATGAGAGCATCGATGATCCTGTCGTTGACCGGCTCGCCGACCTCCAGCGCCCGGCGCAGGTCGGCGCGGGCCTGCTCGGCGGCGGGCCAACGGGGCCGGTCGCCACTTCCGGGGAGCTCGATGGTGGCCGTGGCGAAGCCCTCCGCCGCAGAGTGCCGGGCCCGGGCCACCAGTCGGGGGTACATCTTGTGCAGTCCGCCGGGGTGGCCGAGCAGGATCAGCGGTGCCGGTGCGCCGGATTCAGGCGTCCACAGGATGCCCGGGATCTCGCCCAGGGTGAATTCGCGTTCGAGGACGCCGTCGTCGAGGCGTTGTTCAGAAGTGAAGTGCATGGTCGTGCCTTTCGGGAGTGCACAGAACGGCGCTCCCGGACGACCTATCGCCCGACCGTGACCCCGGAGGAGAGCACCCATGTCGATACGTTCACGGGTACCACCTCCTCAATCTCTCGCACGGCCTCCGGAAGGCTAGCAGACCAGCGGGAGCAATCTTCGATGACACAAACCTGCGTCCATCAAGGTTCGGACGTGGAGTTCATCGCGGTCAACGGATACACCCCGGAGCAGGTCGAGGCTGCCATCCAGGAGGCGGGCAAGGCCATCACCGCTCACGCCGGCACCGCGTCGCTGGCTGCCTGACCGCCGGACACGGCGGCTGGGCACGGGACCGTGCCGGCCCGGACCTGTTCCCGCCGGCATCGCAGGCCCGACCCGGGCCGTGTGGTCCCCTGGGCTTCCCGCCGGCGCCACCCCGCCAGCGGGAAGTCCGACTTCTTGGGCAGCGAGGCGCCGGGGAGAGCGCTGCGGACCGCGGACGTGGCGGCGACAACGATGTATGCAGCAGCCACCCCATGAGTCGTCAGAGTATTCGGCGGACATGACCGTCGGCCGCTTCACCTCATCGTTTCCACGTGCTGGGCGCCTTCCTCGGCGCCGTGTCGCCCGCGCTGATCGCCCACGCGCCAATCGAGGCCGGCGGGGACTCGCTCATGGTGGTGCTCTGCGCGGCCTTGGGTGTGGCGGCCGGTGTCACGTTCGTGTATGTGGGGTGCTGGAGGCGGGGAGCGCGCTGCCGCCGACGACGCTGATGCTGCTGTGCTCGTCCCGCTCCGGGTCACGCCCCGCCCCTGGAGGGCAAGGCGGTCCGCGGCGGCAACCCATGAGCCGCCCGAGTCACCCGCAGCATGGCGAAGGGACATGCCGGCCGGGCCGGCCGAGCCGCTCGGCATGCCCAGCAGCACCGCATAGATGCCGGGTCCCACGCTCGGTCTTCAGGGCGCCGGTGAGGTTGTTCCAGAAGCCGAAGAGACGGGTGTTGGCCATCTCGAGGATTCCGCCGACGTACGAAGGCTTGGCACGATCCGGAAACAGGTCCGCGGCGGGGGCGTTGGCGTAGGTGCCGTCCTCGTCGCGGGAGTGCGGGCCCACCTCGGCGGCGAGGGTTCCGCGTCCGGCGTCGGCGCTCGCGGCGTCGCGGTCGGTGGCCATGACGCCGGGTCGCGAGGTGATTCGTCGAGGATCAGTCAGAGGGTCTTGATCTGGCCGCCGTCGATGACGATCTCGGCTCCGGTGATGTTGCTCGCCACCGGCGAGGCCAGGAAGAGGGTGAGGTCGGCGACCTCGTGCGCCTCGGTGATCCGGCCGGAGGTGATGCCCATGCTCTGCGGTACGACCACGTCGAGCGCCTCCTGCGCCGTGACTCCGGCGGCCGCGGCGGTGGCGTCGGCGAAGCCGCCCGGAGCGGTCCAGAAGGGAGTGCGGACCGGGCCCGGGGAGACCGCGTTGACCCGGACGCCCCGCGGCGCGAACTCCTCGGACAGCGCCTTGTTCAGGTTGGTCAGCGCCGCCTTGGCCGCGGAGTAGTCCACGACCATGGGGAAGGGCAGCCGGGCGTTGATCGAGCTGATGTTCACGATCGCCCCGCCGCCGTCCTGGACCAGGTGGGGCAGTGCTGCCCGGCTCACCCGTACGGCACTGAAGAAGGTGAGGTCGAAGATCCGCTGCCAGTCGGCATCGCTGACCTCGAGGAACGACTCCCGGGGCTCGGCCGCGCCGACGTTGTTCACGAGGATGTCGACGCGGCCGTATTGCTCCACGGCCTGCTGGACCAGCCGCTCGGCCCCTTTCGTGGTGGACAGGTCGACCGAGACGATCGCGATGTCGTGCTTCGCTGCCAGGGCGTCCAGTTCGGGCGTGGAGGTGCGGCTGCCCGCCACGACCTTGGCCCCCTCGTCGGCCAACTTCTCGACCACGGCCAGGCCGATGCCCTTGCTGGCTCCGGTGACGACGGCGGCCTTGTCCTTGAGGTGCAGATCCATGACATTCCTTTTCTGGATTGATCGATACAAAACAATGGTAGGGTGAGCGGCGAATGAGCGCGGGGTTCGCTGCGCCACTCAGTCCAATGCGCGCATCGCGGTGGTCAGGGCGTCATCGACGAACTGTCGCCCCATGCGGGCCCGGCCGACGACGCGCATGCCCTGAATGAACGTGGTCAGGAACCGGGCGAGCCCCCGCGGGTCCTTCTCGGGTGAGAGTTCGCCCCGCACCTGCGCCCGTTCGAGGACGCCGGCAAGGAAGGACTCGACCTGTCGGATCGCGGTGTTCACGCGGTCGGCCGCCGCGGGCTGGTCGCCGCACTGCGTGGAGGCGTTGACCACGAGACACCCACGCGTCGGGTCGGCCAGGTCCGCCTCGATCATGGAGGCGAGCATCTGTCGGACCGCGGGCCTGAGCTCGGCCGTCTCCTCGAAGATCTTCTCCAGGCCGCTGCCTTGGAGAGTGGTGTAGCGCTCGAGGGCACGGAGGTAGAGCTCCTCCTTCGAACCGAAGGCCGCGTAGAAGCTGCCGCTGCCTATCGACAACTCCTTCAGCAGGTCCTGCAGGGATGTCTCGGCGTAGCCGCGGCGCCAGAACAGATCCATGGCGCGGTCGACCGCCTGGTCGATGTCGAACTCCCTGGTGCGAGCCATGCCGAAAGCGTAGCGCGCTTTATGGATTAGGCAATCCACTATGTTCTGTGTCACGTGGCGGCGGTTCGAGGGCGGTGCCCTCGGCCGGGGTGCCCGGCCCGGCCGGGTCCCGCACAGCGAGGGCACCGGCCGGTGCCGAAGGAGCCCTCGCCCGCCGCCCTGGCGCGCACCCGGGCCAGGACCGCCCTCGAACGCGTCGGCCGCCGGGTATCCGGGCCTTCGTCATGCCTTGGAATCCTTCCTCCCGGCCACTGCTGTCCGGGTCCCTGCTTCCGGCCCTACGGGGTGACGAAGCCGTGGCCGGGAGGGAGGTGCTGGAGCGGATCGCCGCGCGGCGTGCGGAGTTGGACGGACTGGAAGAGCGGCTGGTCAAGCCGTTGGCGGAGGTGCCGGTCGAGCGGGAGGAGCTTGCCGTGGCTGTGCGGGTGTGGCAGCGGATAAGCGAGCAGCTCGCCGACGAGCGGGCCCAGGCTGGATCGCCGGTGGTCCAGGTGGCAGGTCGGGCGGTGTGGCTGGTCCCGGACCGTGCGCCGGGGGTGAACGAGTCCGCGTTGCCGGTGGAGTACCACGTTTCCTGTTGCCGGTGGTGTACCAGCGCATCCTGGCCGCCGTGCGGGGTGCCGCCGGTCCGGTCGCCACCCGGCAGATCGGCGAGGTGCTGGGCTTGGGTACGGGGATGCGGGGCAGGCTGCAGTCGCTGCGCGGGAAGTTGACGAGGCCGGCCGACCGTGGCCGGTGGCACAGCGGCCCGACGGGAAGTTCACCGTCCGCCCTTGATCGATCAACTCGGCGACCGGGACGTAACCGGAGTCCCCCTCCGGCGCTGGCGCGGCGAGTTGTTCGCCCTGCCCGCCGCGAAGGCCCCGCGGCTGGACCGCGCCCTGAAGAAGATCGCACGGCACGGCGGGAAGGTCGTCCCGATCGACGGCACCCTCATCCCCACCCAGCGCCGCACCGGAGAGGCGTCCCGCCCGAACCGCTCCGGCAAGCACCGCTGCCACGGCCTGCACGTGATTGCCCTGACCGACGAGCGGCGCCGGCCGATCTGGATATCGGCTGGCCGGCCCGGCGGCACCCACGACATCACCGTCGCCCGCCGCCACCGGATCCTGGCCCACCTACGCGCCGGCGGCCTCGGCGCCCCGACTGACCCGGGCTTTGTCGGCCTGGACGACGACGGGGACCCCGTGGGCGTCACCGGCTTCGAGGCCACTACCGACAAATGATCTCTACCGCAGGCAGCCCACGACCAGCCCGAGCACCCGGAACAGGGTCACTGAGCCGGGATCGGCTGGGTGAGGTTCACCGGGTTGCCGTCGGGGTCCAGGATGTGGGCGACGCGCTGTCCCCACGGCATGTCGTGGGGGCCGCCGCGGACCGAGCCGCCCAGCGCCGTTACCCGGCCGAGCGTCTCATCGACGTCGTCGACACCGATGCTGAGCAGGATCCGCGACGCCTCCCGGTCCCCCGGGTTCGCCTTGGCCACCAGCCCGAGGTCGGTGTCCCCGATGCGCAGGCCGAGGTAGAAGACCGGGCCTTCCTCCGGCACCCGGAAGATCTCCTCGGCGCCGAACAATTTCGTATAGAAGCCGAGCAGGACGTCGTGGTCGGCAGTCAGGATCACTGGCTGGATGGTGGACATGGCACTCCTGTCGAGAACGGTCGTGTCGCCGGGTAGACCGTTCGAGGACGGTGAACTCATCGGCAAAACCGCCCGGCCAGACGATCTACACCACAGACTGCCGCCCACGACCAGTACGAGCACCCTGAAACGGGGTCACGCCACCACGCCGACCAGCGGGTGAGCGCGAGGCCCAGCAGCCGGTCGGCGCGGTCGCCCTCGGCGAGCCGGTCGCGGAAGCCGGACAGGACGCTGTGGTGGAAGCCGGGGTCTTCCCGCTCCAGGCCGAGGGCGTACTTGAAGTCGAGGCGGCAGCGCACCACCTCGGCGGCCTGGCGGTCCGACAGGTTCAGCACGTACTTGCAGCACGCAGACCGTGGCGAGCTGGGCGGGGGGAGCCCGGGGCGGCCATGGCGCGGGTACCAGGCGGTGAAGTCCTCGTCGTTCCACGGGCCGTCGAGGCGGTCGCGGATCCACATCGCGGTAGTGCCGTGGGGTTGCTGGCGCGGGCGACCCCCGCGGTCAGCGGCGGGATCTCCGATCCGGGCTGGGGCTGGGGCTGGGGCTGGAGGGACATATCGAGCTCCCCGGGAACATGGGCATCATGTTCCCGGGCCTGACGCAAGGTCACGATCGTCAACGGCCCGTCCTCAAGATTCCCGACAAAGTCCCTCAGTGAAGATCCGGCTGGACCTCGGTCAGTCGATGCCTTCGACGATGCGGAAGTCACGCTCGACGCCGTCGGAGAGGGCGACCAGCGCCTCCTGGTAGGCCGCACTCTCGCGTGCCGCGACGGCCTGCTCGAAGCTGTCGAACTCGATCAGGACGGTGCGCTCGGCGATTCCGGCGTCATGCGCCACGACCCGACCGCCACGGACGAAGGTCCGACCGCCCCCGGCCTCGACGGCCAGGCGGGCCAGCTTGTTGTAAGCGGCCAGCTTCTCAGGGTCTGAAATGGTGCGGTAGACGCTGACCCAGTAGCCCTTGGGCATGGAACCTCCAGTGTTGGGATGAGTGCATCTGACTTACGAGTTGGTCTCGGACGAGCGTCGGCGGGCGAGGGCGAGGCTTGTCAGCGTCGTGATCGCCATGGCGCCGATGCCGACCAGCGCCGCGGTGGTGTAGGCGCTGTCGTCGGGGAAGAGGTGGCCGGGGCCGGTGCCCGCGGCGAGGATCAGGCCGCCGATGGCGCTGCCCAGGGCGTACCCGACGCTGCGGACGACGTAGTTGAAGCTCATGGCGCTCGACGTCTCGCTCTTGGGGGTGACGGCCAGGATGACGCCGGGCATCGCGGCCGAGAAGCCGCCGACGCCGAAGCCGAGCACGCCCATCGCCGCGAACAGTTCGGCCAGGTCCGACCGGGCCGCCGCGAACAGGGCGAACCCGCCGCCGACCACGACGGCGCTGCCGGCCAGGAGCAGGGGGTCGGCGATCCGTCTCCGGACCCGCGGCGTGAGCTTGCCGGCGACGAACCCCAGCACCGAGAACGGGATGAGGACCAGCCCGGCGACGAAGGTCGTCAGCCCGAAGCCGTAGCCGGCGCCGTGCGGCGTCTGCGCGTACCGGGTGATGAGCGTGAGCAGGAGGTACATGCCGATCCCGCCGACGAACATGGCGAGGTTCGCGCCGGCGACCGCCGGGTGCCGCACCGCCCGCACATCGACCAGGGGCGTCGTGCTGCGCAGCTCGATGACGGCCCAGACGCAGAGCAGCACCACCGCGACGACGGCGAGGCTCGCCGCCACGGCGAGGTGCCGGCTCCACAGATCCCGTTCGCCGGCGAGGAACAGCACCAGCAGCAGCGCAGCGGCCAGTGCGACCGCGCCTGCCACGTCCACGTGGGCGGAGCGGCCTTCGGGGGCTTCGGGCATGGAGCGCCACGCGGTCAGGAGGGCGGCGGCGGTGACGACCAGGCCGAGGCCGTAGGCGGCCCGTACCCCGCCGAGCTCGGCGAGCAGTGCGGCCAGCGGGTAGCCGACGCCGGCCCCGATGATCGAGACCACCGAGATCAGGGCGATCACGGCCGCGCTGCGCTCCTCAGGGAGGTGGTCCCGGGCCACGCCCATCATCAGCGCCGTCAGTCCGAGCCCGACGCCCTGGGCCGCCCTGCCGGCCAGCAGCCACGCGAACGGCAGCGGCAGTACGGTGAGCGCGCTGCCGGCGACAACAACCGCCAGCGTGGCGAGGATCGTGGCCCGCCGGTGCGGGCCGGCTCCGAGCCGGCCCAGGACCGGCGTGGCGACGGCGCCGCTGAGCAGCGCGACGGTCAGCGTCCACTGCGCGCTGCCGAGCGAGACGTGGAACGAGGTCGCCACGCTGGTGATGAGCGGCGTCCCGAGGCTGGCGACCGCCGCCACGACCAGAGCGATGAACATCAGAGCGGGGACCAGCAGCCGCGCCTCGGAACGCGCCACCGGGAACGCCTTCACCGCGACCCCGCCGACCGGCTGCCCGGTCACTGCTTCGGCCCTTCGCGGTCCTGGCTTTCGAGCTCTGCCAGATGCTTCAGTGCCGGAAGGGCCGCCACCAGCGCCTCGACCTCGTCGCCGGTGAGCTCGCCGATCAACCGCTCGAACGCGTGGACGCCCGCCTGGCGCCGCGTCCGGACATAGGAGGCGCCGGCCTCGGTCAGGCACACCAGCGTGACCCGCTTGTCGGACGCGTCGCCCCGCCGCTCGACCAGGCCGGACTCCTCCATCACCCGGACCAGGGCGGTCATCGCGGGCTGGGTGACGCCCTCGACCGCGGCCAGATCGGTGATGCGCCGCGGGCCGGTCCGGTCCAGGGTGGCCAGGGTGGCGGCGGACGTCAGGCTCATGTCCCGGGGCAGGCGTCTCGCGGCCCTGGTGGCCAGGCCGTAGAGGGCTGCCCCGATGGCGGCGGACGCGCCAGGAGCGGTGTCTTGACGACTCATGCTCGAAGCATAGCATTTTTATATTTATAGTTTATGGAAATGTTTCACTGGCGCCGGCTCTCGGGCTGCGTGCCCCAGCTCGGCGGACGCGCGGCCGACGACCTCCTTGATGGCGGGAGTGTCCGTGACGTCGAGGGACGACACCCAGAACGCGTCGCCGGACTTGGCCACGCGGTCGTCCACGGATCCAGGCCGACGGCTCGCGCCGGCCACCTTGAGCCTCTTTTATTCCTTGACACGAATATTCGTTGCCAGGAATACTTGTTCCCCATGGACGCACTCCTCGCCGCACTGGCCGACCCGGCCCGTTGGCGGCTCGTCAACCTGCTGGCCGAACGACCCCGGCCGGTCGGCGTGCTCGCCCAGCTCGCCGAGGCGCGCCAGCCGCAGACGACCAAGCACCTGCAGACCCTTGAACGCGCCGGTGTCGTGACCTCCCAGCGCACCGGTCAGCGTCGCATCTACGCGCTACGGCCCGGCCCCCTGCGGGACCTGGCGGCCACGCTCAGCCGTATCGCCGACACCACGGAACAGGTCAGCGGCCCGCACGCGACGTACGGCCGCTACGAGCGCGGCCTCCACGCGGAGCGGCTCGCCGCGAAGGAGTCGGGATGGGCCGACGACCGCTCGTTCACGTTCCACCGGTCGCTGACTGGGCGCCCCGAGTCGGTCTGGCGCCACCTGACCGAGGCCGTCCTGCTCGCGCACTGGTGGACTCCCGAGGACCTCCGCGTCTCCGAGCTCGTCTTCGAGGCGCGACCCGGTGGGCGGATCGTCCAGGAGTACCGCGACGCGGAAGACACCGATGGTTCCCACCTGATCGCCGGCCGCGCGGAGGGAGTCGTCGACGACGTACGCCCCGGCGAGCGCCTCGCGTACCGGCTCTCCCCACTGCTTCCTGACGGCCGCCCCGCCTTCACCGCTCACGTCGACATGAGCCTCGGGCCCGCCGAGACAGGATCAGACCTCGACGTCCACTGGCACATCACGGACAGCACGATCGACTCCGCGGACTTCATCGCCGGCATCGAGATCGGAGTCGGCCAGAGCCTGGACAAGCTCGCGGCAACCCTCGCCGCGGACTCGCACGACACCGACAGCACCGACACGAGGAGCATGAAATGACAGAGCAGACCGCCGGCCGCAGAGTCGTCACCAACCTGGCCCTCTCCCTCGACGGCCACTACGCCGCGCCGGACAACCCGCTGGACATGAGCTGGGTGATGCCGTACGCCGTCTCGGACGTCGCCCGCGACCACCTGACGAGCCTCTGGCAGTCGGCCACGACGGCCCTGCTCGGGCGGGTCAACGCCGAGGGATTTCTCGGTTTCTGGCCCACCGTCATCGGTATGGAGGGCGCCGACCCGCGCGACGAGGGCTTCGCGAGGTGGCTCGTCGACACCGACAAGGTGGTTCTCTCCTCGACCCTCGACCAGGCGCCGTGGGAGCGGGCGACGATCGTCGACAAGTCGGCCGCCGAGGTGGTCGGGGACCTGAAGGCAACCGAAGGCGGTGACATTCTCGTGCTCTCCAGCGCCAGCGTCATCAAGGCGCTGCTGGCGACCGACAAGGTCGACCGGCTGGCGCTCACGATCTTCCCGGTCTTCCTCGGCGGCGGGCCCCGCCTCTTCGACGACGGTCTGCCCGCAGGGCAGTGGACACTCGTCAGTCAGGCCGCGGGCGAGCACGGCACGCTGGCCCTCGTCTACGACCGGATCCGCTGAGCCGATCGTTTGGCTCTGCAGGCGAGGTTCCAGCTCGGAGCCAATGCTCCGCCATGCGATCCGTTCATTCACAGAGTGGGTGGGGCCTGGAGGTCCTTCATGCCGTCGGGAGGTCTTCACCGGCCAGATCCTCACCCGCTGCGAAGAGATCATGCACAAGGTCTGCGAGGACTTCGGCGCGGAACTCAAAGAGTTCAACGGCGAAACAGATCACGTGCACCTACTCGTCCGCTACCCGCCGTCCGTCGCTCTGTCCCGGCTCGTCGGCAGCCTCAAAGGCGTCTCCGCACGGCGCCTGCGGCAGGACTTCCCCGACCACATCAACAAGTACCTGTGGGGCGAGCACTTCTGGTCGCCCTCCTGCTTCGCCGGCTCCTGCGGTGGTGCGCCACTGGCCGTGGTCAAGGAGTACATCGAGAACCAGAAGCGCCCGCACTGACCGCGACACCGTCGTGGGAGCTTTACCGAGCGATACCGCGGCGCCCCGCGCCGCCCCGCTCAGGATGCAGTTTCCCCCACCCCTGAAGGGGCGGGGTTCCTTGCAAGATCAGGCTGAAGAACTGCCTGGGCAACCTCGGCCCGTGCAGCATCGACGAGCTCGCCGGGCCGGCCCGCACACGTTTCGAACGCACGCAGTGTCAGCCCAGCCTGCTCGACGGCTTCATCGCCGGGACCGGGCTCGTCCCAGCCCTGCCATGGCTGAGCTGGGTTGGAGGTCGCTTCCCGTATCGGCGGAGATCATTTCCCGCACAGTGGGCTGAGGGCCGCCGCGTAGTGCAGTTACCCAAGGGACGCGAATGGGTTCGAGAACGAGGTCAGGTCGCTCACGCGGACCAGGCTGAGCTCCCTGGGTTCGATCTCAGTGCCGGACAGGACCACTTCAGTGCTCTCGACGCATCCCCGTGCGACCCAGTGACGGTGGCTGCTGTTGCGCCAGAGTTCGAACGCCACGGGTTTCCCGTCTGTGGTGATGATGACGGGTTCGGAGGCCGGCAGGCCGGCCGGGGATTCCTCCGCGGGGTGGAAGTAGATCTCGAAAGCCCGCTGCAGGGCCTCGCTGGTCTCTGCATTGCCGGACGAGGCGGTGAAGACCGTGACGTGCTCGACCTGAGGGTCGAAGTACGGAGAGCCGAACCACAGGTACACATGGATGTCGCCGGTGGCTCGGTTGTAGCCGTGACCCGTGACCTGCCGTGATTCCGGCCAGTTGGCGTCGACAGCGAAGACGCTGAAGCCTTCTGCCGAGCCAGGGGTGCCTTGATCGTTCATGGGATCTCCCGTGTGCTCGTCCATGATCCTGCCACCGCAAGAGAACCGGCGGGAAGTGGGGTCGGCCTTCACGGCTTGGGCCTGGAACTGGTCGGTGCACGCCCTCAGCGGTCTCACCCGGCCGGCCCGGCCGTAAGGTGCCGCCCACCACCCCATGGCTGACGAACCACCAGGCGAACAAGCTCAGATGCCCGTCCCACACACCACCGAAGATCCGCAACCCGGTGGTAGCCCCGGCGTGCCCTCCACCCCAGCCCCGTCTCACGGAGGTGCGCCAGGGCAGCCGTTCGGCGAAGGCCGGACCCTACCCGACGAGGATGGCGACCGCCGCCGTGAGCGGCGTGCCTGGTCCCGTGTGCGGGCGCCACCAGCCTTCAGTGGCGGGAACTGCGACCTGAGCACGTAGCTGTCGTGCTGCAGCCAGCGACCGATCCCCGCCGCCGCGGCGAACAGCAGCAGGGCCGCGCCCGCAGCCACCAGGTCCCGCCGGCGGGGCGTGGCAGGCAGCACTCCCCCGGTCACGGCGGCTCAGCAGGACGTCAGACTTCCGCAAGGACTGATCACCTCCGACCAGTTCGTCGCGCTCGCTCCGCCGCCCAGATCGTCGTGTCCCTGTTCAAGCGGGACGTCCCGACTCAGCCCATGGCCGATGCCTGCAACGCCGTTTCAGCCAAGTTGACCACGGCCGTCCTCGGCGAATTCGACGAACAGGCCGCCAAGGGCGCCGCCCCGACGCCGCCGCCCACACATGGCCTTCCACCAACGGTCTGGCCTGAATCACGATCCGCTTCCCGGCCAATCCGCAGCAGGCCGCATCGCCGTCCCTTCGACCATGGAGCAGGATCGTCCGCAGCCCCCGGCGACTGCGGGCGAACGGAGCCGTGCAGGCCGGCCGTTTCACCCCGTCCCATGCGCGACACCGAAGCCATTCGGCACAACCACCTGACATCAACGAGAGGCGGGCAGTTGTCAACTCACGACCAGCGTCCCTACGTTCTCGACCCCACAGGCCACGACATACAGGCGGAGGGTGCCCGGCTCCGCGCCCGAGGCCCCGTCACGAAAGTGATGCTCCCCGGCAACATCCCGGCGTGGTCGGTCACCAGCCACACCGCCCTCGAACAGCTCCTGACCGATCCGCGGGTCTCGAAGGATCCCCGCCGGCACTGGCCCCGGTTCATCGCAGGGGAGATCACCCCCCAGTGGCCGCTGTACGCCTGGGTCTCCGTCACCAACATGTTCACCGCTTACGGCAGCGACCACCGCAGGCTGCGCCGCCTGGTCACGCCGGCCTTCACAGCCCACCGGACCGCGCAGCTGCGCCCTCAGGTCGAGCGCATCGTGACGCGTGTGCTGGACGATCTTCCTCGCACCGCGGTCAACGGCGTGGTGGACCTACGGCAGCACTTCGCCTACCTCATCCCGGTGCAGGTGATCACGCAGCTGATGGGCGTTCCCGAGGGCTCCATGGCAGCCGGCATCCGCACCTGCGTCGACAACATCTTCAACACGGCACTCAGCCCACAGGAAGCCGCCGACAACTACCACACCACCTACAGCCTGCTCAACGACCTGGTCGAACACCGCAGGAGGCAGCCGGGGGACGACCTCACGAGCTACTTGATCTCTGCCGGTGACAGCAACGAGGCACTGACCGAAACAGAAGTCATCGACACCCTCCTCCTGATCATCGCCGCCGGCCACGAGACCACGGTGAACCTGCTCGACAACGCCGTCTTCGCACTGCTCACGAGGCCGGACCAGCACAACCTCGTCCGCACCGGCAAGGTCGCCTGGACCGACGTCATCGAGGAAAGCCTGCGCGTCGACGCCCCGGTGGCCCACCTGCCCCTGCGCTACGCCGTCGAGGACATCACCGTCGCGGGCACGACCATCCCGAAGGGAGACGCCATCCTGGCCTCCTACGCGGCCGCCGGCCAGGACCCCGAGCACCACGGCCCGACCGCAGGAGTCTTCGACGCGACCCGGGAGAACAAGGACCATGTCGCCTTCGGCTACGGTGTGCACTACTGCCTGGGGGCACCGCTGGCCCGTATGGAGGCGGCCACCGCGCTCCCGGCACTGTTCGAACGCTTCCCTTCCCTCGCACTGGCCCGGCCCGCAGGAAGCATCGAGCCGCTTTCCTCGTTCATTTCCCAGGGACACCGGAGCCTGCCCGTGACGCTCACCCGGGACAGCGACGCGGTGCCACGCACGACGGGCCACCGGGTCGGGCGTCATCACCGTGATGACGCTGACGAGGAAGGGAACACGTCATGCGCATAGCCGTCGTGGGGGCAGGGGGTGTCGGGGCTACTTCGGCGCCCGGCTCGCCGCAGGAGGCCACGAGGTCACGTTCGTCGCCCGCGGCCGGCATCTGAAGGCCATACAAGAACGCGGGCTGCTGGTCCGCAGCCCGTTGGGCGAGCTCAAGGTGCCGGCGACATCGGTGGTGCCGACCATCGCGGAACTGGAACCCGCCGATGTGGTGCTCGTCGCCGTGAAACTGTGGGACACCGAGAACGTCGCGGCCCAGCTGCGCGACGTCGTGGACGCGGGCACCCGTGTCATCTCCCTGCAGAACGGTGTCCGGAAGGACGCGGTGCTGCGCCGGTACCTGCCGGCGGAGGCCGTGTGGGGTGCGGTCTGCTACATCTCAGCCGTCATCGAGGAACCAGGAGTCGTCGCCCACCACGGCACGCTGCAGAAGGTGGTGTTCGGCTCCTACGACAACTCGGACACGCGTCGCGCCGGCGCCTTTCTCGACGCGTGCCTCTCCTCCGGTATCGAGGCGGAACTCAGCTCCGACATCGAACGGGTCATCTGGGAGAAGTTCGTCTTCCTGGTGGGGCTCTCGGCCACGACGACCGCCGTGCGCCAGCCCATCGGGGTGATCCGCTCCGACGCTCACACCCGGGAACTGCTGCGCGGTGTGATGGCGGAGGCCGTGGACGTGGGCCGTGCCGCCGGGGTGGCGCTGGACCCGGGCCTCCCCGATGAGCGGCTCGCGTTCTGCGACACCCTGCCGGCCGCGATGACCTCCTCGATGCACAACGACCTGACGCAGGGCAACCGCCTGGAACTGCCCTGGCTCAGCGGCAGCGTCGCCGACCTCGGCAGCGAGTTCGGGATCCCCACACCACGGAACCGGACGATCGCCGATGTCCTGGCACCCTACGAGCTGGGACAACCGGATCCCGGCCGCTGACCGCGGCGCGGAACCCGGGTCGTCGGATCCCGCCGTCCTCCGGGCATACCGATCTGGCCCCGGAGGACGACGAGATCCGGACCCGGCCTTGCCCAGCCGCCGATCGGTCCGGAGTGGGCGTCGGCGTCCAGCGGCGTTCCGAGGGCGGTGGACCTCGCTCCGGGCCGAGGCTGCTTTTCAAAAGCTCTCCCTGTTCATCGTGGGACACCGCGTCCCAGCACGCCGACCAACGCAAGAGCCTCCACCTTGCCGATGACACCGCAGCCCTGCGCCACCCACTCGCCGTACTCGTCCTGCGCCTGGCCCCAGCCCGACCGGACCGACCGGACCGTGAAGGAGTGACGCACCGCCCTGCCCCGCACCGCGTTCACGCCGTCGCTGCCGGCCTCGCCGACGACGACGGACTGGACACCGGTATCGACTGGGGCTCGGCACGGACTCCACCGCCCACCTCGCAAGGATGCTCACCGACCCCCGGCGCGCACGGCATCGGTCTGGTGCGCACCGCCACCCGGCGGGCACGTCCAACCGTCCTGGGTGAGAGCACCCAACCCGAGAGGTGGGCCATCTCGTACCAGGACGGTGTGGCCCAGAGCATCGCCGGGGCCGCCCTCAAGCGCAGGGGCCGCGGCGGTGGCCGGCCCTGGGAGTCATGGGCGGGTACCGGCTGCGGAAGGGGTCGCGGAGCGCGCCGGGTCCGTCGATGGCTCCGCCATGCGCCGGCGTGGGGTGGGGGCCGGAGGCCGGGGTTGTGTCGGGGTTGTGGAGGGGGAGGCGGTGGTGGCCGGGGGGCGGGTGGGAATGGTCGTCGTAGCCGTCGAGGGGCGGGCGCCGGGGCGCGGGGTGACACCCGCGGGAGCCGGCTCGGCCAGGGTCGGTGGGACCGTGGGGTTGCTCGCGGGTGGCGGGGCGAGGGGAACCGTCGGGGAGGCGGGGTCCTGTTGCGTGGTGCGCGGCCATGGTAGGGCGAGGAGGGCCGCGACCGTGCAGGTCGCGCCGGCTGTGACGGCAGCGCGCAGAATGCGGCGGCGGGCCGCGCCACGGCGGATCTCCTCGTACCGGCCGGGCGGCGGGGCGAGGTGCTGGGAGGGCGGCCGCATGATGACGGCGAGGTGGTCGTCGGGTTCGGCGTCCGGACCGTCGTCATTGTATGTGATCAAGGCTTCTCCTCAGGTGGGCGCGGAGCAGTTCGCGGGCCGCGTGCAGGTCGGCCTTGACGGTTCCTTCCTTGCGTCCGGTCAGCATGGCCACCTCCCGTATCGGCAGGTCAGCGTAGTAGTGCAGGAGGGTCGGTATGCGCAGTCGTTCGGGGAGCGCCTGGACGAGCAGGCGGACCGAGGGGTCGGTCTGCTCGGTGGGTGGGAGGACGGACGCCTCCACGGTGGCGCGCTGGATCGCCTTGCGTTCGCGCTCCAGTTTGCGCCAGTGGTCCCGGACGATGTTGGCGGCCGTGACGTAGAGGAATCCCCGGGGCTCCGACACGGATGTCCAGCGGGCCCAGAGGCGGGTGAACGCCTCCGACGCAATCTCGTGGGCGGTCTCGTCGTCGTCGACGAGGCGGCGGCACCAGCCGGCCAGGCGCGGGTAGAGAGCGGCGAACAGCTCTGCTGCCGCCTTCTCGCGGGACCGTTTCAATGCTCTCCATGGGGGGGTGAGGGCACTCGTCGCGCCCGGGGCGCGTGCAGGGTGCCCGTGGGAAAGATCCCGGACCGACGGAGTACGTTCCATCGGCCCGGGACCGGGGCGGGCGGAGGCAGGTCAGTGGCTCGCGGTGCTCAGCGCGGCGAAGACGATCAGGTTGTCGAGGTAGCCGTCGCCGGTGCGGGGTCCGCCGCATGTGATGAGCCGCAGCTCGGGCCGGTCGACGTCGCCGTAGACCGCCTTGGTCGGAAAGTCGGCCTTGGCGACGGTCCGTACGGAGGTGACGGTGAACTCGGCCGATCTGCCGTTCTCCAGGCGCACCGTGATCCCGTCGCCCCGGCGCAGCCGGTCGAGGTGACGGAAGACGCCGTCCCCGTAGGCACCGACCGTGATATGACCGAGGATGACCGACGGACCCATCTGGCCCGGCGTCGGAGAGTGCTGGTACCAGCCCGCCTGGTCATGCGCGGTGATCGGGGGCACCTGCACGCTGCCGTCCTGGGCCAGTCCGAGTCTCATGACCGGCGTGTCGACGCCGATCTCGGGGATCAGCAACCGCGCCGGGACCGAACGGCCCAGCACGTACGGCTCGTTCGGGGCGTCCGTGGAGGACCGGGCGGACGCGTGCGCGCCGCCGGGGCGGGTGGCCGACGCCCCGTCGCCGCCGTGGCCGGCGCAGCTCACGAGGAGCGAGGCCGGCGCCGCAGTGACGAACGCGCGCCTGGAGAGAGGGGTCATGCCCCGGTCGCCTGTCGGCGGCGCAGGAGGAAGACCGCCGCGCCGCCCACCGCGATGGCGCCGGCGGCACCACCGCCGATCAGCATGCCGTCCGAGCCGGAGCCGCCGGAGCTGGTGGTCACGCCGGTGTCGGGGGCGCCACTGGGAACGACGCCGACTTGGCCGCGCCCCTTGCCCGGCGCGGCGGTCGGCACGGGGGCGGCCGTCCGGCTCGGCTCCCGGGTAGGGGCCGCGCTCGGCTCCGCGCCGGCCGGCGCGCCCGGCCGGGCCGACGGTTCGGAGGCGGAAGAGGAACGCGTGGTCGGGGACGCGCTCGCCCCATGGGCGAACGCGGGCACCGTGCTCGCCAGCACGGCGACGCAGGCGGCTGCCATGGCGCTGAGGACTGTTCGGCGCATGAATCGCTCTCTTTCGTTCGATCGGCCCAGCCGGTGGCCGGGCGGGCTTCATGACGGATCGAGCGGAGAGACGAGACAGGATCAGCACAGGTTGTAAAGGGCCGGCAAAGTCGCGCAGGCCCCGGCCGCGGCAAGCACGCGGCGCCAGGCGCACCGCCCCGCGCTGCCCGACGTCCCCGTCGACGGCGACCTCGACGAGTTCCTGGGAGCGACCCAGGCCGCGGCACCGCTGGATTCAAGAGCGTCGACTCCTTCTCCAGCAGCCTGTCCCGGGGCAGCCTGCCCTTGCTGGAAACCCCGGACGCGCTCACGGAGAAGGGCCGGCGACGAACTCCGCAGAGGGGCACACGCGACAGCTTGTCGTCGGTGCACTACCAGCTTCGGCGGCTGGATGAGAAAGGCGCTGTCGAGCGGGCCCGGCAGTGACGCGGCATCCTGCCGGCGCTGACGTCAGTCCCGGCGCAGTCGCAGCAGCATCGCATCGTGCAGGGGGGCGTCCGGGAACGGGAGGACCTCGCCGAACCACTCGTGGCTCCGTGCCTCGTACACCTGCACCTGCAGTCCGCCCTCGGGCTTGCGGCGCTGTCCGCCGCGCTGGTCGCCGTGCCGTTCGCCGCCGCGGCTGTGCTGGGAAGCGGCGCCGCCCCCGCCCTCTCCCGCCGCCTGGGACCGACTGCGCTGACGGCCGCGGCGCTGGTCCTGGCGGGTACGGCCCTGGCGCTCGTACCGCTCATCGGCACCGGGCCCGGGGGCCGGGCGGCCTTGCCGGTACTGGCGGCCGGGGGCGCGGCGTTCGGCGTGTTCACAGCCGCGGTGTTCGCACTGGTGCTGGCGGGTGTGCGGGGCGTCGCGGCGGGCTCGGTGTCCGGGCTGCTGTGCCCACGGCCCAGCAACTCGGCGGCTCGATCGGGGTGACGGCGGCCGGGCCGGCCTACTTCACGCCGGCCGACGGTGCGAACGCGGCGTTCGGTCACGCGATGGCCTACGAGGCCGCGGTCTTCGTGCTCACCGCGTTGATCGCCCTCCGACTGCGACGGACCGGTTCGAGGCCGGAGCAATCTCGGCCCTGACCACCTTCCGCAACACACAGGTAGACCGCCGGACGTAGCGGTCCGCGCGTCGGCATGCACCGTGTCGACGCGCTCGTCCACCCCGCATCACCACGCCAGGGTGAGGGCGGCGGCTGCGGCCCCCGTGGTGGCGATGCCGGGCAGGGTGACCCTCGCGTGCGCCGCTCCGGCATTTTTCCATGGGGAAGGCGGCACGGCGATACGGTGACGATCACACCCCGGCAGATGACCGACGGGAAGGGGACCCGGAACGATGACGGTTGACGATGCGATAGAGGCCCGGCAGGTAGTCCAGGCATGGCAGCGGATCCAGGCGTGGCTACAGGAGCACGCCCCCGCCTCCTGCGCCGCGCTCCTTCCCGGGGCCGAAGCCGGCCAGATCAGGGCCGTACAGGATGCGGTGCGGGTGCCGATCCCAAAGGCGCTGACCATGCTGTGGCGGACCGTCGGCGGCAGCGTCCTGCGCGGGGTGTTCCTCGGGAACTACGATCTGATCCCCCTGGACCGGGTGGCGGACTTCTACCGCGACCGGATGGCCGACCATGAGGACGAGGAGATCGGCGCGGCGGAAGAGCGGATCCCGCTGTGGAAGCCCGAATGGATACCGGTGTTCTCCAACCACCGGACCTCACAGGCGTTCGTGCTCTACCTCGACGCCACCGGCGGCCTGCTCTACAAGTGGAGCCGGTACGGAGAGAACAACTACGGCACCGACACCGAGGAGCTCGATTCCCTGTCCAGCTACCTGGAAGAGGTCGCCGACAGCCTTGAGTACCCGGCCATGGCCACCCGTGACAAGCCCGGCCTGGTCGACGGTGTACTGGTGTGGCAGTCGGGAATCGAGCCCGGCCAGAAGGACCAGTGGGAGCCGGTCACCGGCTGACCCGGGTAGGAGGGGGCGGAGGCGTGGCCGGTCCGCCCCCTCCTGCCGTTCGCTGCTACACCTTCCGCCACGTGCAGGTCACCGCGACGCCCGAGCAGTGCGCGAAGCCCGGCGTGTCGACGAAGAACCCGTCATCGTCGAGCAGACGCCACACCGACGGCTGCAGCTTCTTGAACGCGCCCTGGTTCTGCGCGGAGTCGATCGCCGCCCGCCCGCAGCGCTCGGTGCCCGAGGGGCCGTTCTTCGCAGTGCGGATGTCGGCGAGGAGACCGAAGTCGTCCGAGCCGTCCCCGACCCCGTTGAACGTCCAGTCGGTGTAGAGCTGCGCGCACTGGTCGCCGCTGGTGACCTGGTTCACGCCGCCGGGGAAACCGCCGCTCTCGTGCGTGGACGCGGGCGCGTACTCGTCGCAGTCGGTCGAGCCCACCACCGAATCGGCGGGGTGCTTGGTCCAGCTGGTCGGGCACACCACACCACGGCTGTCGCCACTGGTCCACGGGTTACCGGTGCTGGGGTTCTTCACCGTGGTGTCCGGGCCCAGGTAGTGCAGCAGGGAATCCCAGCGCTTGGCTCCGGCGTGGTCGGGCATCCGCTCCTGCATCAGCCAGTAGTACGCCCCGGCCGCCGGGTACAGGTTCGTGTCCACCGTGTAGGTCGGCTTGAAGAACGGGAACACACAGCCCGGCGTGACCGCACCGGGGGTGATGTTGTCGCAGCGCGGCGCCAGCTCGCGCACACTGTCCACGCCGCTGGTGCCGAAGTCGGCGGTGGCGCTCGCGGTGTCGCTGGCATCCACGGTCGCCGTGACCGACCAGCCGAGGTCGATCTGCTCCTTGCCCGTGCCGAGCCACTTCGTCACCACCGTCCCCCACCGGCCGGAGTACGTGTTGGTGGGGTCAAAGGTCCAGTGCGCGCCGGCGGTGGGGTTCGCGCCGTCGTCCTGCCACTGCACGGCCGCGCTGTCACAGGCCGAGCATGACGAGTCGAGGTTCCACTTCATCGTCACGCCCTGCAACGCGGGGTCTATGTAGGTGGGGATGATCACGATCTGCTGGTCGAACTCGGCGAAGTCGCTGCCGCTCTCGGCCTTGTTGCGGTACGTCTTCAGCCGCTGCTCGAACTTGAAGTGTGCCCGCCCGATCGCCGGGGCCTCCGGGTCGGAGTCGAAGAAGTACAGGTCGCCTTCGCCGAGATCCTTCAGGCATGCCTCGGTACGGTTCATGTAGTCCAGGCCGTCAGCGGCATCGGTGCACCAGTCGACCAGGTCAACTGCCGGATTCCCGCCGGGGGTGGAGGCGGCGGACTTCGTGGAGAAGTCCTGCGTCGTCTCTCTCGTCCTACCCGGCTCGGGGCGCTTCACCTTCTTCGCCTTCTCGGACTTGTGCATGTCGAAGCACAGCTTCCGGCCCTTCTTGTCCGCCTTCGAGCAGTCCTTCTTGTCGAAGTCGGCGAGGGCCGGCGAAGACGGCGTCGCTCCCTGAGACGACGGGGAGGAGGCGGCCGCGGCGGCCGGGGCCGCGCCCGGGTCGGTGCGGGTGAACTCCACGATCGTCTGTGCCGTGGAATCGATGCCCGAGGACGCCTGAGCCACCGGGAACGTCACGTACGGTTCGATGCGGAACTTGGCCCACGGCGACCAGTTCGTCTCGTACAGGCTGCCGTCGTAGGCCGAGGTGTGCACCAGGTAGTCGGTGCGCGGCTTCAGGCGCCCGTATTCCACCTGCACCTGCGCCGTCGACCCCGACGCCACGAACGGCGACACCAGCACGCCGTAGGTGTTGGCGTCGGTCAGCTTCACCTTCGTCCCCGGCGTGCCGTCGGCGTTCGCCGTGTACACCTCGAACGTCAGGTTCGCCTTGTCGCCGTCCGCGTCAGTGACCGTGTTCCGAAGAATCACCTCCGGCGCGATCACCCGCCAGGTCGTACCGGACTTCTTGAACTGCGGCCCCGCCGACGGGTTCGTACCCGACACCGGCCGCGACCCGGCCGCAGCCGTATCCGGAGACTCCGGGCCGGCCGCAGGCTGCGCCGACGGTGCCGCCGTCGGATCCGGCTTCACCGAAGCCGACGCGGCCGCCGGCACTCCCGCCACCAGCACCAGACCAGCAGCCAGAGCAACAGCCGACCGAAGCCGCCGAGTTGAGCGTTGTATTAACGAAGACACGAAGAACAGTGCCCTTCCTCCTAGGGGAATCGTGCGCGCGTACGAATGCGACAGCACACGAGCGCGGATCCTAAGCGGAAGACCAACGTCCAGGTAAGGGGTTCCAACTCCCGGTAAAGAAAAGGGCGTTGGGGCGCCGAAGGGACGGCATCTAAACCGTCGGATACATCACACGCCGCGTCCAGGTGACGGACCGCGTCAGAAACAGCAGCGGCCACACCCATGTGGGGGTGTGGGCCAACCACTGCTACGGGCTCGGTGGCTCCCGAAGTCGTCGCGGAACGACATCCGCGCCCGAACGCTCACCGTGACCCGGCGGACGGTCTCAAGCGTGATCAGGCCGACCGCTACCGGCCGACGGTTCCCAAGCGGATCCCCCGACGCATCCCGGACGACAAGTACACCAAGGTCTTCGCCGGCCTCTCCCACCGAGATCGTGCCCTGACGGCCTTCTCGGTCACCAGCGGCGCCCGCGCCGGCGCACTGCTGAGCTCGACCCGACACGACGCTCTACCGACCGGCACTTTCTGCTTTCCTGACTGCGTGCCGGACAGCCCGCCCCGGGGAAACGCCCGGCTAGGCAAAGGCGAGCTCCAGAGCCGTGGACAGCAGCCACGCACCGCAGAACCACAGGGCCGCTTGCCTCCCCTTCACCGCCGCCCATGCTCCCGCCCCGGCACCGAACCAGCAGAGCTCAAGGACGGCACGCGCCGCCCCGTGCAGGGGATACACGGCCGAAGGTGCGCCGAACAGCGCCCACACAACGGCGAACAGAGCCACCAGGCATACGGCGAGCACCAGACGCAGCAGGAGGTGCACCCGTCGGGTGAACCCCCACCAACCTGCCGCCGCGTAGACACCGATCTCCAACAGGAACGCCAGGACACCGCTCACCGTGCTCATCGCGCAAGCCACCATGCGGAGGCGAGGTGCAGCACGGCGAAGACGCCGGCGCCGAGCGTCATCCCCAGGTTCCGCTGCCGCGCGCCGAGCGCCGAGTCCCCCACCTGGGCCAGGCCTGCGACCACCAGCATCGGCCAGGCAGCCGCACGGGCATCGGCCAGCAGCACCACCGCGGTTGCCAATCCCAACGGGACTGCCCGTGCCGCGTACGCCCGGGCGTACATATCAGTACCGGCGGTGACCGGCTCGGTGTGTGCGAGGGCGATTCCAGGGCGCAGGGCACCCGCGATGCTCGATCCGGCGCTGATGAGCGCAGCGATCGCGTTGGCGACCACCAAAGCAGTCATTGCTTCCCCCCAAAAAATCATTCGAGCAATGAACGATTTAAAGAAGGTATCATTCTCTTCGTGAGTGATGTCAAGGGAGCAGCGGACCTCCGCGCCACCGTCGTCTTCAACCTGGGCACCCTCGGCGCCCTCGCCACCGACCGCTTCGCCGAACGCATCGAGGAGCTCGGCCTCAAACCCAAGCACGCGGGCTTGTTGGCCGCGTTGGACACGGCCCAGGCGGCGTCCCAGCAGGACCTCGCCCGACGGCTCGGCGTCGCACCCAGCCTGATCGTCGCCCTGGCCGACCAACTGCAAGAACTCGGCGCGCTGGAACGAATCCGCGACGCGCAGGACCGGCGACGCCAGGTCCTCAGCCTTACCACCAAGGGCCGTCAGCTACTCTCCGACTGCGCAGCCGCCGCCCAATCCGTGGACAAAGAGCTGACCTCAGAACTCAGCGACGCCCAACGCGTCGCACTCACGCACGCACTACGCCTCCTCAGCGAACGACACCCGCCCGCCTAGGGGCTGTCCGGCAATCGGCCGACCGCTGCCCGCTGCCCGGCATGATCGAAGCGTGACCCCTGAACCTGGGCGGCCGGGCCGCATGAAGTACGTCCTGTTCGACGTCGACGGCACGCTGATCGACGCGGTGAGGCTGCGCCGGCTTGCACACGCGACGCTGCCGGACAAACCGGCAGGGCCGATGCGCCCCGTGTCTGGTCGCGGTCGTGCACCGTGCCGCATGCGTCGCATGTCCATTCCCGGACGCGCAGGGGCTTGGGGCCGTCCCGTCCTCGCAGGCCGAGCAGACCTGTGAGGACGGGAAAGCACGGTCCACCTTGGCGAAGGTCCGGCCGTGCAGAGCCGGCTTCTACTCCAGCATGCCGACGAACGCGGACCATCCCGCGTCGTGCACGGACTCGGCGAGGCGGGTGCGGCCGAGCCCGGACACCGCGAGGTCTTCCACATACACCGCTTGATTGTCGCGAATGATCTGCGTGGAAGCCTTGTGGTGCCAGTCCCGGCGCCGGTCGGCCACACGCGCGTGCTGGCGTGCGACCTTGATACGAGCCTTTGCCCGGTTCTTCGACCCCTTCACCTTGCGGGACAGCTCCCGCCCAAGGCGCTTGAGCTTCTTCTCCGCCCGGCGCAGGAAGCGCGGGCTGTCGATCTTCCGGCCGTCGGACAGGACCGCGAAGGCGGACAGCCCGAGGTCCACACCGGTCTCCTCCTCCACCTCGGGGAGGAGATGAAGCCATGTCTCATCGGCCTTTCCATCACGGCAATCTCCGTGCCGTGCTGCTCGAACGGGCGGAGGCGGTGCTTCGGGAGCGCGGCACCGACGCGCTGTCCCTGCCTCGGGTGTCGAAGCGGGTGCGTACGACGCACGTGACGCGGGCCGGCTCACCCTGCTGCTGTCCGCGACCGTTCAGGGCATCGCGGCGCTCGTCACGTCCCGGCGGATCACAGCACCTCAGAGCGAGGCGCTCATCGACGACGCGATCGCCCTCTTCCTCTCCGGCGCACGGGCCGCGCGCTAGCTGGACCCCCTTCACCTGACACGGCATCCGGCAGTCAGGGCGCGGAAGGTCCGCGGGCCGCTGGGGGCCGCTCTGGTGGGCGGGAGGCCCTGCACGGGCAGCAGCCGGCGGGCTTCGACCTCGCGACCGTGGATGAGGCCGACCCGGGCCTTCGGAACGTCTTCCCCCGACCCGCGAGTGATCTACCTCCGGCCGGCGCGCGACCGTGCAAGCGGTGGCGCACACGCCGTCCACCGGGGGCGGATTTGTCCGGCGCTCACGCCCGCTACGCCGGCGAGGTAAACGCTGTGAGTTTCGGTTCAGTGTCCTCGCACCGTCCTGGTTGCCGCAGATGAATCGTCTCGCCCTCCGTCTACCGGCCGCCACTGGCTTCGATATGGAACCTCGTGAGTGCGAACAGAATCAGGAGATCGAGTGTCATCATGGGAATGGCCCATGCCGGATAGTGTGGGACGAACATGAACTGGGTGATCAGGCTGATTGCCACCACCGCCGCACCGGCTCCGCGGCCCAGGCTCGTGTCCGCCAAGACCGCCAGGCCAGTGATGACGAGCAGCACACCGACAACGAGGTGGATCACGCCCCAGGTGGTCAGGTCGAACCAGTAGGTGTAGCGGGACGAGGCGGCAAACAGGCTGTCCTGTGCGATTCCGGATACGCCCATAAGAATGCTGAACGACCCGCTGATTGTCATCATGGCCCCAGCAGCCAAGGAGGCACCGCTGAGCGTTTTGCCGCCGCGCTGTCGCTGTGCCTTGTCGGGTACCGCTGTCATGGTCATCGCCTCCCTGCCGGCGTGGTCAGCGACGCGCAGTCGAGTACGCGAAGCCGGATACGCCTCCCTGACAGGATCGCCGTAATCGTTCGGTATCGCGACTGCGATCTCGGGCATGCGACAAGGTTTTCGCCGCCCAAAGGCAGCGGGGCTTGATTCGGCCTGATCCAGAACGGAAGTCCGAGGCGGGGGTGCGCGCTCAAGCAGTTTGTGCCATGACAGCAACTCCATGGCGGTCTCGGCGATCAGGCAGGGAGACGGGCCCACGTCCAGCCAGGCACAGGACTGCCAAACTGACTGCTGCTGGCTGTGGGACTTGACGTTGGTGACACAGGCGAGCCTCGGTGAAACCGGGGTGTCTCGCCGGGGAGTAGTCGGGTAGCGTGCGGGCCATGTCGAGTCCTGAGTCAGACAAGGTGGGGGCTTTCGGTCATGCCGTCAGTCCTCTGAATCACTGAGCTCGTAGCTCTGTCGTCGCGCCGCGTGCTGCGGTCGGCGGGTGTGTCCTTGGGGGCTGGCCGCGGTGACGAGATGTCCTTCTCGTGCCTCTCCTCGCCTCACCTCGGAGCCACTCGATGCCTCTTCCGCTGTACCTGCTTGCCGTGGCGGTCTTCGCCATGGGCACCTCGGAGTTCATGCTCGCCGGCCTCCTGCCGGACATCGCCTCGGATCTCGACGTCACAGTCGGGACAGCAGGCGTGCTCACCTCGGCCTTCGCGACCGGCATGATCGTCGGCGCCCACCTTGTGGCCGCGCTCGCCCGCAACTGGCCCAGGCCCTCCAGTCTGCTCGGGTTCGTCCTCGCTTTCGCGGCAGCTCACGCAGTGGGCGCCATCACCACCAGCTTCCCGGTCCTGTTCGCTACCCGGGTCGTCGCCGCGCTCGCGAACGCGGCGTTCCTCGCCGTCGCTTTGACGGCTGCCACCACGCTGGTCTCGCACGACAAGAAGGGACGTGCGCTGGCCGTGTTGCTGTCGGGCACGACGTTCGCCACGGTCGCCGGAGTCCCTGGCGGCTCGGTGCTCGGCACGTTGCTCGGCTGGCGCGCCACATTCTGGGCTGTCGCCGCCCTCTGCCTGCCTGCAGCTCTGGGCATCCTGAAGGGCGTCCCGGCGGGACGTGTGAAGGAACAGGCGACTGACGGGCCGGCCTTGCGAGCGGAGCTCGCCCAGCTGGCACGGCGGAGGCTGATCCTGGTGATGCTGCTGGGCGCGCTGGTCAACGGCGGCAACCTTCGCCGGCTTCACTTTCCTCGCCCCCGTCGTGACCGACACCGCCGGGCTCAGTGAGCTGTGGATCTCTGTCGCCCTGGTGCTCTTCGGTATCGGTTCCTTCGCCGGGGTCACCGTCGCCGGTCGGCTGTCCGACCAGCACCCCGGCCCGGTCATCGCGGTCGGCGGCCCGCTGCTGCTCATCGGCTGGCCGACCCTGGCCATGCTGGCCGACAGGCCGGTCGCCCTGCTCGCCCTCGTGTTCGTCCAGGGTGCCCTGTCGTTCGCGCTGGGCAGCACCCTGATCACGCGGGTCCTTTACGAAGCCGCGGGAGCCCCCACCATGGCTGGCTCATACGCGACCGCGGCGCTCAACGTCGGCGCCGCCGTCGGCCCCCTCATCGCCGCGACCACCCTCGGCACCGGGGTCGGAAACCTCGGGCCGCTGTGGTCGAGCGGATTCCTGGTCGCTGTTGCGTTGCTCATCGCGTTCCCCCTTCGCACCGTGATCGCGGGCCCGCCGAAGCACCGAGGTGCTCCAGTGACAGATGCGAACGCCCCGTGAGCCGCGGTCGGTGACGTCGATGCCGCGCCGGCCGGCACGAGCTCCCACAGCAGCGACTGGATCGAGGGGAACGCCCGCTCGCATACGGCATCGCCCGCCGGCCGCATCGCGCGCGCCGGCAGCACGTTCGAAAAAGTCAGGACTCTGGAGTGCTCACGAGAGCCCGTACACGCGATTCGCTCGATTCCATCGTCTCGACACTTGAATCGAGCGTGTAGATCCATCATTGTGATTGAAACAAGCATGCTGCCTGCCGTTCACGCAGGGGAGAGAGGTGCTGCATGGACGACACCGACCGGGCCATCCTGCGGGAGCTGCAGGTCGACGGCCGGATCCCGTACGCCGATCTGGGTCCGAAGGTGGGGTTGTCACCCTCGGCAGCAAGGCTCCGGCTGCAGCGGCTGATCGACACCAAGGCGGTCCAGGTCGTCGGAGTGACCGACCCGATGACCATGGGCCGGCAGACGATGGCACTCCTGGGCTTGCGCATCGACGGCGATCCCCGGGCGGTCGCCGATGAACTGTCCCGGCACGACGAGGTCGTGTACACGGTCCTGACGGCCGGCGGCTTCGACCTGTTCACGGAGGTGGTGTGCAGTCAGCCTCGAGATCTTCTGGACTTCATCAACGACGTCGTGCGGCCCGTCGAGGGTGTCGCATCCGTGGAGAACTTCCCTTACTTCGGCATTCACACGCACCGCTTCTTGTGGCATGTCGACTGAGGCATCCGAGCGTCCCAGCCCTGTCTGCCCGCACCAGCCGAGGAACCCGCATGCTGCCCGACGAGTACCGCACGATCGACTTCTTCACCGAGGACGCCCTTCCCGTACCCCGCCTGGCGCAGGCCGAGGCTGAGCTCATCGCCGCCGAACACTTCGGCATCACCGCTCGCGCACAGTCGCTGGGCAGCCAGCAGGACGCCAACTTCCTGCTGCACATCGACGACGGGAGGCCCGCGGCGATTCTGAAGGTCGCCAACCCCGCCTTCGGCACTGTGGAGATCGAGGCTCAGGACGCCGCAGCCGACCTGATAGCCGCGGCCCGCCCGGAACTGCGCATCGCCACCGTCCTGCGCCACCCCGACGGCTCCCCGCGTCGCACGACGGTGGACACCGAGAACGGTCCGGCCGTCGCGCGGTTGCTGCGCTACCTGCCCGGCGGCACGCTCTCGGGACCACGACACCTGTCCCCCGGCACCGTGGCGGCCATGGGCACCATCGTCGGAAAGGTCAGCACCGCCCTGCGCGACTTCCGGCACCCGGGCCTTGACCGCGTGCTCCAGTGGGACCCCCAGCACGCCGATCGCGTCGTCACCAAGCTCGCCGGGCACATCGACGAGCCCGACCGGCGCACCGCCGTCCAGACCGCGACCGCCGAGGCCTGGGCACATGTCCAAAGGCTCGCCGCCGCGCTGCCGTCGCAGGCCGTACACCTGGACCTCACCGACGACAATCTGATCCGCCGTCCCGACGCCCGTCCGCCGATGCCGGACGGGGTCATCGACTTCGGTGACGTGACCACGAGCTGGGCGGTCGGCGAACTTGCCGTGTCCCTGTCCTCGATGCTCCACCACGACGGCGTCGAGCCTCACCACCTGCTCCCGGCCGTCCGCGCCTTCCACGACGTCCGGCCGCTCTCCCCCGAGGAGGCGGAGGCGTTGTGGCCGCTCGTGGTCCTGCGCGCCGCCGTCCTGGTGGCCAGCGGACGGCAGCAGGCCGCCGTCGACGAGGACAACGCCTACGCCAAGGCCGCCCTCGACCGCGAATGGCGCATATTCGAACAGGCCACCTGTCTGCCCCTGCCGGTGATGCTCCACCTCCTCAGGGACGCGACCGGCACGGCCGACGTGCCTTCCCGAACCGCGCAGGCCGACACGCCGGTGCGCCCTCTCCTGCGGGACCTCGCCCCCGGCGACATCACCCTCCTCGACCTGTCCACCGACGGCGATCGCATGGACGACGGGGCCTGGATGGACGCCGGCACCGAGGCCCGGCTGGCGGCCTCCGCGCTCGCGGACGGAGCGGCCGCGGTCGCCACCCGGTACGCCCATGCGCGGCTCACTCGGACACCGGCGCTGTCAGCGGTGTCCACCGCCACGGTGCCCACCGGAATCGACCTCTGGCTCGGCCGGGATGCCGTGGTGCAGGCGCCCGCCGCAGGGAGGGTCCTCGCCGCGGCGCCGGGCCGGGTGGAACTCACCTACGGTGCGCAGGCGCTGTCGCTGTCCTTCACCCCCTCGGTCGAGCCCGTGGTCACCACCGGTGCGACGGTGCAGGCGGGTGAGGGCATCGCCCACCTCGGCTCCGGCGCCTCGGTCCACGTCGCGCTGCGCGCCGCCGACGGCCCTGCTGCCCCGCGCCTGGTCCGGCCCGAGTACGCCACCGGCTGGCTCGCGCTCACCGCCGACCCCGCCCCGCTCCTCGGCCTCCTCGCCGGCTCCGACCGTACGCGCGAGAGGGACCTGCTGGACCGGCGCGACGCCGCGTTCGCCACCGTGCAGGAGCACTACTACGCCAACCCTCCCCGTATCGAGCGTGGTTGGCGCCACCATCTGCTGTCCACCGAGGCCCGCTCGTACCTCGACATCGTCAACAACGTCACCCCGTTGGGCCACGCCCACCCCCGGGTCGAGAAGGCGGTTTCCCGGCAGTTGCGACGGCTCAACACCAACTCACGCTTCCACTACGCCTCGGTGGTGGAGTTCACCGAACGCCTCGCCGGCCTCCTTCCCCACCCCTTGGACACGGTGTTCCTGGTCAACTCCGGCTCCGAGGCGGTGGATCTGGGTCTTCGGCTGGCCATCGGCGCCACCGGCCGCCACGACGTCGTCGCACTGCGCGAGGCGTACCACGGCTGGACGTACGCCTCCGACGCGGTCTCCACCTCTCTCCAGGACAACCCGAACGCCCTGGCCACCCGCCCGAGCTGGGTGCACACGGTGGACTCGCCCAACTCCTACCGAGGCCGCCACCGCGGGGCCGATGCCGTGCGGTACGGGCCCGAGGCCGTCGCGGTGATCGACGAGCTGGCCGCTTCCGACCGCCCGGCGGGAGCGTTCATCGGCGAGACCTTCTACGGCAACGCCGGAGGAGTCGCCCTTCCCGACGGCTATCTCGCCCAGGTGTACGCGGCCGTTCGACGTCACGGCGGCCTGGCCGTCGCCGACGAGGTGCAGGTCGGATACGGGCGTCTGGGGCACTGGTTCTGGGGCTTCGAGCAGCAGGGGGTCGTGCCCGACATCGTCTGTGTCGCCAAGGCCATGGGCAACGGGCACCCCCTCGGTGCCGTCATCACCTCCAAGGAGGTCGCCGATCGCTACCGCGATCAGGGCTATTTCTTCTCCTCCACCGGTGGCAGCCCGGTCTCCAGCGTCGTGGGCCTCACCGTCCTGGACACCCTGCGCGACGAGGACCTCCAGGGCAACGCGGTGCGCGTCGGCGGCCGTCTGAAGCGCCGGCTCGAAGCACTGGCCGACCGTTACGGCATCATCGGCGCCGTCCATGGCACGGGCCTCTATCTCGGCCTCGAACTCGTCAGGGATCGCACCACCCTGGAACCGGCCACGGAGGAGACCGCCGAGCTCTGCGACCGCATGCTCGACCTCGGCGTCATCGTCCAGCCCACCGGCGATCACCTCAACATCCTTAAGATCAAGCCGCCACTGTGCATCGACTCCACCGCCGCGGACTTCTTCGCCGACATGCTCGACCTGGCCCTCGCCCAGCTCGGCCACGGCCACGGCCACGGCCACGCCTGATGACACCCGGGTCGGCGTCGGCGCTTCCCCATTCGGCGCGGCAAGCCGATGCTGCTGACCTTCGCCGGCGGCGCCTGGGGGCGGGAGATCGAGCAGAAGAGCGACGAAGAGGCGGTCTCGTCGGTCCTCGGCGCCCTCCGCAAGATCTACGGCGACTCCGTCCCCGAGCCCGTGGCGCACTGGATCACACGCTGGGGCGTCGACCCCCTCGCCCTCGGCTCGTACTCCTACGTCGCCGTCGGCTCCTCGCACGACGATCACGATGCGATGGCAGGACCCGTCGACGGCGTACTCCACTTTGCGGGAGAAGCGACCTGGGGGCGCGAACCAGCTACTGTCCACGGCGCGCTCCGCTCAGGGCATCGCGCGGCCGAGCGGATCCTCGGTTCACCGATCTCCCTGGCCGAGCTCACACGGGGCGTGAGCCCTTCGAGGTGACGTAGCCGGGACCAGCGGCGGGACTGACCATCGCGATCGCGTACGCCCTGGGAGAGGTGGTGCACTGCGGGAGAAAGCCCCATCCTGATCCGTGTGACGAACGCACCGCCACAGTGCTCGTACGCTATACCGAACGACAGCAGAGAGGTAAGGGTGAGGTTGTGAGCGTCTCCGAGGGTTCGGTCCGGAGCATGCTGGCGGCCAATCTGAGACGGGCCAGGACCCAGCGGGGGCTGTCACTCTCCGAGCTGTCCAGGCGTTCGAAGATCGGCAAGGCGACCCTGTCGCAGCTGGAATCCGGAACGGGCAACCCCACCATCGAGACGGTGTTCAGCCTCTCGAGAGTGCTCGAGGTGCCGATCTCGGACCTGCTGGACACCCGGCCGGCCGGTGAGCTGACAGTGGTGCGCGCCGCGGAGACGGAGGTGCTCAGCGGCGAGGGCGTGGATCTGCGACCGCTGCAGCGGATCGAGTCCGGTGATGCCGTCATCGAGGTCTTCGATCAGCGGGTACGGGCCGGGCGCCGGCAGGAGTCACTCGGCCATGTCGGCACTGAGCACACCATCGTGCAGGCCGGCCGGCTCGGTGTGCGGGTGAAGGACGACGAGGTGGAGCTGGGGCCGGGCGACTATGTGCGCTTCGACGCGTCGCGGCCGCACAGTTACACGGCGCTCGAGGGCGAGGTGCGCTCGGTCCTGCTGCTGCAGTACCGGGCGGAGCAGCGGCTCCACCTGTCCGACACCGGACTCGGCGCTACCCGCCCGGCGGAGGGATAGCTCGCCGCGGCAAGGCCGCTGAACTCTCTTCGGCGTGACCGTTGACAGTCCTCCTGTCCGGTCATACGTTTCCGGTCGTTCGGTTTGACGAACGGGGAGTTCAATGTACGGAACGTCGGCAGTGGTTGTGGGTGCCGGAATCGTCGGCTGTGCCTGTGCTCGCGAGCTGGCCCTGGCCGGATTCGAGGTCACGGTCGTCGAGCGCGGTGCCGCCGCGTCGGCGACCACGGCGCACGGCGAGGGCAACGTGCTCGTCTCCGACAAGGGTCCGGGTCCCGAGCTGCAACTCGCCCAGCTGTCCCGGCGGTTGTGGCCGCAGGTGCTCGCGGCTGCCGCCGAGCGGTCCGCGCACGCGGCGCGGGCGGTGGAATGGGAGCCCAAGGGCGGCATCGTCGTGGCGACGACCGACGCCGGAGCCCGCGAGCTGACCCGCTTCGCCGCCGGCCAGCGCACGGCGGGCGTGCACACCGAGATCCTCGACGCCGACGCGCTCGCCGCGGCGGAACCGTACGTCACCCGTGACCACGCCGCCGCCGTTCGCTACCCGGAGGACGCCCAGGTGCAGCCGGCCGCCGCGGCCGCCGCCCTGCTCACCGAAGCCCTCGCGGCGGGCGCCACCCTGCGCACCGGCTGCGAGGTGCTCGGTGCGCTCACCCGCGGCGAACGGATCACCGCGGTCCGCACCTCGACCGGCCTGCTGGAGGCGGACTGCTTCGTCAACGCCGCGGGCCCCTGGTCCGGCGAGCTCGCCACGCGTCTGGGTGCCCCGGTGGACATCCGGCCCCGGCGCGGCGACGTGCTGGTGACCACTCCCCTGCCGCCGATGGTCTTCCACAAGGTCTACGACGCGGACTACGTGGGAGCCGTCGGCAGCAGCACTCAGGGCCTGCAGACCTCGGCGGTGGTGGAGTCCACCCGCGGCGGCAGCGTGCTCATCGGCTCCTCGCGCCGCCGCGTCGGTTTCGACGACCGGCTGCGCCCCGCGGTGCTCTCGGCCGTCGCCGCCAAGGCGCTGCGGCTGTTCCCGGCACTGGCCGGGGTCCCGGTGATCCGCGCCTACGGCGGATTCCGGCCCTACGTCCCCGACCACCTGCCCGTCATCGGCGCCGACCCACGGCTGAGCGGTCTCTGGCACGTCGGCGGTCACGAGGGCGCCGGCATCGGTCTGTCGGTGGGCAGCGCACGGCTGCTGCGCCAGCTGATGCTCGGTCAGCCGACGGAGATGGACACGACCCCCTTCCGAGTGGACCGCCCCGCCGTGCTGGGCGCCCGCCCGGCCCCCGCACATGAGGAGACGGCATGAGCCCCAGACGTGTCCGCGCCGAGTCCGACGCCGTCGGACGGCAGGAGAGGCCGCTGCGGATCACCGTCGACGGAGAACCCGTCGACGGCATCGCGGGCCAGACGATCGCGGGCGTCCTGCTCGCCTCCGGCCGCCTGGCCTGGCGGCGGGGACCCTCCGGCGCACCTCGCGGAGTGTTCTGCGGCATCGGCGTCTGCTTCGACTGTCTGGTGACGGTGGGCGGCGAGCGCGACGTCCGAGCCTGCCGCCGCCGGGCCCATGACGGCGACGTGGTGACCACACAGGACCGGCGGCCGGAGACCGGCCGGACGACGGGCCCCACGGACCGAAAGCACCTCGGCCGGACGGGAGAGGAGGACAGGTGACGACGCGCCATGTGGTCGTGGTCGGTGCGGGACCCGCGGGTCTGGCCGCGGCGGAGGCCGCGCTCGGGGCCGGCGCCCGGGTCACGCTGATCGACTCGGCGGACCAGCCCGGCGGCCAGTACCACCGCATGCTGCCCGAGGCCTGCGGCGCCGCTCCCCCCGAGCGGCGCCGGCACGGCCGGCGGGCCTTCGACCGGCGCCGCCGCCGGGTGCTCACCCACCCACGGTGCGCCTGGTGGCCCGAGACCTCCGTCTGGGCCCTGGAACGCCCGGACCCGAAAGAGCCCGGAGTCCCGCGGGTGCACGTGGTGCGCGGCCCGGCCGACGGCGGCGGAAGGAGCCGGCTGAGTCTCGACCCCGACGCGCTGGTGCTCGCCGTCGGCGCCCACGACCGCGTCCTGCCGTTCCCCGGCTGGGAGTTGCCCGGGGTCTTCACCGCCGGCGCCGCGCAGGCGCTCGCCAAGGGTGAGCGGGTCGTCGTCGGCGACCGGGTGGTGGTGGCCGGTACGGGACCCTTCCTGCTGCCGGTGGCCGCCTCCCTGCTTCGGGCAGGCTCCCGCGTCCTGGAGGTGCTGGAGGCCAACACGGCGGGCACCCTCGCCCGCGGCTGGGCACAGCGGCCCTGGCAGTTGGCCGCATACGGTGGCAGGGCCGGTGAACTCGCCGAGTACACCGCTTTGTTGCTGCGGCACCGGGTGCCCTGCCGCGTCGGCCGGACGGTCGTCGAGGCACGCGGCGACGGCAGGGTGGAGGAGGTCGTCACCGCCCGGCTGCGTGCCGACTGGTCGGTGGTACCCGGCACCGAGCGCACGGCCCCGGTCGACGCGGTGTGCGTCAGCCACGGCTTCAGCCCGCAACTGGAGCTGCCCGTGGCCGCCGGTTGCACGCTGCGCAGCGCACCGGGCGGCGAGTTCGTGGTCGTCGACGACGACCAGCGCACCAGTTGCCCGAACGTGTACGCGGCCGGTGAGATCACCGGCATCGCGGGTGCCCCGGCCGCACGGGCGCAGGGCGCGCTCGCCGGATGGCTCGCCGCCGGTGGCGCCCCGGACACCCCCGCCCTGCGCCCGCTGCGGCGCAGCCGGGACCAGGGCCGGGCCTTCGCCGAGCGGCTGGCGGGCGCTCACCCCATCGGTGCGGCGTGGCCCGAGTGGCTGCGTCCCGAGACGGTCGTCTGCCGCTGCGAGGAGGCCGACTACGCCTCGCTGTGCCGGGCCGCCGACAACGCGGCGAGCCGCGGCGCGCGGGTCGCCAAGCTTGAGACGCGTGCCGGTCTCGGCCCCTGCCAGGGCCGCATCTGCGGCCCCACGGTCGCCGAGCTCAGCGCCCGGCTGACCGGGCGGCCCGCGGAGCACCCGGCCGAGGGCCTTCCGGCGGCCGGTCCTCACCACCGGCCGATCGCCCAGCCCATCCGGCTCGGCGAGCTGGCCGCCGCTCCCGAACCAATCCCCGACAGCACCGAATCCGACCCCCGATGTACGAAGACGGAGCAGTATTCATGAGCGACACCGAGAAGCAGCACTTGTCCCTCGGCGGCGTCGTGGTGGCCACCGCCCTGCCGTACCGCGAGGACGCCTCCGCCCCGGCCGGCCTGGCCGTCGACTACGACCGGTACGCCGAACACTGCCGCTGGCTGGTCGACAACGGCTGCCACGGCGTCGGCCCCAACGGGTCGCTGGGCGAGTACTCCTCCCTGACCGACGACGAGCGCCGCAGGGTTGCCCGTACCGCAGTCGAGGCGCTCGGCGACTCGGGGAAGTGGTCGTCGGCGTGCACGGCGTCGGTTGGCACCAGGCCCGGCACTGGACCGAGGTCGCGGCCGAGGACGGCGCGGACGGCGTGCTGTGCCTGCCGCCGACCATGTACCGCGCCAACCGCGGTGAGATCCTGGCGCACATCGAGGCCGTGGCCTCCGTAGGCCTGCCGGTGATGGTCTACAACAACCCCATCGACACCAAGGTCGACCTCACCCCTGACCTGCTCGCCGAGATCTCCTTGATCGACAACGTCGTCGCGGTGAAGGAGTTCTCCGGTGACGTCCGGCGCGTTCTGGAGATCAAGGAGCAGGCGCCCGCACTGGAGGTGATCAGCGGCGCCGACGACGTCGTACTGGAGAGCCTGCTGATGGGCGCCACCGGCTGGTTCGCCGGCTTCCCGAACGTCTTCCCTGCGGAGTCGGCCCGCCTGCACGACCTGGCCACCGCCGGCAAGCTGGCCGAGGCCCGCGCCCTGTACGAGCCGCTGGTCGCGGCCTTCCGCTGGGACTCGCGCACCGAGTTCGTCCAGGCCATCAAGCTCGGCATGGAGCAGGTCGGCCGGTTCGGCGGCCCCTGCCGCCCGCCGCGCGGACCGCTGACCCCGCAGCTGCGCGAGCAGGTCCAGACCGACATGGCCCGCGCCATCGCCTCCCTCAGCCAGGAGGCTTCCTGATGCGGTCCGTCCGTACCGTCAGCGCGGTCGACTCGCACACCGAGGGCATGCCCACCCGCGTCGTCACCGGTGGCGTCGGGCCGATCCCCGGCGCCACCATGGCCGAACGCCGCCGCCACGCCGTGGAGAACCTGGACGAACTGCGCCGCTTCCTGGTCGACGAACCACGCGGCCACGCGGCCATGAGCGGCGCGATCCTCCAGCCGCCGACCCGCCCGGACGCCGACTGGGGCGTGCTCTACATCGAGGTCAGCGGATTCCTGCCGATGTGCGGGCACGGCACCGTCGGTGTGGCCACCGTCCTGGTGGAGACCGGGATGGTCCCGGTCACCGAACCGGAGACCACCGTGCGCCTCGACACGCCCGCGGGCCTGGTCGAGGCACGGGTCGCGGTCCGCGACGGCCGAGCCGAAAAGGTCACCCTGCGCAACGTGGACGCCTTCGCGCTCGAACTCGACGCCACCGTGAAGGTGCCCGACCTCGGAGACATCCGCTACGACATGGCCTACGGCGGAAACTTCTACGCCGTCGTCGAACTCGACCAGGTGGGCCTGCCGTTCGACCGGGCCCGCAAGGACGAGATCCTCGCCGCCGGACTGTCGATCATGCAGACGGTCAACCAGCGGAACCGGCCGGTGCACCCGGTCGATCCGCTCATCACCGGCTGCAAGCACGTGCAGTTCCTGGCCCCGGACTCCACTCCCCGGCACTCCCGCAACGCCATGGCCATCCACCCCGGCTGGTTCGACCGCTCGCCGTGCGGTACCGGCACCTCGGCGCGGATGGCACAGCTGCACGCGCGCGGGGAGCTGCCGCTGCACACCGAGTTCGTCAACGAGTCCTTCATCGGCACCCGCTTCACCGGACGCCTGGTCGACACCACCGAGGTGGGTGGCGTGCCCGCCGTCGTGCCCGAGTTCTCCGGCCGGGCGTGGATCACCGGCACCGCGAACTACCTGCTCGACCCGAGCGATCCGTTCCCGCACGGATTCGTGCTCTAGGCAAACCCGTTCGTCTGCACCGGGGGGTCCGCCATGTCCCGCAGCACTCCATTGACGTGCTCCCTGGCCGGAAGTCCGGGGATTCCGGCCTGGGCCGTCGGACCCTTCCGGGGCTTCCTGCTTCAACGCGCTGTGCGGACACGTGTGCCCGGCTCACCGGCACTCGTTCTTCGCGGTTGCGGGTACGACGCCATGAGCACGGCGGCGGAGGAGAGCGCCGAGGCCAAGGAGGTGTGTTCGCGCGCCTCATGGTGCGGTCGAGGCTGTACGGGACGGGTGGTGCCGTACGCCGGTGACGATGAGTGAGACGTTCTGTCCGCCGAAGCCGAAGGAGTTGCTGAGCACGGCCTCCTGGGGGACGTCTCGTCGCTCTGCGACGACATCGAGAGCGATGCCGGGACCGACGCCGGCCGTGGTGATGTTGCGCGTCGGCGGGATGATGCCGTGCTCCACACCGAGGACGGCGATGAGCGCTTCGAGCGCGCCGGCGGCGCCGAAGAGATGGCCGAGCGCCGCCTTGGGGGCTGTCACGGTGGCGCGGCCGAAGACCTCCCCGATCGCGTGCGCCTCGGCAACGTCGCCGACCGGAGTTCCGGTGGCGTGGGCGTTGATGTGGCTGATCTGCTCGGGAGCCAAGCCGGCTTGCGTGAGGGCCTTCCGCATGGTCGAGATCTGACCGGAGCCGTCGGGAGCGGGCGCCGTGATGTGGTGAGCGTCGGCGGCGATGCCGGCGCCCGCGAGCACCGCGTGGACGCGTGCGCCCCGGGCGCCGGCGTGCTCGGCGCTTTCGAGCACCATGGCAGCGGCGCCTTCACCGAGGACGGATCCGCTGCGGTCCGCGGCGAACGGCCGTGACGCTGACGCCGGTTCGGCGGTGTGCCGCGAGAGTGCCTGTGCCTGGGTGAAGCCGGCGACGGTGATGGCCACTCCTGAGACGGATCCCTTGCTGCTGTTCAGCCGCTTCCGGCCGGAGCAGGCCAGGCTGGTCGGTGACGTCGTCAAGGCCCGCGGCCGGCTCACGTACCGGGAGGGGAGCAGTCGAGGTGACAGCGGACGTCACCTTCGTGTACCCGGTCACCCCGGCGGCCGGCGACAGCGGGCGCAACGCCGAGGTGGTCCGTACGATAGTGCGGCGCAAGGTGGTGATGAGCTGGGACGACCCGGCCAAGGTCATCACCGGAGCGAACACCATGTCCCTCGTCTCGTACGCGCTCGACATGACCAACGGCGGGTGCTCCGGCCTCACCGGCTACTTCGTGCCGCCCTTCGGCACCGCCGATGACCAGCCCGCCGACGCTGCCCACCGGATCGATCCGTACGACCGCAGCAGGCCGATCGGCATGAGCAACGGCACGACGTCCACGGGCAACGGCTGCGCGACCGCCACCCGTTCCTGAAGCGTGGCGCGCGTCAGGCGTCCATGGGTTCGGTCGGCGACTCGTTCGACAACGCCCTGGCGGAGAACGTGTGGATGCTGAGCAGGACCGAGGGCCTCCGAGGCCAGGACGGGGGAATCTCACCGAGAGGCCGGTGCTCAACGATGCGCTCACGCCACTCGAGGAGACGAGGCAGACCCAGACGACCCCCTGTCTTTCGTCGCGCCTGACCTGTTGCCGAGCTTCTGGCCACCGTTCGCATCGGAAGAGGAGCCAGAGGAGGGGAAGAGCGACCGTCAGTCGGCGGCGCCGCTCTGCCGGCGGTCGTAGCCATCGCGGCGGGTGAGGACCTCCTCCATGTGGTCCTCCGCCCACTCCTTGATTCCCCGCATGACTCCCTGGAGCGAGCAACCGAGATCGGTCAGCTCATAGGTGACGGTGACGGGCACCGTGGGGGTCACGGTTCTGGTCACCATCCCGTCGCGCTCGAGTGAACGCAACGTCTGCGTCAGCATCTTCTGGCTCACGCCCGAGATCCGGCGTGACAGCTCGGAGTAGCGCATGGGCCGCGGTTCGTCGCCGGAGGCAGCCCCGGGGCGCGGGCCGTCCCCGCCCAGGGCGGCAAGCACGAGGGCGACCCACTTGTCGGAGATCCGCTCCAGGAGCCGGCGGCTGGGACATTCCGCGAGGAATGCGTCGTACTCCGCTTTGGCTTCGGCCCGCCGCTGCGACGCGGTGCTGGTCGGCACGACCCACCTCCGATTCAGTGACTTACGCACTTCTAGGTGCCTACTTTCCCTTGGGAAGTACATACCCCATGGTGGTGCTGCACAACAGCAAGTGCAAGACCACCTCACAAGACATCCACCAAGGAGCAGATGACATGAGTCAGGCGACATCCCGGCGGGCCGTGGTCCGCGTTCCGTCCGGTCCCCGCTCGATCGAGATCATCGACGTCCCCCTGGCCGAGCCGGGGCCGGCGGAGATCCGCGTCAAGATCGCCGCCGCGGCTATCAACCCCGTCGACCTCGGGGTGGCCGACGGCGTCTTTCACCGGCTCGGACTCGTCCACCAGCCGGACTACACCGGTCTCGGCTGGGACTTCGCCGGCACTGTCGATGCTGCCGGACCCGGCGCCGAGCTGCCCGTCGGCACCCGTGTTGCCGGGTTCATCGACGGTTTCGACCGCGACCACGGATCCCATGCCGAGCACCTCGTCGTCGCCGCCGGCAATGCCGCCGTCGTCCCCGACAGCATGGACCTGGTCGAGGCGGCGACTGTGCCGCTCAACGCCACCGCCGCAGCCCAGCTCGTGAACCTCCTCGGTGAGGCGCCGAGCAAGGCTCGGCGCCTGCTGGTGACCGGCGCGGCCGGTGCGGTGGGCGCGCACGTCGCCGTACTCGCCCAGGACCGCGGCTGGCAGGTGACCGGAATGGCCCGAGCGGCCGACGAACCGTTCGTCCGGGGCATCGGCGCCGACTTCGCCACCCGACCCGGGTGGGGCTGGGACGCCGTTGCCGACGCCGGAGCCCTGCAGGAGCACGCCCTTCGGGCGGTGCGCGACGATGGCCGTTTCGTCGGCGTCCAGCCGGCCTCGCGGCTCCCCGAGGAGCGCGGCATCGCGGTCGAGGTCCTGTTCGCACATCCCGACGGAGCGCTTCTCGCCCGCTTGCTCGCACGAGCGGCGACGGGAGAACTGGCGCCTCGCGTCCACGCCGTCGCGCCGCTCGGCGAAGCCGCCGATGCCTACCAGGCGATGGCCAAGGGCAGCGTCCGCGGCCGGATCGTCCTCGTTCCCTGACAGCGCCGCTTCCTCGCGCGACTCCGGCCGTGACCGCGGGTTCCCGGAACCCGGTCGGTGGTCCTGACGCCCGGCGGACCGGCGATCGATGTGCCCGTCGGCCGCCTGGACGCACACGGCGCCGTCAGCACCCACCGCCGGCACATGGCCTCATGGCGTATGGGGAATCCGGCGCGTTGAACTGGGCAAGGATGCCCTATGTCCGATCCTGGGCCGCTGGCTGTCGATGACCATGGCAACCTCCTGGTCTCGTTCACACCCGGCATGGAATGCGTAGGCCCTCTCGGGGCTCCGATGCCCATGGCTCTGACGGCGCTGTGGCACGACGGAGAGGTCGCCATGGTCTACGACCGATTCAGGCAGCAGTGGGAACTTCCCGGCGGTCTGATCGAGCCGGGAGAGAGCCCCCGCCAGGCAGCCGCCCGTGAACTGTGGGAGGAGAGCGGGCAACCACCCGTCACCCCCCTGCGGTTCGCCGGTCATGCCGGATTCTTGCTCGGACCCACGCAGCGTGCGGAGTACGGTGCCCTGTTCGTCGGCCGCGCTCTGAAACGTCTTCCCTTCGAGGCGAATGACGAGATCGAGGCGATGAGCTGGTGGGACCTGACCGCACCACTACCTGGTCATGTCTCGGGCATCGACGCATACCTCGCGCGACTCACCCAACCCACGACGGCCGACTGAGCGTGTTCGTCTGTCCGCTGAGGCGGCGGTGGCAGAGGAGGGTTGCGGCTGTGCCGGCGAAGGCGAGGAAGTGTTCGCCGCTGCATTCGCGGACGGCGGCGTTCGCATGCCCGCCGTTCGGTCGGCGGAGCAGGCCGAAGGAACGCAGGTTCCTGTTGCGATCACTCGGATGACCGGGTGTCGTCGCTCCAGCCGCTGGAGGCGCTGCTCGGGGAGACGCCCGGGTGCTCGTCGTTCACGTTGTCGCCCGTCACCGGGTGTGCCTCAGTGGCCGACGCCCGAGCGCACCGCGTGTCCCACCTTCGCGCGCGGCGCGACGAACGTGTCGGAGCCCCGGGTGGTGATCTGGTCCCGTTCCTCGGGCAGGTCCACCGGCAGGCCGAGCACGATGTGCGCGGCCGGTCCGGGTGACAGGATGACGACCCGTGCAACGCCATGCTTGAGAAAGGTCGGCCAGAACCCGTGGGCTTGGGCGCGACACCGCAGGACTGCACGGCCGTCGTGGCTGTCAGCGCCATCGGTGTGGGATCACGCGCGCCCACCGCTGAGCGTCAGCGGCTCCGGCATCATCTGTCCGACCGGGCGTCTGGTCAGGCTCAGCCGCTTTCGCGCTGGTGGGCGGCAAGGAGGAAGAGCCAGATCTCGCTCACGGTCGGGAAGCAGGCGATGGCGTGCCGGAGCCGCTTGAGCGGGACCTCTCCGGCGACCGCGACGGTGGCCGAGTACAGCAGTTCGCTGATGCCGGGGCCGACGAAGGTGACCCCGAGCAGGATCTCCCGGTCGAGATCGATGATCATCCGGGCGTGGCCCTGGTAGCCGTCGGCGTAGAGGTTGGCGCCCTGGGCGGCGTTGAAGTCGACATCGACGACCTTGACGCGGTGCCCGGCGCGGGCCGCCTGCTCGGCGGTCAGGCCCACGGCGCCGGCCTCGGGGTCGGTGAAGAAGACCTGGGGTACGGCGTGCTGGTCGGCCGTGGTGGCGTGGTCGCCCCAGGCGGCGTCGTCGACCGGGCGGCCCGCGGCGCGGGCGCCGATGGCGTCGCCCGCGGTGCGGGCCTGGTACTTGCCCTGGTGGGTGAGCAGCGCCCGGTGGTTGACGTCACCGAGGGCGTACAGCCACTCGCCGTCGACCCCGTCGACCAGGCAGGTGGTGTCGACTTCCAGCCAGGAGCCGGGGTCGAGGCCGATGGTGTCCAGGCCGATGTCGTCGGTGGCGGGTGTACGGCCGGTGGCGAAGAGCACCTCGTCGGCTTCCAGTTCGCTGCCGTCGTCGAGGCTGAGTGTGACGGGGCCGGTGGCATCCGGGCGGCGCAGGGCGCTCACCTGCACACCGGTCCGCACGTCGGCGCCGGCCTCGGTGAGGGCGCGTCCGATCAGCTCGCCGGTGAACGGTTCCATGCGGGGCAGCAGCGTACGGCGGGCAAGGAGGGTGACCTTGGAGCCGAGGCCCTGCCAGAGGGTGGCCATCTCCACGCCGACCCCGCCGCCGCCGACGATGGCGAGCCGGGCCGGCACGGTGCTGGAGTCGGTGCCGTTCCGGTTGGTCCAGGGCCGGGCCTCGTCGATGCCCGGGACATCGGGTAGCGCCGGCCGGCTGCCGGTGGCGATGGCCACCGCGTGCCGGGCGGTGAGGGTGCGCGGTGCTCCGTCGCCGGGGGTTACCGTCACGCGGCGGGGACCGTCGAGCCTGCCCTGGCCGCGGAACAGGTCGGCGCCGATGGACTTCACCCACCGGGCCTGGCCGCTGTCGTCCCAGTCGGTGACGTAGCGGTTGCGGCGGGCGAACACCCGGTCGCTGTCCAGCCGGCCGGTCACGGCCTGCCGGGCGCCGTCCACGCGGTGGACGTCGGCGAGGGCGATGACCGGCCGCAGCAGTGCCTTGCTGGGCACGCAGGCCCAGTAGGAGCATTCGCCGCCGACGAGTTCGCGCTCCACAACGGCCACGGAGAGTCCGGCGGCGCGGGCGCGGTCGGCGACGTTCTGTCCGACCGGGCCGGCACCCAGCACGATCACGTCGTATGTGCCGTCTTCATGGGACCCGGATGCTGCGGTCATCGCTGCCTCGCTTCGTCATGATGTGTACTGGTCCGGCGGGTGCTCATCGCGTTATGGCCCGCTGTTCGTCGCGTCATGGAGGCGCTCGTCCCCCGCTCTTGGTCATGACTGTCGGTGATACCGACGGTGACGGAGTGGGTGCGCCGAGAAGAGCACCTTTTGTCTTGCACGGCGTTCCTCCCACTTCCACAGAACACCGGTGCCGGATCCCGCGCAGCTTTTACCGGTCGGCCGACCGAGGCCTTCGCCGGCCTGTGGCGCCTGTCACGAGAACGGGACTGGTGGGCGCGAGTACCGGCCACTCATGATCGGGACCTTCCGAGCCCACATCAAGGACTGGGGAACGCCGTCCACCGCCGGGCGCGAGCACGTATGAAACCCTGCTCATGGCATCCTGCCGCGGCCGCGGCGGCGGCCAGGCAACCCGGAAGGCCCGGCACAACGATTTCTCATCCGTTGTGCTGGGCCTTCCGTGCTGGGTTCAGCGTCTCGGCCATCCGGCTCAGACGGCGACGCGACCGCCGTCGACGGGGACGATCGCGCCATGCACGAAGCTCGCCGCGTCGCTCGCCAGGAACGCGATCACGGAGGCGATCTCCTCAGGGCTCGCCGGGCGGCCCGCGGGGGCCTGGGCAGCAAGAACGCTCAGGTCGTCACCCATTCCGGCCGTTCCCTCAGTGCGCGTCGGCCCGACCCCGACGGCATTGACCCGCACACCGTGCGGACCGTACTCGGCCGCCCACGACTTGGTCAGCAGGTTCACGGCAGCCTTGCTCGACCCGTACAGGGCCATGCCCGCCATGCCGAAGTCGGCCACCATCGTGCTCACGTTGATGACGGAGCCGTGGCCGCGCTCCGCCATGCCCGGCGCGAGCTGGGCCACGAGGTAGTACGGAGCCTTCACGTTCAGCGCGTACACCGCGTCGAACTGCTCCTCCGTGGTGTCGGCGGTGGGCCCGAAGGGGTAGATGCCGGCGCTGTTCACGAGGACGTCGACCGCGCCACCCATGTCGGTCGCGCGCCGCGCCAGGTCGCGGGCCGCGTCGGCCGTCGTGAGGTCGGCGGCGAGGAAGTCGGCCTTGCCGCCCCGGGCTCGGATGCTCGCGGCCACGGACTCGCCGCGTGACGCATCCCGCCCGGCGACCAGCACATGCGCTCCGCGCTCGGCGAGCAGGCGTGCGGTCGTTGCGCCGATGCCGCTGGTGGCTCCGGTAACCAGAGCGACGCTGCCGGCGAGGTAGGAAGAATTCACGGTAAGCACTCCATCTAATATTTGGTTGCCGCGCAATAACGTACACCGCTTTTCAGGGAGTGCATTCGATCGCTTCTTCCATGGCGTCATGAATACAGGCCAATCACCGGTCGTCGAGGACGCCGGCCACCCCACCACAAGCATCATCTGCGCAGTTCAGAGGTGTTACGTCTAACTTATTCCCCTGTATCGAGGGAATCGGCGATCGAGCTTTCTAATGGCGGTGGCCGTTTATTCCTATGGCAGCGCCGCGATATTGTTTCCGGCGGCTCGGACGGCGAAGAGCGAACCAGCTCCTGCGGCCGGCACGCTCGGGATGCCCCTGAGACAGGGCCCGGGTCTGGGCGAGGGCGCGGTTGACGGTGCGCTGAGTGGGAGTGAGCTTCGCGCCGGGGCGGTCGTTCGAGGCTGGTGGTGACCCACGGGCCGGCGCCCGTGCAGGCGCGATCAGCGAGGATCGGGACACCTTGTCGCTCGCAAAGGTCCGGTCCCTCAGCGGGTTCCGGGTCACCTCTGCTGTTCAGTAGGGCTGCACCTCGGGCGCCAGATAAGGAATCCCGAGAGCACCTCCGGTCGGCCGCAACCGACAGGGCGCGCGGAGGTCGGGCTGGGCGGGAGGGCGCGTACACGGCCTCCCCGGGTCAGATGTCCGCCGCTGGGAGTCCTGTGATGAAGCCGGCCAGATCGCGGCGCCGTGAATGGGTCGGCCACGCGGCCCAAGTGCGGCGCACCAAGGGATGGTGGTGCAGGGGCTTCCAGACGACGTCCTCGGGCAGTGGCTGGGACCAGTGGGGCGGGGCCAGGGCGAAGGCCTTCTCCGTGCTGACGGCCGCCAGTTTGACCTCGGCGATCAACGACTGGTTCTCCGGTGCCTCCGGGCCCGGGTCGAGGCCGAAGCTACGCAGGACCGAAGTGACTTCGTCGTACCATGCCGGGCTGCCGGAGCGGGGGAAACTCACCCACTCCAGGCCCCGCAGGGTCTCCAGGCGCACTCCCTCGTCGTCCGCCAACTCGGCAGCTACGCTCGCGGCCAGCAGCACGCCCAGCTTCTCCGTGACGACCAGCATGGCGTCGAGGTCGGGGTCCACAGGACGTTCCCGGAGCAGACCGATGTCGAGGTCGCCGGCGCGAAGCGCCTCCAGTTGAGCCGCGGACGACAGATGGCGGGCCTGCACGCGCGTGTCAGGACATGTGGCCGCCACCTGCTCCATCGCCGGCCGGAGCAGATCGGACGGCAGTTCCAGCGGAATGCCGACCCTCAGCAGCCCGCATCCCGCGCTGGTCAGACTTGCCATGGTCCGCAGCGCCTGGTCATGTCGGGCGATCACTGCGCGAGCCTCGGCCAGAAGGGTCTCTCCCTCCTCGGTCGGACGGACACCGGTGTTGGTGCGGATCAGCAACCTCAGTCCCAGTTGCCTCTCCAGGCCGCTGACAGTCTGCGACAGTGCCGACTGGCTCACGTGCAGGCGGCGTGCGGCGGCAGACATACCACGCTCTTCGACGACAGCGACGAAAGCCCGAAGTTCCCGCAGTTCCATCCCTCCATACCAGCACATGGCGTTGACCTGGTCATCCGCCTGCCAGAAGCCAGACCGACGGCCGCGTTCGCCCGGGGTGATGGCCGCGGCTGACTTGGTACTCCAGCGGTTCCAAGACCGTGATCCCGACGGCTACTCGGCGTCATCGTCGACTACGGACCGGAGTCGAACGATGTGCAGTCCCCCTCATACATGGACGTCTGCCGTGGTCCGTCACGTGGTGACGGAGGCGCGTTCGCGGGCGGCGCGGACTGCGTTGGTGAGGCTGGTGAGGTCGTAGGCGCCGTGGTGTCTGCGGCCGTTGATGAAGAAGGTGGGGGTTCCGGCCACGCTGCTGAGGTCGGCTGAATCAACGTTCTCGGCGATGCGGGCTGCGCCGGTGTGGGCGCGCATGTCTCGTTCGAAACGCTCGGTGTCCAGTCCGATGGCGGCCGCGTGGGCGTACAGGTCTTCGATGCGGAGGGCTTCTTGATGGGTGAGCAGCAGGTCGTGCATGTCCCAGAAGCGGCCCTGTCGTGCGGCTGCTTCGGAGGCCTCGGCAGCGAGTTGGGCGTGGATGTGCACGTCGGTGAGAGGCAGGTGCCGCCACACATAACGCACATCTCCGGATTCGGCGAGGAGTTCACGGACGACGGGCTCGGCCTGCCCGCAGTAGGGGCATTCGTAGTCGCCGTATTCCACGACGGTCACGGGGGCCTGGTGTGGCCCTCGGATGTGATCGCGGTCGGGATCGACGGGCACGGCCAGGTCGACGATCGTCTCCGCCTTACCGAGCAGTACCCGGAGCCGCGCGGGAGGCGGCAGAAGGCTGATCGTCGCCGTGACGAGCCGGGCTGCCAGGAAGGAGCAGAGCAGCGTGGCGAGGATGCCGATCTTGGCCTCGTCGAGGCGTGCACCGTGGAAGGCGAGGGTCGCGATGAGCAGGGAGACGGTGAACCCGAACCCGCACAGTGCGCCGCCGGCGGTCGCCGCTCCCCAGCCGACCGGGAGGCGCAGCCGCCCGCGGGAGGCGAGCGTGGCAAGTGCGGAGGACCCGACGATGCCCAGTGGCTTGCCCAGGACGTAGGCGATGAGGATGCCCAGGGTGACGGGCGAGGTGAAGGCTCGTGTCAGTTGGCCTCCGCTGATCTCGATGCCGGCGTTGGCCAGGGCGAACAGCGGGACGACCACGTAGCCGGTCCAGGGGTGGTAGATCCGTTGCAGGCGGTCGTTGGGGGAGATGGCCGAGGCAATGCCGGCGTGGACGTACCGCTCCAGTTCCGGGGTGGGCTGCTCACGGAAGAGCCGGAACAGGCCGCTCGCGTGTTCCAGGTCGACGCGCGAGGCGGGGTATGCGTAGGTGAGTAGCCCCAGGGCGAGACCGAGGACGACCGGGTCCACACCCGACTCGAGCAGGGCGACCCAGGCGACGACCCCCAGCAGCGCGTACACGCTGCCGTGGCGTACGCCGAGCCGCCGGACGAGCAGGACGAGTGCGAGGCCGGCGATGGCGACGGCGAGTGCGGGCGCGGTGATGCGATCGCTGTAGGCGAAGGCGATGACGCCGAGGGCGAGAAAGTCATCGACCACGGTCAGCAAGAGGATGAACACCCGCAGGCCGGGCGGCATGCCGCGGCCCACGACGGCCAGCGCGCCCAGGGCGAACGCGGTGTCGGTGGACATGGCCGCGCCCCAGCCCTGCTCGCTGCCGTGGCCGGCGTTGATGGCGAGGTAGAGGGCGATGGGCACGATCATGCCGCTGAGCCCCGCCACGAGCGGCATCGCGAGCCGCTTGCGCTCGCGCAGTTCCCCCATGTCGAACTCGCGGCGGGCCTCCAGACCCACGACAAAGAAGAAGAGCGTCATCAGGCCGCTGTTGACCCAGTCGCGCAGGCCGAGCGAGATCCCGTACGTTCCGAAGCGGACAGACAGGTGGGTGTCCCAGAACGACGCGTATGCCGATGGTGCCGTGTTGGCCCAGACGAGCGCGGCGAGCGCGGCGGCGACCAGGACGGCGGCGCTGCCGGTCTCGGTGTGCAAGAAGGCATGCAGCGGGGAACGCGAGCTACTGCGGCACACAGTCTGGCCTGTGTAAGTGTCTGGTTCAGGGGACATGGGTCAGATTCTCGTCCGAGTCGTGGCTACGGGCCTGCGGACGGAGAGCCGGTGTGTCGGCCGGGGCCTTCGCCAGTCAGGCGGGCTCTGGTGTCATGCTAGCGGCAACAGCCGGGTTCGCGGGGACATCAACGGCTCGGCCCAGGCACTGGATGGGCGGCCCGGCATACGCCGCGCGCAGCACTCGTCCGGTGCCACTTATGGCCGTCCTCGGCAGGGAGTCCGGCCGCCGGGCACGGATCAGGCAGGCAGGGAGTTGTCCGGGCGCAGGGACGCAACGCCGACGGACGCGTCCACGGACCAGAGAGTACACCGTGACGAGCTCAACCCCTGCCTGCTCGCCGACATCGTCGTGGCTGCCGGCACACCGTCTTCAGCGACTTGCCGCACTTGACCTTCGGGATTGTCCCCGGCGACGGCATCCATGTCGTCCGAGAGGAGGCGCTGGGCCTTGGCCGCGCCCGCCATCTCGCCCTCACCCAGGGCTCCTTTACCGCCGGACAGGCCGAACGCCGGGGCGCGGTGACCGAGGTGCTGCCTTCGACAAGGTCCTTCCCCGCGGCCAATGCGTGGCGGTCCCTGTGCCACGCGCATGTCTCTTCTTCCGGGACGCACTTGGTGCCTGCCGAAAGCTGAGGAAGCGAATCAGACGAGCTGATGGCAGATGCGAGCACCGGTGGTCGCGCCGTGCACGTCACGCAGCATCGGTTCGGAGTCCCGGGTGGCACGCAACACCTGCGGGTCGAGGTCGGCGGTGATCAGCCCTGGCTGATCCGTGCCGGCCTCGGCGAGCGGCCGCCCGTCGGGGCCCCAAATGGCGCTGGATCCGCAGGTCCTCCAGCCCCCGGTGGTACCGATGTGGTTGGCCAGCACGGCGTAGCAGGTGTTGTCCAGAGCTCGTGCCGGGAACCAGGTGCGCGATTCGTGATAGCCGTTGCCGACGCTGAACAGGGCGCCGACGACGTAGGTGTGGCAGCCGTCCAGCGCCGCCGCACGTGCGTGCTCGGGAAAGCCCGAGTCGTAGCAGATGCCCAACCCCAGGCGCCAGCCGTCGAGCTGGAGTGTGCAGCCGGCCTCGCCTGGGCGGTAGATCTCGCGTTCCGACCGGAACAGATGCTGTTTGTCGTAGCGGGTGACGAGCTCCCCGTTCGCATCGATGACCAGTGCCGACACGTACAGATCGCCCTGGTCGTGGAACGCGGCACCGACGACGGCGACCGTGCCGGTCTCCCGGCAGGCGTCGGCGACGGGGTCCAGTCGGGGGTCGCCGGGCTGCACCGCGCATCTGAGGGGGTCGGCCCGGACGAGGTCAGGCTCGTAGCCGCTGAGGAACTTCTCCGCAAAGACCACGAGCCGGGCCCCGGCCCGGGCGGCGTCATGGACCATGGCCGCCACGGTGGCCGCGTTGGCTTCGATGTCACCGGCCTCGGCCCGAGCCTGTGCCGCGGCTATGCGGATCGAGCGCGAGGGAAGCGGATGGGTCCGGCGGTGGGCCGCATGTTCTGTCACGGATCTTCACCCTACCGCCACTGTGTCCCGCACCGGTCGCGTGCGCCCTCGGTCCCTCGTCGTCGAGATCGGCGATCCCGCCGGCCGAGGTGAGCCGATGTCCGAATGTTCATGCTGTAGCAAGCCGCCGAACACCCGCGGAGCAGACGATCGCACCACCCCGGTATCCGAGAACTCGGGCCGTCGGGCGGGTCGGGCCGGGGAATCGTGTCCCGCCTCGTACATCTCGTTCTCCGGGTCGCCGCCGGCCAAGGCGGTGGACCGCGCGAGGGCCAGGGGTGGCCCGCCGACGGACAACGCCCGAGCACGACGCAGAGGTTGACCTTGACGACCGACAACAACCAGCGGACTCTGCCGCCTGCGGCACAGCTTCGGGCGGTCGTCGCACCGGCGACGGCGGTCGTCGCCCAGCCCAGGCCCCGCAGCGCGGTAGTCATGTCAGCGGCGGGCGTCACGCTGTTCGCCCTGGTGGGCGCCAGCGCCCCCAATCACAACACGCTCACGGTGCCCATCACCTGGCTCGCGCTGCCGGCGATGTCCGACGCCCTCTCCCAGACGGTCACCACGGCGGCCGTCGTCCTCTCCTGCCTCGGCACCCTGGGCATGCTCAACGCCCGCCGGCGCGGCTGGAGCCCCGACCCGCGCGTCCTGTTCCGATCGGGCGCCCTCGCGGTGCTCGTCGTGGCCAACCTCACCCCGGTCGGCTCTTCCGACACGGCCAGTTACGCGGCGTACGGCCGCATCGCCGCGCTCGGCGGTGACCCGTACCTGACGTCCCCGGCCCAACTGGGAGCCCCCTACGCCGATCTCGTGGCCGTCGCCTGGCATGACACACCCTCCGTGTACGGACCGGTCGCGACATGGTGGCAGGCCGCGGCGGCGTTCGTCGGCGGGGAGCGGCCATGGCTGACGATCTGGGCCCTGATGCTGGCCGGCGCGGGCGTGTTCCTGGTCACGGGCTGGCTTCTGATCCGCACCGGGGACGATCCCGTCCGGGCCGCGCTGCTGTGGGTGGCCAACCCTCTCCTGATCGATGTGCTGGTCGCGGGCGGGCATCTGGACACCATCGTCGCCTCTCTCACCGTGTGCGCGATCCACTTCGCCCGCAGAACCCCCTGTCTGCGTCACGACCTGATCATCGGTGGGCTGGTCGGCCTGGCCTGCTGCGTCAAGATCAGTGCGGCCCTGCTCGGCGTCGCACTGGCCTGGCCGCTGCTGCGCGCGGGGGCCTGGCGGCGAGCCGTCCTGCAAACCTCGGTGGCCACGCTGACCGTCGTACTCCTCTACAGCGTGTACGGCCCGCATGCTCTCGACCCGCTCTCCGCCGCCTCACAGATGGTCTCGTCTCCGTCGTTGTGGACTGTGTTCGAACGGCTGGGCAGCGAACTTCTGGGACCCGGTGCGACCGCGACGGTCATCCGCCTGCTCTGGCCGCCCCTGATGCTCGCACTGGCCTGGGCTCTGCACCGCCGCACGCCGGCGGACTGTCCACCCGTCGTGGCTGTACCGTTCGCGCTCGCCTTCGCCTGGGTTGTCACGGCTCCGTGGTCGATGCCCTGGTACGCGGCTCTCGCCTGGGCCCCGGCAGCCCTGTCTCCCCAGGGCCGCCTCACCCGGTACCTCGTCGCCACCACGGCGGTCCTCGCCCTGGTCCACAACAGCGGTGGACACGGCTGGACCGCATGACGCGCCTCGTGGCATCGAGCGCAGACCTGCCGCAGCGAAGGCATCTTCGCACTGCGCGTCGAGGAGGACTCCGATCAACCTCACGAGGGAGCGCGCGTGGCCGCCCTCGACCGTTCGGTGAACTCAGGGCGAATTCTCGGCCATGGATTCCTCCGAATGGCTGATCGTCCCTGCGCGCCTGCCTAGCATGAGGCGATCACGAACGGCACACCCGGGAGGCCCGGAATGCAAGTGGCCGGCCTCGCACACAGGCCGCTCCGCCTGTGGGGTGCGCTCATCGCACTCCTTGCCCTCGCCACGGTGGGAGCCGTACTGCTCCCGCGCGCATCGCACCGGTCACCCACGACCGGCGACGGACTGCGGCACTCCACCATCGAGGTGTCACCCAGCCGTTGCGGGCAGGGATGGCGGAGCCCCGCCGCCGGCCTGCAGGTGTTCGATCTCCGCAACACCTCGGACGGTGCGACCGAGGTCTACCTCGAAGACCCCGCGAGCCAGGTCGTGTACGGCGAGGTGGAGGGCATCGGGCCCGGGGTGACTCGGTCGTTGACCGTCCGTCTGGGCGAGGGCACGTACGCCTTCAAATGTGTGCCCGACGACGCCGACGCCACCACCGGCCCCCGCGTCCATGTCACTTCGGGACGCCGCGGACCGGGTGCCACCCCGGTCACGGAGCACGACCTGATCCCGCCGGCCATCGCCTACCAGAAGTGGGTCGGCGGCGGCCTCTCCGAGGTCGTCCGGCTCACGACGAAGCTCCAGCAGGCGATCGACCGCGGTGATCTCGCCGGCGCCAGGTCGGCCTGGCTGCCGGCCCATCTGGAGTACGAACGGCTGGGGGCGGCGTACGACGCATTCGGCGACGCCGACGCACGGATCAACGGTACGGACGCGGGGCTGCCGGGCGGGGTGCACGACAAGGACTTCGCCGGTTTCCACCGCGTCGAGTACGGGCTGTGGCACGGCGAGTCCGCCGACAGCCTGCGCGGCCCCACGGCAGCCCTGCTCAAGTCGGTGACCGGGCTTCGCGACAGCTGGGCGCAGACCCGCATGGACCCTGCCCAGTTGGGTCTGCGCGCACACGAGATCCTGGAGAACACCGTGCAGTTCGAGCTCACCGGCCGCACCGACTACGGCAGCGGCAGCAACCTCGCGACAGCCCGCGCCAGCCTCGACGGCACCCGGCAGGTGCTGTCCCGCCTGCGGCCCTTGCTGACCACCAGGTACACCGGTCTCACGGACCTCGACCGGGACATGGACCGCGCCCAGCACACCCTCGACGGCTTCCGGCACGCCGGCCGCTGGCTCCGGCTGAACCATCTGACTCGCGCCCAGCGGGAGCGGACGGACGCCGTCCTCGGGGACCTGGTGGAGCGGCTGGCGTCCGTCGCCACGCTGTGCGACCCCCGGAGGACGGCATGACCGGCACACAACGCGGCGAGGGGGTTCGCAGGCGGGGCTTCCTGCGCAGTGCGGCCCTGGCGGGTGCCGGGCTCGCCACCGGCGGGGCCGCCGCCCCCGGAACGACGACCACCACCCCTGCTGCCGTCGCGCCGTTCCACGGCATCCGCCAGGCATCCGTGCTCGCGCCCTCGCGACGCACGTGCGTGTTCGTCTCCCTGGACGTCACCGCGGAGAACCGCGCGGAACTCACCGACCTGCTGCGCACCCTCACCGACCGGGCGCGGTTCCTCACTTCCGGCGGCACACCGTCACCGGTCGGCATCACCGGCCCGCCCGCCGACTCCGGCGTCCTGGGCGACCTGCTGCCCTCCGGACAACTGGCCGTGACCGTCGGCGTCGGTGCCTCGCTCTTCGACGAGCGTTTCGGGCTGGCCGCCCGCAGGCCCCGGCGGTTGACCACTATGCCCGCCTTCCCAGACGACGATCTCAAGTCCGACTGGTGCCACGGCGACCTGAGCCTGCAACTGCACGCTGACGCCCCCGACACGGTCCTGCACGCGCTGCGCGACATAGCCCGGCACACCCGGGGCGGCATGCAGGTCCGCTGGCGTCTGGACGGCTTCACCAGCCCGCCCAGGCCCTCCGGCACCCCGCGCAATCTGATGGGCTTCAAGGACGGCACCGCCAACCCGGACGCCACGAGCGCCCGGGAGATGGACCGCCTGGTGTGGGTGGGCAGCGGCATGGGCGAGCCGGACTGGGCGGTCGGCGGCAGCTACCAGGTGGTCCGGCTGATCCGGATGCTCGTGGAGTTCTGGGACCGCGTCTCGCTGAGCGAGCAGGAGCGGATGTTCGGCCGGGCCCGCTCGTCGGGCGCACCGCTGGACGGTGACACCGAGCACGAAACCCCGGACTACGCCGACGACCCCAAGGGCGACGTCATCCCGCTGGACGCGCACATCCGCCGCGCCAACCCCCGCACCGCCGCCACCGCCGAACAGCGCCTCCTGCGCCGCGCCTACAACTACGACCGGGGCATGGACACCAACGGCAACCTCGACATGGGCCTGCTGTTCTGCTGCTACCAGCAGGACCTGGCCCGCCAGTTCGAGACCGTGCAGAAGCGCCTGGCGGGCGAGCCGCTCACCGACTACATCAAGCCGTTCGGCGGCGGCTACTTCTTCGCCCTGCCCGGCGTACGGGACGAGCATGACTGGTACGGCCGCGCCCTGCTGGGCTGAACTCCCGCGTGCACGACTCTGCGGTTCGCCCGGGTCAAGACACCGTCAAGGTTTGACCTGGCTTTCCTGACCTCTTGTTCACTCCTGGGCCATCATGGCTCCGCCAGGACGCCTGTTGCCCCGCTGAGCATCGCGAATCGTACGCGCACCACCATTTGTGTTCGGAGGGGAACCGGCATGGCCGACAGCGCAAGACGAGCAATGATGAGGACTCTGGGGGCACTTGCGGGCGCGGCAGCGCTCACGGTGCTGGGCGGCACCGCGCCGACGTGGGCGGCCATACCCGCCGGCCACCACGGCCACTCCTCGACCGCCACGCCGATCGAGCACGTGGTCGTGCTCTTCGACGAGAACGTCTCCTTCGACCACTACTTCGCCACCTATCCCAAGGCCGCCAACACCGACGGCACGAAGTTCACCGCGTCGAGGAAGACCCCGAGGCACATCGACACCCTGGCGA
>NZ_JAVACL010000040.1:0-64595 GCF_032658145.1 Streptomyces sp. MK7
ACCGCGGCGGGTTAACTCCGCGGCATTGTCTGAAGAGGTCGATCCTCGTGCGGGAGGTGGTCGCCGACCGTGTCGACACCCCTGCCCGGCCTTCCGGGAGACCGTGACCAGGCCACGGTGGTGCAGTGCCTGGCAGGTGGTCTTGTAGGAGTTGGTCTCCCATGCGCCGGCAGGGCACCCGGCTTCCGCCCACTGCAGCACTGAGAGCTGTCGCTCGTTGACCTGCCGTTCCAATGGTCCGCCTTCGACTCGAAGTGACGTACGACGGCGGCATGGTGTCAGTTCCGTTGGTAGACGACCGGTGCTTCGGCTCGATTCGCCCGAACGAACGAGCTGACGTGGCTGCAAGCCGGATGGAAGGAGAACGGTAGGTGGGTGCTGTCCTGCGGCGGGGTCTGACTCCTGAGATGCCTGACCGGAAGTGTCCTGCTCACACTGTGTCGACGACCGGCCGGGGGCGGTGCGTGCAGACCCGCCTGCGCGTCGACCCGCGTACCCAGGAGTACTGCGAACGCCGCAGCAGGGAGAGCAATACTCAGCGCGAGATAGTCCGAAGCCTCAAGCGCTACGCGTCCCGGGAGGTCTACCACCTGGTCAGACCTGTGCAGCCGCAACCCTCGTCATAGGGGCAGTCGTGAGACGTGAGAGGGTCTGGGGCGTGAGTGAGACACCCCCGAACACCCTGCAATACCGCTGGCGTCCATCCAGTCCTGTGCGGGCACATATGTCTAGGTTCGGGCTCCTGCGCCGAGAGGGTGTCCACGGGGTTTGTGACTCGCCCGTGACAGCTAGCAGTGTGACGAAGCCCCCGTCGGCTGGTTGTGTTTTTGTTTGGCTCGGCGGCATGGCTGGCGCGATGGCGGAGTGTAAACCTAACGGCCCTGGCTCACATTCGGTGGTGACGGAGCGTCACCGTTAGTGCGTCAGGTCCGATCCGAGCTCCGGGGAGAGCAGTCGCAGACACGTCGTCGAGCTAGGCGTGAACGGTGCCGACAGTCGCTTCACCCATGCTGGACTGGCGGGCGAACCGCTGAACCCGCGCGTTGCCGCCGGGTTGAGGACAGGAACGAGGGCGGGTTCGTCTGTGCCTGCACCGTACAGACCCAGTGGTTTCACGCACTGGTTGGCAGTTGCTGGTCAGCCCATATGATTTTGCCGTCCGAGGTGTGGCGGGTTCCCCATCGGCGGGACAGTTGATTGACGAGGAAGAGGCCGCGGCCGTGTTCGTCGGTGGTGCGGGCGTGGCGCGCACTCGGGTGGCTGTTACTGGCGTCGGAGACTTCGCAGGTCAGCGTCTCGTGTCGGATGAGGCGTAGGCCGATCGTGCGGTCGCCGTTGCAGTCGCTGCTGCCGTGGATGATGGCGTTGGTGAACAGTTCGCTGACGATCAGCTCCGTGGACTCGGCCAGCTGTTCTAGCCCCCACTGGGTGAGTTGCCGGGTAGCGAGGGTTCGGGCACGGCCGACGATGGCGGGGTCGCTGGGGAACTGCCAGGAGGCGACCTGGTCTGCGTTCAGCGAGCGGGTCCGTGCGAGGAGCAGAGTGACATCGTCGCTCGGCGGCTGGGCCCGCAGTGTGTCCACTGCGGAAGAGCACAGATCGTCCAGTGCGAGGTCGGGCCGTGCGAGCGCCGCGCGCAAGCGGTTCATGCCGGCGCTGATGTCCTGGTCGCGGACCTCGACGAGACCGTCGGTATAGAGGGCGAGCACGCTTCCTTCGGCGAGTTCCCAGGTTACGGACTCGAAGGGGACCAGTCCGAGGCCGAGCGGTGCTCCGGTGGGCAGGTCGGGGAAGGTGACGTGGCCGTAAGGATCGATGATCGCGGGCAGAGGGTGACCGGCCCGTGCCATGGTGCAGGTTCGGGTGACCGGGTCGTAGACGGCGTACAGGCACGTGGCGGCCATCGCGGTGGCGGCCTGGTGCCGGGGCTCGGCTTCCGCCTCGGTGAGGCGGATGACCTGATCGTCGAGGCGGGACAGTACTTCGTCGGGAGGCATGTCCATGTCGGCGAGGGTGCGCATGGCGGTGCGGAGTTGTCCCATCTTCGCCGCCGCATTGATGCCGTGTCCGACCACGTCGCCGACCACCAGGGCGACGCGGGCGCCGGAGAGGGGGATCACGTCGAACCAGTCACCCCCGATGCCGTGGTGGCTGTCAGCCGGCAGGTAGCGCCAGGCCACATCAGCGGCAGAACCGCCTGTGGGGCGGTGGGGGAGCAGCAGTCGCTGCAGGGCGAGAGCCGCGGAGCGTTCGCGCACGTATTGGCGGGCGTTGTCCAGGGCCAGCGCTGCCCAGTTGACGAGTTCCTCCGCCAAGAGCAGGTCGTCCTCCTCGAACGGCCTGGCGTCCTTGGTCCGCACGAACACCACCACACCCAGCATTGCGCCCCGCGCCTTGATCGGAACGATCATCAACGAGTGCATGGCGTGCTCGCGGAGCTTCTGCGCCCGCGCCGCGTCGTGGTGATCCAGCCATGTGCCGGGGGATGCGTCCAGTAGGGGCTCGAAGTGGGATTTCCCGGAGCGCAGGACGCCGGTGAAGGGCGAAGTGGGCGGAACGAAGACCGGCTCTCCGCGAGCGAACAGAGACTCCGGCGTTCCCGGGTGGATCGAGGCCAGGCCCGCACGGCGGAAGACGGGGATCCGCCCGCCCTGTGGGCTGAGATGGGCCAAGGGCTCCTCGCCGAGTGGGACCGACTCCGCCAGATCGACGGTGGCGTAGTCCGCGAGGAGCGGCACGGCTAGGTCGGCCAGTTCCTGCCCGGTCTGCATGACATCCAAAGTGGTGCCGATGCGCCTGCTGGCCTCGCCGAGGATTGCCAGATGCTCTCGCGCCCGCCAGCTGTCGGTGACGTCCACGCTCACGACGCACACGCCCAGGGCGCGCCCCTGCGCGTCGTCGAGGCGGACGTAGGACGCCGTCAACATCCGGTTGCTTCGCACATTGGCCGGCAGGAAAGCCTGGTAGTCCACGTCGATCGCCGGGTCGCCGCTCTCCAGCACCTGGTGCATCACTGCCTCCACCATTTCGGCCTTCGCCCCGGGCGCCGCCTCCGTCAGCCTGCGGCCCAGCCGCTTGTGGAGAGGGATGCCGTCCTTGGAGCCCTGGGTGTCGTTCGCCTGGATGCAGCGTAGGTGCGTGTCCCGTATGACGACGCCGATCGGCAGGCGGCTCGGCAGCGGCAGCCCAGCGTGGAGCGGCTCCGCCGCTGTGACCTTGGCCGGCCACGCGGGAAGCGAAGCCTTGTCGGCCGCGCAGACCACCCACCAGTCCCGGCCGTCATGCCCGGACAGCGATGACACGCACAGAAACACGTCGATGCTGCGGCCGTCGCGGTGGCGCACCTGCGCAAGGTCGGACCAGCAGCCCCGGAGGGTGCTCTCTCGTGCGGCTTGTGAAGCCCTTGCTCGGTCGTCGGCGGCCACCAACAGGACACCGGCGGGCCGCCCCACCACCTCCATGGCCGAATAGCCCACGAGCTGCTGAGCGGCCTGTGACCATCCGACCACCGTCCCCTGCTCGTCCAGGAGAGCTATCGCTGGGCGGACTCTCTTGATGGCCGTCTGAGCCTCGGAGACTGCTGTCGCTGCGGAACTGCCCACCGCTTCTCCCTTCTGTGTCCCCCGGCGATGTGGTCCCCCCAACTGCTCGGCTGTCTGGTGGATGGACAAATCCAGAGCAGGAGTGATCGAGCTACCAGGCACGGGGGCCAGCAGTCCGTTCACACCGCCCCCGACGGTGGCTGCGGCGGTGATCTCGACTCGTCAGACGTGGTTCGATGCGTGATCAGCCCCATCGACCTCGAAGAGCTGCTCCACGTTGGAAAACGGCGTCATAAGGCCCGTGTCGTGAAACACGGCGGACAAGTAGAGAAGCTCCGGGTCGGGGTCCACGCCAAGCTTGTGAGCATGAATGGCGCCGAAGACGAAAACGCGCCGGGAGTGGTGGTAGATGAGCGGGCTGGTCATCTCCTGCGTAAGGCGGGTGGCCTCGGCGACAGCCGCCGTTTCAGGAATCTCCATCCCCGCGATGATCTGGCTCATGACCTCTGCTCCTCCCGGTATCAGTTGGACAGTGCATCCGTCTTCCACACTGCCTACCACCCGGCGTCCGGCGCTCCCTCGGTCCGGCCATGAGTCACCCGAATCCGGACAGGCGGGCAGCGGGGTTGTGGGCTCCGCCACGCATCGGGTGCGATCCTCGTCCATGGCGGATGAAAGTCCTGGACGTCCCCATCGTGGACAACCGACTGCGGCGATGTTTGCCGGGCGGTCGTGTCCTGACGCCAGTCGTACAGCAAGAGGAAGACACATGATGGAACACCAGCACGCCCGACCCCTTCATGACCGCGTCGTCATCGTCACCGGAGCCGGCACTGGGATCGGCCGAGCAACGGCGGTCGCGATGGCCGAAGCGGGGGCGCACGTCCTCGGTGTCGGACGGCGCCAGGTGGCCCTGGAGGAGACTGCCGCCATGCACCCCGGCATCGAGACTCTCGCCACGGACGTGCGCTTGGAGCATGCTCCTGAGCTGATCATCGGTACGGCGATCGACCGGTGGAAGCAGCTTGACGTGGTGGTGAACAACGCCGGCGCCACCGCACGTGTCTCGTTCGACGAGGTGACACGCTCGCGCATCACCGACCTGTTCGACCTCAACGTCATCGCACCCACCATGATCTCCCAGGCAGCGTTGCCTCACCTGCGTCGCAGCAAGGGCTCGATCATCAACATCTCCAGCACCTACGGCCATCGCCCCCACCCGGGTGGTGCCCACTACGGGGCGACCAAGGCCGCCCTGGAACAGCTGACGCGGACCTGGGCGGTCGAGCTGTCCAGGGACGGGATCAGAGTGAATGCCATTGCCCCCGGTCCGACCGAGAGCGAGGCTCTGTACGTCAGCGGACTCACGGAGGAGGAGGTGATGAAGGTCAAGAAGGAGCAGGCATCCCGGATCCCTCTGGGGAGGAGGGGAGAACCGGAGGAAGTCGCGTCCTGGGTCGTCCACTTCGCAGATCCCACCGCAACGTGGCTGACGGGCCAGGTTCTCACGATCGACGGAGGCCTCGAACTCATCTGAATACGCTTTTGCGCTGATCCACCGGGCATCAGGCCCCAGCAGAAATGCGACGGCTGAGGCGAACTCGTCGGCCTCGGCCATCCCTCCGAGCACGGCACCCATGCTTTCGGCACGCCCTCGGCGAGTACATGCTCGCTCCCGTGCGACGCCGAACGCGGCGACCACGCCGTGTGCCGGTCGGCAGTTGTCTGTCCAGCCCGGCGTGCGGACCGGTCCGGGCGACACCGCCTTGACCCGATTCCACAGGCGCGAACTCCTCCGGCAGTGTGGTCGACGACCATAGGAACGGCGGTCGCGGTACAAGAGGTTGGTCAGCTCGGCCGTGTGGTGCTCCCCGGCGGGTCCGCACATGTCCCAGATCGCCGCCGTCACTTGCGGTTGCGAGGGTCGTCGGCAGGGCTCTCAGCGATTCGGTGGTCCACTCGACCGCCCAGGACAACCGGGCACCGCCGCGGCGAGCACGTTCCGGTGCCGGCGGGCGGCACGCTGGGCCAGAGCGGCCAGCGCCTCGGGGAAGCGGGTGTGACCCGCAGCGGGCGGTCGTCGCCCTGGACGGTCAGCCGCCGCATCGCGGGCGATCCCGGCACAGACGCCAGGCCACGCAGCACAGTGAGTGCCCAGTCGGCCCCACACCACGATCAGGGCCTTCAGCAGATGGTGGGCGTCGTCCAGGCGGGATGTAGTCGCTCTTGGTGAGAGCGCGGCGCCCGCCCTTGCAACCCGCGTGCCGGCGCAGCCGGCAGCACAGGCCGGCGGGCAGGCCCGGTTTGGCCGGGCGGTCATCTGCACGCTGTAGCCCGTGCGGTGCAGCAGCCGCGTGACGACGGAGACGCCGTACGAGAAGTGGCACTTCCGGCCGATCAGCGGGGTACCAGGAGCAAGCCGGAAACGTCGATGCCGTCCCTGCACCTGCGCCAGGCAGCCACGTGCACGTCAAACCGCTGCTGTTCCAGCAGGTTCTGGCCGAGACAGAGTGGCGAAGAAGCCGGCGGACGAGGACCGGCGCGGTCTGACCGCCCTGTTCAGGCCCAACGTCAACCCGTACGGCACCTTCCGCCCGGACAAGCGGGGGCGCGATCCGCTCCCTGGCTGTTCCCCGTGCACGTGCGTACGTCGTCGGATGCCTCCGCCTTGTGCGAGCCGGGGCGGCTCGCACAAGCCGCCCGGCTGATTGCACCAGCAATTGCACGACGTGGAGGCTTCGGCAGCGCCCATCACCGCGGTTAGCGCCGTCGAGGTCAGCTGCCGACGGGGTACCGGCTGGTGATCGCGACGCGGTTGAAGGCGTTCATCACGGTTGCCAGCCAGGCGACTGCCGAGACCTGGTCTGCGGTGAGTACGGCCGCGGCGGCGTTGAAGTCCTCGTCGCTGACGTGTCCGTCCGGCACTCGTGTGATCGCCTCGGTCAGGCGGAGGGCGGCGCGGTCGGTCTCGGAGAAGTAGCCGGTCTCTGCCCAGGCGGGCAGCACCGCGATACGGTCGGGGTTCTCGCCCTTCTTGAGGGCGTCACGGGTGTGCATGCGCAGGCAGAACGAGCAACCGTTGATCTGGGAGGTGCGGATCTTCAGTAGCTCGACCAGGAGCGGGTCGAGGCCCGCTGCGGCGGCGGCCTTCTCCACCTCCGCCGACAGGGCGATGAGGGTCTTGTAGGCGGCCGGGTGCTGCTCGCCGATGTTGACGCGCTGAGGATCGGTCATGGTTCCTTTGCTTCCTTCGTGTGGTCCGCGCCGCGCTTGTCGGGCACGTCTGGTGGTGGATGGGGCGCGCTCCGGCAGGGGCGGGGCTCGTGAAGGGTGTTGCCGCCCCGCTGCATGCCCCGGGGGTTACGACTTCGGGTCGTCGACCTTGAGCTTGGCGCCGGTGTCGGAGACGAAGACGACCAGGAGCTTTGCCGGCCTGGTCCGGCTGGTGTTCTCGGTGAGGACATGGTGGGCGCCCGGCTGCTCGACCCAGTTCTCGCCCTGGTGGTAGGTAGTCACGGGCTTGCCGTCGAGCTGGCTGCGCACGGTGCCTTCGAGGACGTAGGCGTAGACGAACGCCTGGCCGTGCCGGTGCGGCAGCGCGCTTGCGTTGGGCGGGAAGGCGACGATCGCTGAGGTGAACGTCTTACCCTTCACATTCGGAAGGTCCTGCTGGAGCAGCGGTGTGAAGGTTTCGACGGGGCGCGTCGATGCTGCGACCGTCGCCTGCGCCTTGGCGTGGGCGGGCTGGTCGGAGGCCGAGCAGGCCGTGGTCCCGGTCAGCGTGGCCGCAGCCAGCAGGCCGGTGGCGATTCGCATTCCGATCACGATGGGTCTCCTTATTCAGTCTTCCGTGACGCGGATGATCGTCTTGCCGGGGGTGCGTTTGCCGGGGGCGAACGCGTCGGCTGCCTCGGCGAGGGGCCGCACAGCACCGACGACCGGCTTGAGCCGGCCGTCCCTGAGCCGTGTGGCCAGGTCGGCGAGCCGGGCGCGGTCGGGTTCGACGACGAAGAAGACTGCCCGCCCGGCCTTGGGCTGGACCTTGGGCGGCATGACGATGGAGACGAGCGTGCCACCGGCCCGGACGAGGGCGGCCGAGCGGTCGAGGATGTCGCCGCCGATCACGTCGAACACGACGTCGGCCTCGCCGGCGTCCTCCAGCTTCTCGGCCTCCAGGTCGATGAAGGTGTCGACGCCGAGTGCGAGTGCCCTGTCCCTGCCGGAGGCGCGGCCGGTGCCGATGACGCGGGCGCCGGCCTCGCGGGCGAGCTGTACCGCGATCGAGCCGACGCCGCCCGCGGCACCGTGGATCAGGACGGTCTGGCCTGTGGTGAGGCGGCCGTGGTCGAACAGGCCCTGCCAGGCGGTCAGCCCCGAGATGGGCAGTGCGACGGCCACGGTGTGGTCGACGTCCGCCGGCAGCGGGGCGAGGTTGCGGGCCTCCACCGCGGTGTACTCGGCGAGGGCGCCGTCGCGGGTCCAGTCGGCCAGGCCGAACACCCGCTGTCCGACGCTCAGGCCGGTGGTGCCGTACCCCAGCTCCACGACGACACCGGACAGCTCGTGCCCGGGCACGCTCGGCGTCCGGTCGCGGCCGGCGCGATCGGTCCACGTGGCGGGCCAGTCCAGCTCGCCAGGGGTGAAGCCGGCGGCGTGCACCCTCACGATGACGTCGTTCTCGGCCGCGTGAGGGTAGGGAATGTCCGTCAAGGACATCCCGGCAAGACCAGCGTCACGGTCTCGCACAGTGATGGCTTGCATACAGATCCTTACTGGAAGGGGCAACCCGAGTGCACAGCGCACTCGCGCGCGGGGCTCATAGCGGCTGCAGGTGGATGTATGCCGTTCTGCATGATTGATCTCACCTGCTCGCGCGTATTCCTTCGTCGCCCGTTATGCGTTCTCGGCAGGGAGACGAGGTAGCCCCTCCGTGTGTGACAGCTCAGACGTGCACGAGTTTGTCGGGGTTGAGGACCCTGCGGTACGCGGTGATCAGACCGTCTGTGATCTGTACCGTGTCGACGGAGTAGATGCGGCCTTGCCGGTGGAACACGAGCGCCAGCTCGCCGCCGACCTCCGCGAAGTCGATGCGGTCGGGGCGCCACTGGCGCCCCGTACGCACCATGACCTCGGCGACGCGCTCGCCGCCGTGAATGAGCTTGCGTGCCGCCGAGATCTTGCCGCCGCCGTCGGTGACGTAGACCGCGTCCGGGTGCAGGAGCCTGACCAGGCCGGCCAGGTCCCCGGCCTCGTAGGCGGCACGGAAGACCTGGAGGACCCGTTCGTGCTCCGCCTTCGACGCCCGAGATGTGGACTGCTTCGCCTTGGCCACCCGCCGACGTGCCCGCGAGGCGAGCTGCCGGGCGGCCGGCACGGAGACGTCCAGCACTTCGGCGATCCGGCCGAACTCCAGGCCGAAGACATCGTGCAGGACGAAGGCCACCCGCTCCGGCGGGCTCAGCTCTTCCATGATCAGCAGCATCGCCGAGCTGACGGACTCGTCGACGAGTACCGGCTGCGACGCGTCCGGCCCTGTCAGCAGCGGCTCCGGCAGCCACGGCCCGACATAGGTCTCCCGGCGGAAGCGGGCGCTCTTGATGATGTCGTACGACCGTCGCGCGGCCACCGTCACCAGCCAGGCCCGCAGATCATCGATTTCCTGCAGAGCCGCTCCGGCCGCCCGCAGCCACACGTCCTGGGTGACATCCTCGGCATCGGCCACAGTCCCCAGCAGCCGGTAGGCCACTCCGAAGACCGCGGGCCGGTGCCTCTCCCATTCGGCTCCGAGCAGGCCCTCCTGCTCAGACCGCCCGGGCCCGTGCCCATCACCCATACGGATCGCAACCTCCTCCAGCCTGCGGAGCCAGCGTAGTTCCCGAGCTCAGGACGTCCGCTCTGACACGGCGGTCGTAAGTCGTGATCAAGCTGCTCCGGGGCTGCTGTCGGCGTACGGCGGTGTTTCATGGTGGGGCCACTCTCCCTGGGGCAACCCCACCCGGAAGGGACTCGATGCGGCAGGCTCAGGAGCGGGTCAGTTCGCTGCGAGGCTCGCATTCCCCGGCCGTCCGCATCGGGTCTCCCATCGGCCGGTAAGCACGCGATCGTCCGGCGTGCAGGGCCGCACCAAAGGACAGCGCCCCGACGAAGCCGACGTACAGATAGCCCGTGGTCTCCAGCCCCCATGAGGGCGCCGCGACCCCGGCCGCGAGGGCCGGAAGACTCACCGCCGCATAGCTGATCACGTACACGGCCGAGAAGACCTCCGACCGCGACTTCACGGTGGTGACCGCGCTGATGGCGCGGAGGCTGCCGTTGAACGTCAGGCCGACGCCCAGACCCGCCACGACCGATCCGCCCACGTATACGACCAGCGACGCGTCAGCGATGGCCACCGCCAGTGCGGACGCACCCAGAGTCAGGAGAACCGCCCCCAGCAAGGTGGCGAGCCGTGCCGTATGCCGAACGGACCACACCCCGCCCACGCTGTTGGCCAGAAAAAGCGCCGCGATGCTGAGCCCGCCCGCAGCACCGGACCGCACATGCAGGACGTTGCTCACGAGTGACGGAGTGAGCGAAAGGAACAGACCCGTGACGCCCCACCCCGCGACAAGGGTGGGAATCGAGGCGAGGAACGCCGGCCGGACCTCCCGAGGAACCCGGACTCTCGGCCGCAACAACGCCAGCCGAAACGCTAGCGGGGCCGGTGTCTCAGGGATCCTGAGGACGACCGCGGCCAAAACGACGAAGGTCAGCGTAAGGACCGGAAAGACATACACATCGGGACGTGAAGTCGACTGAACCAGCAATCCCACGACTCCGGCACCGGTGGCCATGCCGATACTCGTGCCCACTGCTGTCGTCGTCGGCCCCAGCTGCGGACGTCGCTCGGGTGAGAGGTCGACCAGTCCGGCGGCAAGAGCGCCCGTGGCCGTCCCCGTGGCGATGCCCTGCACGACCCGGGCGAACAGGAGAGAGACGACGCCGTCGGCCGTCCAGAAGATGGCCGTGCTGGTCGCCGCCACCAGAAGGGCGGCGACCAGCACAGGGCGGCGCCCCAGGTGGTCGCTCAGCGATCCGACCGTCAACAACGCGCCGAGCAGACCCGCGACATACACCGAGAAGATCCCTGTCAGCATCGTGACCGTCAGGCCCCACCGCTCCCGGTACAGCGGGTAGATCGGTGACGGTGCACTTGCCGTGGCCATCATCACCACATTGGCGCAGGCCAGCACGGCGAAAGCCGGACTTCGTCCGAGACGACGCCCGTCGCGGGAGCGACTCGCACGTTTCATCACGTTGCCTCTTCTGGGGTCCTGATCAGCTCGGCCAGGGAGCGCCCAGCATGCGCTCGACCGTGGTGGTGCGACGGAGGCCGGGAACGAAGTGCTCCAGCACATCCGAGTTCACGGTTCCGTTCGTGGTCTCGGGGCGGTGCTTGAGTCCGTCGACGTAGGCCTGCAGGAACTCGTTCTTGAAGTCGCCCCGCGGATGGGCGGCGATGATTTCGTCCACCTGGCTGCGATCCAGCTCGTCCAGACCGACGCCGAGTACGTCCGTCAGAACCCCGAAGTACGTGATGGCGATCTCCGGGCCCATCCGGCCGGGGATTCCCGGGGTCGTGTGCAGCGCGATCGCCGTCCACACCACGTCGGCGGCCGTGGCCGGGAAGCCGTGGTCGAGCATGAACTTGCGTGCGTGGTCGGCTCCATCGACCTCGAAGCGCTGCTCGACGTCGGAAAACGGCGTCAAGAGGCCGGTGTCGTGAAACATGGCGGACAGGTAGAGAAGCTCCGGATCGGGCTTCAGGCCGAGCCGGTGAGCGTGCAGGGCGCCGAAGGCGAAAACGCGCCGGGAGTGGTGGTAGATGAGGGGGCTGGTCATCTCCTGCATGAGGCGGGTGGCCTCGGCGACCGCCGCCGTTTCAGGAATCTCCACCCCCGCGATGATCTTGCTCATGACCTCTGCTCCTTCCGGTATCGGTGTGTTACGAATGGACGGTGCGTCCGTCTTCCACCCTGCCGACCACCCGGCGTCCGGCGCTCCCTCGGTCCGGCCATGAGTCACCCGAATCCGGACAGGCGGGCAGCGGGGTTGTGGGCTCCGCCACGCATCGGGTCGCGATCCTCGTCTACGACGGGGGTCAAACTCCTGGACGTCGTCGGCCCCGCGGAGGTGTTCGGGGAAGCGAACCGGCTCGGCGCCGACTACAAGATGGTTCTGGTGTCACCGACCGGTGCCGATGTCACCTCGTCCATCGGGATCCGGATCTCGGTCGACACCGCCGCCACAGAGACTGCTCCCGACACGTTCCTGGTGGCCGGCGCAGACCTCTACCCGCGCACGCCTGTCCCCCGTGATCTGATCGAGGCCGTGCGAACGCTGGCGGGCCGGGCGCACCGGGTCGCGTCCATCTGCACCGGAGCATTCGTCCTCGGCGCCGCCGGACTCCTGGACGGCAAGCGCGCGACCACGCACTGGAAGGTCGCGCAGGAACTCGCCGTCCGCTGCCGCGCCAGCCGCGTCGAACCCGACGCGATCTACGTCCGTGACGGCACCACCTACACCTCGGCGGGCGTGACCGCCGGCATCGACCTGGCACTGGCACTCGTCGAGGAGGATCACGGCCCTGATCTCACCCGCGACGTCGCCCGCGCCCTGGTGGTCTATTTGCAGCGTTCGGGCGGCCAGTCGCAGTTCTCCGCCCCACTGCAAGGACCGCCGCCCCGGTCTCCGGCGCTCCGCAGAATCACCGACTTGATCACGGCGAATCCCGGGGAAACCACTCACTCGGCGAACGCCACGGCCGTCCCGCAAGATGCCGAGCTCACCCGCGCCCGCCGACGTGCAGTGCATCGCGCCGGAGTACGCCTGGGCCCGTGGGCCGTTGCCGGTCTGGCCGTCACCGGCGGCCGCAACCTGCCGTGCGTCCTGCCGCGGCCACCATTACACGCAGGCCATGAGACCCAGCCGGCCAGCCGTCCGGCAGCGCCGTCCCACGCGTGCGATCGCTTGACGGGAACCAGCTACAGGACCGAGAGATCCTGGAATCGGCAGGGGACTCGAAGGGGAGGTGAGCGACTGTGGATCCACCGGAGCGCTGCCCTGGTGACTTGGTTCCCGCCGCTGGGGCTCTGGCAGTGGCGGCTCCGGACGGTGTGCTGACCTGTTGGAGCACCGGTGCGGAGCAGTTGCTCGGGCTCTCCGCCGCCGAGGCTGTCGGTCTGCCTGCGGCAGAGCTCCTCGCGTCGGCCCTCCCCGCGGCTGCTCGTGAGCGATTCGCCCGGCAGGAGGGCTGGACCGGGCTGGTGGCACTCCGCCACCAGGATGGCAGCGCGATGGAGTGCCGGTTGCGCGTGTGCCCGCTGCCCCTGGGTGACGGTCGGGCCGGTTGGCTGCTGGAGGGAGTCCGGGTGCGGGAGGGGACGGAGCGCGACACGGACCCACTGATCCGCTGGTCGTTCGACCAGTCCCCGTTTTCTCTGGCGATCTACGACTCCGAGGGCCGATTCCTTCGCGTCAACGAGCCCATGGCCAAGCAACTGGCCGCCTCCGAGCGGGAGCTTCGGGAGCTCCGGATCACTGAGCACATGCCGGATCAGGGCTTCCAGGCTCCCGAGCGATCTGTCGATCGTGTGCTGCAGACCGGTGAGCCCGAGCACATCGAGAATTACGTCAGAGTCCCGGGAGAGCCTCACGCGCACGCCTGGATCGTCCACTTCACCCCGCTCAAGGACTCCCTCGGACTGGTGCACGGCGTGCAGCTGGCCGCCTTGGACTTCTCCGAGCAGTACGCGGCCCGTGAGCGCTTGGCGCTGCTCAACGAGGCCAGCAGGAGTATCGGCAGCAGCCTGGACGTGCCCCGGACCGCCCAGGAGCTGGCCGACGTAGCCGTGCCTGCCCTGGCGGAGTTCGTCTCCGTCGATCTCCTAGACGCCGTCCTGCGCGGCGACGAGCCCCCGCCGATCCCTGTCAACGGGCCCTTGCTGCTGCGGCGCACAGCCATCCGCTCCGGTGTGAAGCCCGCGGTCACAGTCGGCGAGCTCGCCCGCTACCCGGAGTTCTCACCGCCGGTCCGGTGCCTGGCCACCGGCCACGGCAGCGTGCACCAGATCGGGGAGCCGGAGATCACCCGCTGACTGGCCCACGACCCCGACCGGGCTGCCTGGGTGGCTCGGAATCGCGCGCAGTCGCTGATCGCGGTGCCGCTCCGCGCTCGCGGTACCAACCTCGGCGTCGCCCTCTTCACCCGACTGGCTCCCTCAGCCGCGCCGTACGGATTCGACGACCTGCAGATCGCCGAGGAGCTGGCGGCGCGCGCTGCGGTCTGCATCGACAACGCCCGCCGTTACACCCGCGAGCGCAGGACGGCGCTGGCTCTCCAGCGCGGCCTTAGAGGTCCTAACAGAAGCCGTTGATCATGTGACTTTCAGCTTGGATGGTCGTTGGTCTGGTCGTGGGGAATCGTCAGTCGCGGCCGTGGATCGTGTCGGATGAACTGTGGTCGCTGATCGAGCCGTTGCTGCCCGTGCCGGGTCCGAAGCTGGTCGAGGGCAGACCGCGGGTCCCGGACCGGCAGGCGTTGTGCGGGATCTTGTTCGTGCTGCACACCGGCATTCAGTGGGAGTACCTGCCGCAGGAGCTGGGCTTCGGCTCGGGTATGACCTGCTGGCGGCGCCTGGCCGCCTGGAACGAGGCCGGCGTGTGGGACCAGCTGCATCTGGTGCTGCTGAAGAAGCTGCGGGCGGCGAAGAAGCTGGACTGGTCGCGGGCCGTGATCGACTCTTCCCACGTGCGGGCGGCTCGCAGGGGCCCAAAAGCGGTCCCAGCCCGGTCGACCGCGCACGGCCGGGCAGCAAGCACCACGTCATCACCGACGCCCAGGGCATCCCGCTCGCGGTGTCGCTGACCGGCGGGAACCGCAACGACGTCACGCAGTTGCTGCCTCTTGTCGACAAGATCCCGTCCGTTGCCGGGACCGTTGGTCGGCCCCGGCACCGCCCCGACGCCTTGCTCGCCGACCGCGGCTACGACCACGACAAGTACCGGCGCCTGCTGTGGCAGCGCGGCATCCGCCCGGTCATCGCCGAACGAGGCCAGCCCCACGGCACCGGCCTGGGCATCTTCCGGTACGTCGTCGAAAGGACTATCGCCTGGCTGCACGGCTTCCGCCGCCTGCGCATCGCTGGGCACGACGCGACGACGGCAGTGACTGCAGGCCGGACAGGATGGGGCCGATGGCCGCCCGGACGAAGCTGACCCGGGCGACCAGGAGGCCGAGCGGCGTACCGATGGCGAGCGCCAGCAGGAAGCCGAGCAGGCCGCGGGAGACGCTGGTCGAGATGCAGCCGAGCAGCGTGCCCTGGGCCCAGGCATCGCGGACCTCGCCCCACACCTCGGAAGGCGAGGGCAGTTTGTAGTCGACGGCGACCTTTGCCCACACCAGCAGTTGCCAGACCACCAGTACCAGGGCGACGGCGGTGACGGGCGGCAGCACCTTGCGGATCAGCGTCTCGCGCAGCGGCGTACGACCGGCCTGCACTGACTCCAGCGCGTCGAGCCCGGCCTCCAGCCGCGTCAGATCGTGCGGATCCCGGGGCTCCGCGGCGGCCGGCAGGCCGTCCTTGCCGATGTCGACACCGGTGTCAGTGCTGGCCATGGCGGCGGATCTCCCCACGCAGTTCTTCGGTGATCTCGACGGACAGTTCGGCGACCGCGCTGTCCTCGATGCGGCGCGGCTGCGGAATGCCGACCGTCCACTCCCGGGCGATGCGCCCCGGCCGTGAGGACAGCAGCACCACCCGCTGTGCCAGCCGCACGGCCTCGCGCACGTTGTGCGTCACGAACAGCACCGACAGGCCCGTCTCCTGCCAGATGCGGGTCAGTTCGTCGTGCAGTACGTCACGGGTGATGGCGTCCAGCGCGGCGAACGGCTCGTCCATCAGCAGCAGCCGGCTGTCCTGGGCCAGCGCACGGGCCAGCGCGACGCGTTGCCGCATACCGCCGGACAGTTCGTGCACCCGCTTGCCGTACGCGCCCTTCAGCCGTACGAGTTCCAGCAGCCGTTCCGCCTCCTGTCGGCGCTCCGGCTTGGCCACGCCGCGCAGCTTCAGGGCCAGTTCGATGTTCTTGCCCGCGGTCAGCCACGGGAACAGGGCGTGTTCCTGGAACATCAGGGCGGGCCGGCCATCCGTGTCGATCGAGCCGGCGGACGGCCGGTCCAGTCCCGCGACCAGGTTGAGCAGCGTGGACTTGCCACAGCCCGAGGCTCCCAGGAGGGTGACGAACTCGCCCGGTGCGACGTCGAGGGTGATGTCGTCCAGCACGAGCTGCGATCCGCCGGGCGTGCCCGGGGCGGGGAAGGACTTCGAGACGTGCTCGATACGGGCGGCGCGCGTCACCGCCGTGGCGTCCTGGGCAGCCTTGGCGATCGTGGTGGCCATGGCCGTCACCTCCTGGGTACTCATCGGATCCGATCGTCGTTACTGGGCGCCGAGACCGGCGTCGTCGACCTCGTCCTTGCCGGCGGCCTTGAGGACCTTGTTGAGGAGCGTGAGGTCGTAGATGCCCTTCAGGTCGGGCTTCTCCAGCAGGCCGGCATTGACCGCGTGCTCGGCCTCGGTGTTCAGGGTGGAGGCCAGCGGGTCGTCGAGGAAGGTGATGGACTTCCAGGCCGGGTCGATGACCTTGTCGGGCAGTGCCTTGCCCGCCAGCTTCTCCAGCGCCGCGTTGGCGGATGCCTTCGCCTTGTCCGGGTTGGCGTTGATCCACGCGTTGGTCTTCACGGAGCCGCGCAGCACGGCCTCGACGACGTCGGGGTGCTCCTTGAGGAACTTCTGCGACACGATGATGTTCGTGATCACGAACTTCTTGTCGGGCCACAGGGTCGATTCGTCGAGCAGCACCTTCGCGCCGTCGGCGACCAGCTTGGAGGCGGTCGGTTCCGGCACCCAGGCGCCGTCGATGGAACCGGACTTGTAGGCATCCGGGGTAATCTTGTTGTCCGTGCGGATGACGGAGACGTCGCCCTTGCCGCTCTGCGGGTCGACCTTCCAGCCCTTGTCCGCGATCCAGTTGAGGAACGCGACGTCCTGGGTGTTGCCGAGCTGTGGGGTCGCGATCTTCTTGCCCTTGAGGTCGTCCAGGGACTTGATCTTCGTCGGGTTGACGACGAGCTTCACGCCGCCGGAGGCGGAACCGCCGATGATGCGCAGGTTCTTGCCGCCCGACTTGGTGTAGCCGTTGATGGAGGGGGAGGGGCCGATCCAGCCGATGTCGATGGAGCCGGCGTTCAGCGCCTCGATCTCGGAGGGGCCGGCGTTGAAGGTCGACGCCTTGATCTTGGTGCCGCCGAGCTCCTTCTGGAACAGACCCTCCTGGACACCCACCAGAGCGGTGGCGTGCGTGAGGTTGGGGAAGTAGCCGATCTTCACCTCGTCGGCGGAGAGCTTCTTGGCGCCTGCCGCGACCGCGGTCTGCTTGCCGTCGTCGGTGGCCTTGGAACCGTAGCCGCAGGCGGTGAGCAGGACGGGGAGCGCGGCTATGACGGCGAGGGTGCGCAGGGCGGTGAGCGGTCTTGCGGCAGACACGGAGGTGTCCTCTCAGGGGATGGGCGATCAGGGAGGTACGACAATGCGGGGCGTACTGCTTCTCAGCACGCACCGACACCCCACTCCTCTGCCGTCTGCGGCAGGCATGCTGTCGCGGGCTGAGAAGCGGAACATGGGGGCGTGGTCAGCCGAGGGTGTCCGATCCGCCGGCAGGAGCGGGCGACGGGCAGGCGGCGCTGGTGCGGAGAGAGTCAGGTTCTGTGGCGTCAGAGGGGCCGACAGATGGCACTGGACGTACGGGCGAGGTCGATGTGACGGCGCGAGGTCAGAAGGGGCAGCATCCGGCCTGTGCGGTCGAGCGTTCGCATGGCCACCCCCACAATCCCTAGTTTTCCTACCTGGTTGCTAGGGATCGTGGCAGAAGGCGGCCTCCGCACCAAGGGGCAGTTCGCATGCTGGACGTCGCTATCTCGGCTTTTGAGAGCAACGGTGAGTGGCCCAGCGTGTCAGGGGTTTACCCAGGCGCTGGGGGCGTTGGTCAACGCGCATACATCGGCGGGCAGTTGGCCCGACGCGACGTCGGCGAGCGATACGCCCTCCAGGATCTCGCGCACGTTCGACCGCAACGCGATCCACAGGGGGAGCAGCGACTCGGCAGGGCCGGTGTAGGACAGCTCCGGGGGGCGGACGCCGCGCACCGAGACCAGTGGTCCGTCCACGGTGCGGATGACGTCGGCGATGCTGATGGACTCGGCGGGCTTGGCCAGCCGGTAGCCGCCGTTGCCGCCGCGCTGGCTGAGCACGAGGCCGCCCCGGCGCATGTCGTTCAGGATGCTTTCGAGGAATTTGTGCGGGATGTCCTGGGCGTCGGCGATGGCCTCGGCTTTCAGTGGCGCGTCATCCCGTGACGCGGCGAGCTGCAGTGCGGCACGTACCGCGTAGTCCGCCCTGGCTGAGATCCGCATACGCCCATTATTCCGTACGGCTTCGGTCGGCATCGGCCGCGGGCATACCGCCGGGCGGGGCGGGTGCCCCGCCCGGCGGGCCGGAGGGGTTCAGGCCGCGGCGGCGGGCGTGTAGTGGGCGGCGTTGTCGCCCTCGATGACGTGGCTGAGGGTGCCGTCGACACCGGAGGGGACGTCGCCCGCGACGGTCACCCGGTGCAGCAGGCGCGGGAGGTCGCCGTAGTCGTCGGGGGCGTAGTGCTGGGTGATGCGGTTGTCGAACAGGACGAGGTCACCGGGCGTCCAGGCCACCCGCAGGATGTTCTCGGGGCTGGTGACGTACGACTGGAAGAGGCGCAGCAGGTCGCGGGAGTCGGAGGGGCCGAGGCCGACGATGCTCTGGGCGAAGCCGCCGATGAACAGCCCGCGCTCCCCGGTCTCGGGATGGACGCGGACGACCGGGTGAGCGGTGCGGTACTTCCGGGAGACGAACCGCCTGCGGTGCTCGGCGGCCTTCTCGCTCTTCGGGGCGGCGTAGTCGTAGTCGTTGGTGTGGACCGCCCACAGCTTGTCGGCCAGCTCGCGCAGCGGTTCGGGCAGGTCACGGTAGGCGGCGGCCGCGTTGGCGATGAGGGTGTTGCCGCCGTAGGGCGGGACCACGATGCTGCGCAGCGTGGATGCCTTCGGGGGTGTACGGACGAAGGTGACGTCCGTGTGCCACTGGTTGGCGCGGATGCCCTCGTCGCCGTCGACGGGCAGGATGTGGGGCTGGCCGTCGGCGGAGGGGACGGTGGGGTGCGCGGTGGTGAGCTCGCCGAAGAGGGAGGCGAAGCGGAGCTGGCCGGCGTCGTCGAGGTTCTGGTCGCGGAAGACGAGCGCCTTGTGTTCCAGGAGGGCGGAGTTGATCTCGGTGACGACGGCCGGGTCGAGGTCGGCGGAGAGATCCACGCCGAGGATCTCGGCGCCGATACGGCCGCCGATCCTGCGGATGTCGAAGCCGGTGCTGGTGGTCATGCGCGGGTGTTCCTTTCAGGAGGTGATCAGTGAGGTGATCGGTCGGGAGGTCGTCAGGAGGTGATGGGCAGGGACGGTCCTTTGGCCCCCGGTGGTCCAAGGGGAGGGCCGACGGCCCGTAGTGCGCCGGGGGTGCGGCCTCGTCCCCAGCCGATGTGCCGGCGGTAGCTGCCGAGCAGGCCGGTACGGTCCAGGTGCTCCTCGTCGCGGGCGGTGGAGTCGTCGGGCAGCGGGCGGGTCAGGGGTGCGACGTACAGTGCGTCGGCCGGGCAGTTGGCCTCGCACTGGAAGCAGGTCTGGCAGTCGTCGCGGCGCGCGAGCACGGGGATGCCGTCCTCGCCGCGGTCGAAGACGTTAGTGGGGCAGACCTTGATGCACTTGTCGCAGGTGATGCAGCGTTCCGCCGAGACCAGTTCGATCACGAGGCCACCTCCAAGGGTGCGGCTGGTGCCGCTGATGCCGACGGGGCGGTTGTCAGGGGCTCGGTGCGGGTCCACACCCCGTCGAGGCCGCCCGTGACGATGCGGTGGTGCTGTCCGGGGTCCTGTGTGGGGAAGTCGAGCCGCTTGGCCATGCCGCGGGTCTCCGTGCGCGCCAGCGCGGAGGCGTACATCCAGCGGGCGTGCGCCGCCATCGCCGCCGCCTGCCGGGCCCGTACTGTGTCTCCGCCCTCGGCGTGCAAGGAGGCGCGCGCCTCCTTCCACACGCTGTCGAGTACCTCCAGAGAGGCAGTGAGCCGGTCGCCTCGGCGTAGATAGTTCTTCTCGTACGGCAGCACCTCGCCCTGAACCGCGGCGATGACGTTCCGGAAGCCGTCGGCGGAGCCCGGGGTGCCGGTGGGCCGGAGCCCGGCTCCGCCCGCGGCCACCAGGCGCCTCGTACCGGCGCGGACGCCGAGTGAGCGTGCGTGGCGGGCCGCGCCCCGGCCGGCCCAGGTGCCGGAGGCGATGGCCCAGGCCGCGTTGTGGCTGCCGCCACCGGTGAAGCCGCCGCAGATCAGCTCACGGGTCGCCGCGTCCCCGGCCGCGTACAGCCCGGGGACGGTGGTGGAGCAGTCGTCACCCGTGATGCGGATGCCGCCGGTGCCGCGCACGGTGCCCTCGGCGAGGAGCGTGACGGCGAAGCGCTGGGTGAAGGGGTCGATGCCGAGCCGGTCGAAGGTGAGGAAGAAGTTCGGCTGGGCCAGCCGCATCGCCTGCCGGGCCGCCGCGTCCGCCCGGTCCAGGCGGCAGTACACCTTCTCGCTGAGCAGCGCCTTCGCGATGACGGACCGGCCGCCCTGGCTCGCGGCGCCCTCCAGGACGGTTCCGTCCTCGTGGTAGAAGGTCGCGAAGGAGTAGAACGCGGTCTTGGTGACGGAGGTGCCCTCGGGAGCGATGCCGTACGCGTTGGAGAACTCCATCCCGGACAGCTCCGCGCCCGCCTCGGCGGCGAACAGCGCGCCGTCACCGGTGTTGACGTTGCAGCCGAGCGTGCCGCTGAGGAACGCGCAGCCGCCGGTGGCCAGGACGACCGCCCCGGCGCGCACCCGGTAGGGCTGACCGGCCTGGCGCCGGTGTCCCCTGGCCCCGGCGACCGCTCCGGAGGGGTCGGTGAGCAGTTCGGTGACCGGGCTGTGGTCGAGGATGCGGGCCCCGGCGCGCTGGACGCGGATGCGCATCCTGCGCATGTACTCCGGTCCCTGCAGCCCGTTCCTGAGCTGCTGTCCGTCCGGCCTGGTGGGGAAGGGGTAGCGTCCGGCTGCCGCCAGCTCGTTCACGCCCGCGTACGTCTGGTCCAGGACCCGGGTCATCCAGCGCCGGTCGGCCAGGAATCCGCCCAGTGCCTCCCGGCTCGCCATGGCCGCCTCGCGCGCGGCGGGCTCCGGGGGGACGTACCAGACGCCGGTTCCGGCGGAGGCGGTGGCGCCGCTGGTGCCGCAGTAGCCCTTGTCGGCCAGGAGGACGTCCGCTCCGTCCTGGGCCGCCTTGAGCGCGGCCCAGGTGGCTGCGGGGCCGCCGCCGACCACCAGGACGTCCGTGGTGAGGTCCAGCTCGCTCATGCGGGCTGTCCTTCTCCTACCGCCGGCGCGGTCAGCCGGTTGGCGGGGCGGGCCAGGCCGTAATGCTCTCGCAGGGTGCGGCCGGTGTACTCGGTGCGGAACAGGCCGCGCCGCTGCAGGATCGGCACGACGTGGTCGACGAAGTCCTCCAGGCCGCCCGGCAGATGGGGCGGCATGATGTTGAAGCCGTCGGCGGCGCCCTGGGTGAACCACTCCTGGAGCTGGTCGGCGATCTGCTCCGGGGTGCCGGCGAAGACGCGGTGGCCGCGTCCGGCGCCGAGGCGGGCGATGAGCTCGCGCAGGGTGAGGCCGTCGCGGTGGGCGAGTTCGGCGACGAGTGTGAAGCGGCTCTTGTTGCCGTTGATGTTCCGCTCTTCGGGGAGCTCGGGCAGCGGTCCGTCCAGTGGCAGTCCGGTCAGGTCGGTGCCGAGCATCCCGGAGAGCTGGGCGAGCCCGTACTCGGGTACCTGGAGGCCGGTCAGTTCCTGTTCCAGTGCGCGGGCCTCGGCCTCGGTCGAGCCGATGACGGGGGCGATGCCGGGAAGCACCAGCAGCTGGTCCTCGGTACGGCCGTAGCGGGCGAGCCGCGACTTGAGGTCCTTGTAGAAGGCTTGGCCGTCGGCGAGGGTCTGCTGGGCGGTGAAGACGGCCTCGGCGTACTGGGCGGCGAACTCCTTGCCGTCCTCCGACGAACCGGCCTGCACCAGCAGCGGGTATGCCTGTGGGGTGCGCGGTACGTTCAGGGGGCCCTGCACCCCGAAGTACTGCCCGCGGTGGTTGATCTCCCGCACCTTGTCGGTGTCGGCGTAGATGCCGCGCTCACGGTCGAGCAGGATCGCGTCGTCCTCCCAGCTGTCCCACAGCTTGGTGGCGACGTCGACGAACTCCCGTGCCCGCTCGTAGCGCAGCCGGTGCTCCAGGTGCTCGTCCTGCCCGAAGTTGCGGGCCTCGTTCACGGTGCCGGAGGTGACGATGTTCCAGCCGGCCCGGCCGCCGCTGATGTGGTCCAGGGAGGCGAACTTGCGGGCGGTGTGGAAGGGCTCGTTGAAGGTGGTGGAGACGGTGGCGATCAGGCCGACGTGCTCGGTGACCGCCGCCAGGGCGGACAGCAGGGTGAGGGGTTCGAAGCCGCCGAGGGCGTTGTGCCGGACCTTGCCCCACAGGGCGAGGCCGTCGGCGAGGAAGACGGAGTCGAGCAGACCGCGCTCGGCGGTCTGCGCGAGCTGCTGGAAGTAGCGCAGGTCGGTGACGCGTTCGGGCTGGGTGCGTGGGTGGCGCCAGGCGGCGTCGTGGTGGCCGGCGTTCATCAGGAAGGCGTTGAGGTGCAGCCGACGTGGGCTGGTCGCGGGCATGGCGTTCCTCGGATCGGGGGCAGTGAGACCAATGGGCCAGGGGACGAGTAGGGCGACAGACCGGGAGGCAGTGAGGGGAGAACGTGGCCGAGGTCAGCCGTCGGCCGGTACGCGCCAGGAGCTGAGCCGCCGTTCCACGGCCACCAGGAACTGGTTGAAGGCCACGCCGATGGCGGAGATCGTGATGATGCCCGCGTACATCTGCGGGATCGCGAAGTTGTACTGCGAGGCGTTGATCAGATAGCCGAGTCCTGCCTTGGCACCGATCATCTCGGCGGCGACCAGCACCAGAATGGACACCGCTCCGGCCAACCGGATGCCGGTGAACATGACCGGCACCGCGGACGGCAGGATGACCTTCTGGAACAACCGGGGGGCGGGCAGAGCCATCGACTTGGCAAGTTTCAGCAGGGTCGGGTCGACGTTGCGGACCGCGCTGATGGTGTTGAGCAAAATCGGCCAGGTGCACGCGTACACCACGATGGAGATCTTCGAGGTCTCGCCGATGCCCAGCAGCAGGACGAACACCGGCAGCAGGGCCAGGGCGGCGGTGTTGCGGAACACCTCCAGCAGCGGTCCGAGGAGGTCGGCGACCGGCCGGTACCAGCCGATCAGCAGGCCGAGCGGCACGGCGAGGGCCACGGCGAGACCGAATCCGCTGAACGAGCGCACCAGGCTGGCGCGGGTGTTGTCGGCGAGCTGGCCGTCGGCGGCCAGCCCCCACCAGGCGTGGGCGACCTCGCTGAACGGCGGCAGGAAGATCCGGTCGACCAGACCCAGTCGCGGCGCGGTCTCCCACAGCAGCAGCAGAGCCACGACCGCAACGGACTTGGTCACCCCCTTGACCAGCAGGTAGGGCAGTCGGCGGACGGCCCGGCGGACCGGCGCCGCCGTGGAGCGGAGTTGGCGCACCCCCGACGGCGAGGCGTCGTCTGGCGCGGACGCAGCGGACGTAGCAGCGGATTCGGCAGCGGAAGGGGCCGGGGCGGGCTCGGTGGTGCTCAGGGAGTCCGGCGTCGTGGTCTTCTCGGTGGCCGTTCCGGTCGTGGGGCTCATACGGAAGCCTCCTCCTTCTCCAACTGCTGGGCCCTGGCCACCTCGTCGTGCAGCAGCGACCAGATCTCGTGCCGGTGTCGCGCGAACTCGGGACTGGAGCGGAGGTCGTCCGTCGCCGTACGGGAGTCGAAGGCGACCGGCACGATCTGCTTGATGCGGCCCGGCCGCGACGTCATGACGGCGACCCGCTGTCCCAGGTAGACGGCTTCGTCGATACCGTGCGTGATGAAGACGACGGTCTTGCCGGTGCGCTGCCAGATGCGCAGCAGTTCGTCCTGCAGTGACTCCCGGGTCTGGGCGTCCAGCGCGGCGAACGGCTCGTCCATCAGCAGCACATCGGGGTCGTAGGCGAGGCTGCGGGCGATCGCCACTCGCTGCCGCATCCCGCCCGACAGCTCGTGCGGATGGCGGTCCTCGAACCCGGCCAGGCCGACCAGATCCAGGAACTCCCTGGCCCGTGCGGCACGTTGACGTCGAGGGACGCTGGTGGCCTCCAGGCCGAACTCGACATTGCCCTGCGCCGTGCGCCACGGCAGCAGCGCGTACTGCTGGAACACGATGCCCCGGTCCAGGCCCGGGCCGGTGACGGGTTCGCCGTCCAACAGGATCCGTCCGCCAGTGGGCTGGGCGAGGCCGCCGAGCAGATCCAGCAGCGTCGACTTCCCGCAGCCGCTGGGGCCGACCAGGACGACGAACTCGCCGGCTGCTATCTCCAGATCGATGCCGTCCAGGGCGGTGAACCGGGGCGCCTGTCGAGCCCCCGTCCGGTCCTTGACGGTGAAGTCCTTCCGTACGTCCTCGAACACGATCTTGGGTGTGGTGGGTGGCGTAGTGGATTCCGGCATGGGATCAGCTCCCGCTCTTCGCGGTAGAGGAGGACTTCTGGTTGCCGTTGAACGCGTTGGTGTAGAGGTCCGACGACGTGACCTGGCCCTTCTTGATGTCACCGCGGTCGGCCAGCCAGGCGATCCACAGCTGGAATTCCTTGCCGGTGATCAGGCCCGCCTTCTCGGCGACGCCGTAGGACCGCCAGTACCTCAGGGGTGCGGTGTCCTCATTGCGGCCGCGCTTCTTCACGATGTCCGTCATCCGGGCGACGACCTCTTCGCGCGGAGTGGAACGGGACCACTCGATGGCCCGTCCCACGGCGGTGACGAAGATCCGGGCCGTGTCGGGGTTCTGCTTCAGGAAGCGGTCCGTCATCACGTAGGTGCCTGCGCTGAACGCGCCGAGAAGCTCATAGTCGGTGAACAGCGGGCGGATGCCCCCGGCTGCCAGGGCTTTGTCGCGCAGAATGCCGCCGAGGACGGCAACATCGATCTGCTTCTGCCGCAACGTCTGCTCGGTGTTGACCGGTGGAACCACGAGTGGCTCCACCTTTGCGGTCTCCGCCCGGGACAGGCCGCCTCGCTGCAGATAGATGTCGAGCATGGCCTCGGAGTGGGCCCCGAGGGTGTTCATCCCCACCTTCTTTCCGATCAGGTCGCGAGCCGAGCGGATCGGGCTGTCCTTGAGGACGTAGAAGCCGTTGTAGGCGTACTTGTCGGAGCCGTAGTAGCTGATGACGGCCTTGACGGGGGCGTTGTTCGCGGCCAGTTTGACGACCGCGCCGTTGAACGCGCCGCCGAAGTCGACCTGGCCCGTGGCCGCGGACTGGATGTCCTGCGGCCCGCTGATCGTGTTGCCGACCCATTTCAGCTTCACGTCTTCCAGATAGCCGAGATCCTCGGCCAGCTCCGGCAAGGTCACCTGACCCGCCCAGCCCTGGTACCGGAGCGTCTTGGTCTGGCTCTTGCCAGAAGCGGCTCCGGCGGTCGTGCCGCAGCTCACGGCCACCGCAGAAAGACCGAGCAGGGAGAGGAACTGGCGTCGGGTCGATGCCGTAGTGGCCATGGAAAGGTCCTGTTCACACGAATGGGGACTGAGGTGGAATCGATGGCATGAAGAAGCCATAACTGAGAGGGGCGCTCGGCAATTGGGCGCAACTCAGGCGGACGCTGAAAGGGGAAAGGGACCCATCAGGAATGCCTGCCAGGAATCAGTCGTCTACGTCGAAAACGGTCGTGGTGCGACTGTGAAAGCGGAGCGGGAGAGCGGCGCCCGTCAGCGCGTTCAGCGGCCGACGGTACAGATGGCGCTGGCCTGACGTCGCAGATCGACGTGCAGGCGGGCGGCGAGGTTCTCGGACTTGCTCACATGCATGAGAGTTGCAGCGGAATCCGGCCAAGTCAACGTAGCCTGCGCGGACATCTCATATTCTGAACAGCTCGACATGTGAGTGAAGTATGGCGTTCACAATTGCCTGGATGCCGAGTTGCATGGCGAACATCGCTCGTGCCGAGCCGCCGGGAAATCCGAGTGGCATCGCACAGTCAGACGGGCAGGATGAACGGAGGGTGCGCACCGTTGAGGAAATAGTCCCCGACATCGCGGAGCCGGTGCGTGACGGGCTCGTGCAAGGTGTGGGTCCGGGCATTGCGCCAGAAGCGGTCGAAGCCCAGCCGCGAGGACGCGGAGCGGGCGCCGATGATGTCGAGGGCGCGGGCGGTGGACTCCTGTGCAGCCCTGGAGGCGGCGGCTTCGGCCATGGCCACGAGGACGGAGATCTCCGCGTGCTCGTCGTAGGTGAGGTCTTCGCCGCGTGCCAGCCCGCCGTGCACGGCTTCCTGTGCTTGATCGGTGAGTGCGGACGCGGAGCGGGTGAGGACGGTGAGTTCGCCGTAGGCGGTCAGTATCTGCGGGTCCTGGGGGGAGCCGGCCGGCCAGTCCGGGTGCCAGGGGGAGTGGCCTGCCCTGCTGTAGTCACGGGCTTCGGCGAGCACTCCCTCGGCCATGCCGAGACGGAGCTGGACGGAGAGGAGGCGCCCGACCGGCGATGCCAGAGCGGCCAGGGGCGACAGGACATCCTCGTCCGCGGACAGGGAGCCGAGTACGTCGTCGGCGGCGACCGGTACGCCGTCGAACTCCACGCTCCCGCCGGCCGCGAGCCGCTGGCCGAAAGTGTCGGCGTCGCCGTCGAAACCCACCCCGTGATGGGCGGGATCGACGACGACGGCGAGTGGTTCTCCGGTGTCGGCCCGTACGGCCCGCACGGCGAGGCGGTCGGCGACCAGGACCCCGGTTGTGTAGCTCTGCCGACCGTCGAGCACGAAGCCGGCGGCTGTCCTGGTCAGCGTCAGAGGTGGTTCCTGGCGGGCGAAACCACCACCCCAGCACCACTGCTCCGCCGCGGACTGCCGCTCGACCTGAGCGGCGAGAGAGGGCTCGGCGAAGAACCGGGCGCTCCACGACAGGAAGTAGTGACAGCCCAGGAGTTGACCGATCGCAGCGTCGGCGGCGGCGATCTCCCGGACGACGGCGTAGGCCGTGGGCCAGTCCGCGCCGCCTCCCCCGAGCCCGGCCGGTACGAGAAGAGTCAGCAGTCCCGACTCACGCAGCCGGGACGCCTCGTCGAACGGGGCCTTGCCTGCCTGCTCCCTGGCCGCCGCGTCCGTGGCCAGGTCGTCCGCCGTCTCGCGGGCCACGCGCAGCCAGTGCGCACGGCCGGGCCCGGTCCGGTCGGAACCCGAGGCGGGGCCAGACGGCGCAGTGGCAACGCCCATGGTGGTGGTCTCCTCAAGGCCGGTGGCAGGATGCGGTGTTGGGGCTCGCTTGGCTGGGGCTCTCTTGCCGGTCGGGCACGTACTTGTAGCCCACGCGCCGTACGGTGACGATCCGGTGCCGGTGAGCCGTGCCGAGCTTGCGGCGCAGGCGCGCGATGTGGACATCCACGGTGCGGCCGTCGCCGATGTGGTCGTAGCCCCAGATGCCGGCCATCAACTGCTCGCGCGAATGCACCTGGTGGGGTTGCTGTACGAGATGGGCCAGCAGCCCGAACTCCAGGTAGGTGAGGTCGAGTTCGCGCCCGTCCAACTCTGCTGCATGTCGCGCGGGATCGATGTGGATGACGCCGCCTCCCGTCTGCTGCACGGGAGGCGAGTCCGTGAGGGCGACCGGCCGGATCTCCGGTCGCGCCACGTCCTTGGCGAAGAGCTGGGCGGGGTCGGTTCCCTCGGGGACGAGCACGAGGTAACCGACGAGGGGAGCGGAACCGTTTCCCTCGTCGCCTTCCTGAGCGGTGTCGCCCACGAGGCGGAGATGGCGCAGGTCGGGAAGCAGCGAGTCCGATGGAGTGGCCTGGGCCGGAAGTGCCGTGGTCATGGCGGTCGTCCTTCAAGGAGTACGTCGGGCCATCAGGCGCTGCGGGTAGGCGCGCGCCCGATGACCTGGGATGAGAGAGAAGGAGCGGAACGGCACGCGCAACGTGTGACCGCGTGCCTCACACGCGACAGCAGGCGGCGCTGACGACGTGACCAAAGTCGACATGCCGACGACGAACGAGTCGCTGCTGCGTGTGGGCCATGTGCATCATCCTGCGCACCCGTTGGGCGGGCCGTCAATGCTTTCCTAGTGAATCGATAGGAAATGTAGGGAACGCAACACCGTGGGTGGGCTCACCGGCCACCGTCGGCCGCCGGGCGGGCGTCGGGCGCGGTCGCCCTGGCCGGCCGGGCACGAAGTGCGGCCAGACGGACCCTGAGCCTTTGCAGAGGCGTGGGCGGCAGCGTGCGTGAGGAGCCGCGCGCGTAGTGGCGCTCGACGTAGAACTGCCCCGCGCTGAGCACGGTCGTGACGGCGACGTACCAGAGAGTGGCCACCATCAGCAGCGGGATGACCTGGTAGGTCTGGTTGTAGACCAGCTGCACCGAGTACAGCAGGTCGTGCACGGCCAGCACACTGACGATGCTGGTGCCCTTCAGGGTGCCGATCAGCATGTTCCCCGCGGTCGGGACGATGGAGCGCATCGCCTGCGGGATGACGATCCTGCGCAGGGTGCGCCGCCTGCCGATGCCGAGAGCCTGGGCGGCCTCCGTCTGGCCGGAGTCGACGGAGAGGATGCCGCCGCGCACCACCTCGGCGGCGTAGGCCGCTTCGTGCAGGGTCAGGCCGATGACGGCGGTGAGGGTGGGGCCGAGCAGGTTGACCGTCGTGACCGTGACGAACTGAGGCCCGAAGGGGATGCCGAGGCCGAGCGTCGGATAGAGGGCGCCGATGTTGAACCAGAACAGCAGCTGCACCAGCAGCGGAGTGGAGCGGAAGATCCACACGTATCCCCAACTCAGCGTGCGCAGAACCGGGTTGAAGGACAGCCGCATCACGGCCAGCGGGGTGCCGAGCAGGAAGCCGAGCACCATCACCACTCCGGTCAGCCACAGGGTGAGCACCAGCCCGTCGAGCACGGCGGCGGTGGTGAAGTACCGGCCCACCACATCCCACTGGAAGGCGCGGTTGCGCACGACGGAGTTGACCACCATCGCGAAGACCAGCAGCGCGGCGGCAGCGGTCAGCCAGCGGCCGGCGTGTCGGCGCGGCACGATCCGTGGCAGATCGTCGTCGGGGCCTTGGCCGCCGGAGCCCTTGAGGTGTCTTGGGGGCGGGACGGCCGCGGAGACGCGGGAGGAAACGGTGATGTCGGATGACGAGACCATCAGGAGGCTCTCCAGGGGAGGGAGGCGCGGGCGCCGGTGACCACCCGGCGGCGCGCGTACGTGGATGCCGCGCAGACACAGCGCGGGTACGGGGCGGTGGCTGGGTTTCGGCGTCATCACGTTCGCCGCGTCCCTCAACGCGGCTGGTACGGCCGCCGCAGCGCGGCGGAGCCGGTCCGTCCTCGATCGTATGGGCGCACCGTGCGCATGTGTCAACCACGCACAGCAACTGCCGGGCGCCGGTCCGGCATCCGGGCCGTGGTTGACGAGAAGCGAGATGTACTGCTCAATTAATCGCATGAATGCCGAGCAGCACCTGGTCACCCGTGACCACATCGACTTCGGTCGGGTGTGGTCCGCCGCGTGTTGCGCCTGACGCGGCAGCGGGCCGTCTGACCGGCCCTTCCCTCCCTCGGTGACCCCGTCGCGGGCCGAGTTCCTCCCTTCGCAGCGCCGTCGTACGCAATCGCTGAACATGCGCTGAACCCGCGTACGGGCGGTCCTGCGAGACCTGACACACGCTGCCGTCGCCCTGCCCCGCCCGAGGCCCACGCCCCGGCGTCATCACACCTGCTCACTACCTGGTTCCCAGCACCCTGAAGCGTCGTCACACACGGCGGCACCGAGGGCTGCTTCGCCCTGGCCGCGTACTGCCCACGGAGCGGCACGGCCCCAGAGGACTTGAGGAAAGGCCATCTCCCATGCCCGTGGAGTTCCTTGGCATCGCCGCCACCAACGACGGCTCAGAGACCACCCCGCGCTCCGGCGCCGCCTTCGACAAGGAGTACACGCTCCGGATCGCCCGGGCACGAGGACCACGGCTGGGACCGGGTGCTGTTCGCCGGAGCACGACCGTGTCCACCTCGATCACCCGCCGCACCTCCGCAGCCGCGCTGGGACTGACCGCCGCCCTCGTCCTCGCCGCGTGCAGCAACCCCTCCGACGGCGGCACGACCGAGGTCGCGGCCGCCAAGGGCGCCGGCACGAAGATCAACCTGAGCCCTGACCAGCACCGCATCACCACCGACCAGGTCGACTCCATTGCCGCCGAGGTCCCGGAGAAGATCCGCAAGAGAGGCACCTTGGAGATCGTCGGCTCGTCCGGCTCCGCGGCCCCGCTGACCTTCTACGCCACCGACAACAAGACCGTCATCGGCGTCGAACCCGACATCGCCTACCTGGTCGCCGACGTACTCGGCCTCAAGCCGCACATCAACACCGTCTCCTGGGAAAACATCTTCGTCGGCCTCGACAGCGCCAAGTACGACGTCGGCTTCAGCAACATCACCGACACCGAGGAGCGCAAGGAGAAGTACGACTTCGCCAGCTACCGCCGGGACAACCTCGGCTTCGAGGCCAGGAAGGGCAGCGGTCTGAAGGTCACCGGGCCCAAGGCCGTGGCGGGCAGGACGGTCGCCGTCGGCAGCGGCACCAACCAGGAGAAGCTGCTGATCGAGTGGAGCAAGGAGGACGTGAAGGCCGGCCTGAAGCCGGTGAACATCAAGTACTACCAGAACGACAGCGACACCTACCTCGCCCTCCAGTCCGGCCGGATCGACCTCTACCTCGGCCCCAACCCGACCGCCGCCTACCACGCGGCCACCACCGGGAAGAGCGAGGTCGTCGGCACCTACTCCGGCGCCGGCGCCACCCTCCAGGGCCTCATCGCGGCCACCACCAAGAAGGACTGCGGCCTGGTCAAGCCGCTCGCCGATGCACTCAACAAGATCATCCGCAACGGCACATACGCCAAGGTGCTGAAGCGCTGGGGCCTGTCCAACGAGGCCGTGACCAAATCGGAGATCAATCCGCCCGGCCTGCCGAAGACCAACAAGTAGCCGTCCCTGGATGCGGGGCCGCAGTACGCCGCCGTAGGCGGCCCCACACCCCACGAAGAAATCTCACGCCCCCGAAGGGTCCGCCATGGCCACCGTCCTGTCCGTCTCCGGAAGCCCCTCCGCCACCTCCCGTACCGCCCGCCTTCTGCGCCACCTGGATGCGCGGCTCACGGTCCAGGGGCACGAGGTGATCCCCCTTGATGTCCGCACCATCCCCGCCGAGGCGCTGCTCGGTGCCGACTTCCGGCACCCGGCGATCGTCGAGGCGACCGCCCTGTTCGACCGCGCCGACGGCGTCGTGATCGGCACGCCCGTTTACAAGGCCGCCTACTCCGGGCTGCTGAAGTCCCTGTTGGACCTGATGCCGCAGTACGCCCTGTCCGGCAAGACCGTCCTTCCGCTGGCGACCGGCGGGACCACGGCGCACGTCCTGGCCATCGACTACGCCCTGCGCCCGGTGCTCAGTTCCATGGGCGCAGCGCACATCGTCCAGGGCTGGTTCACGCTCGACAAGGACATCGCGGTGGGCGAGGACGGCATCCTGACCGTCGCGCCGGGGCCGGCCGAGGCCCTCGCCCAGGTCGTCGACCAGTTCTCCAGCGCCCTCGTCAGCCGTACGGCCCTGCCGGCGCCCGCAGGACAAGCAGCTTGAGCGTGACCGTCGACGAAGAACGAAAGGCGTGAGCCTCCGTGAGCCTCACCTTCCACTGGTTCCTGCCCACCAACGGCGACAGTCGGCATGTCGTCGGCGGCGGCCACGGCACCCCGGTCACCACAGCCGGCGGTGACCGGCCGCCGAGCATCGGCTATCTCACCCAGATCGCCCGCGCTGCCGAGGACCTCGGCTTCACCGGCGTGCTGACCCCCACCGGCGCCTGGTGTGAGGATGCCTGGCTGACCACCGCCATGGTCAGCCAGCACACCGAGCGGCTGAAGTTCCTGGTCGCCTTCAGGCCCGGTTTCATCTCGCCCACGCTCGCCGCGCACATGGGCTCCACCTTCCAGCGGCAGACCGGCGGTCGGCTGCTGCTCAACGTCGTCACGGGCGGGGAGAGCCACGAACAGCGCGGCTACGGTGACTTCCTCGACAAGGATGCCCGCTACGCCCGCACGGACGAGTTCCTTCAGGTCGTCCGGGCGCTGTGGGACGGCGGGACCGTGGATCTGGCGGGCGAGCACCTCCGGGTCGAGGACGCGCGACTCGCCCGGGTACCCGACCCTGTGCCGGAGATCTACTTCGGCGGCTCCTCGCCCGCCGCGGGGGAGGTGGCCGCCCGCCACGCGGAGGTCTATCTCACCTGGGGCGAGCCCCCTGCCGCCGTCGCCGAGAAGATCGCCTGGATCCGTTCCCTGGCCGACAAGGAGGGGCGGAACATCCGCTTCGGTATCCGCCTCCACGTCATCACACGCGACACCTCCGAGCAGGCGTGGGCCGAGACACGGCGACTCCTCGACGGCTTCGACCCCGAGACAGTCACCGCCGTACAGGCCGGGCTCGCCCGCAGCGAGTCCGAAGGACAGAAGCGCATGCTCGCCCTCCACGGCGGCGGCCGTGACGGCCTCGAGATCCACCCGAATCTCTGGGCCGGCATCGGTCTGGTGCGCGGCGGAGCCGGCACAGCACTGGTCGGCAGCCATACCGAGGTGGCCGAACGGATCACCGAGTACCACCGGCTCGGCATCGACGAGTTCGTGCTCTCCGGCTACCCGCACCTGGAGGAGGCTTACTGGTTCGGCGAGAACGTCCTGCCGCGCCTTGCCGCCCAGGGAATGTGGACCCGAGCCACGCGCTCGGACACAGCCGCCCGGCTTCTCACCCAGGTCCCCCTCGCGGACTCACGAACTCAGCGATGAGCCCCGCCCCGGCGGTGCGGGAGGCCGGGGAGGCCCTCTTGACGAGGCTCGAAAGCCGCTGGACACTCCACAACAGAATCCCTAGTGGACAGGTAGGAAATGATGGAGCGTCTGGAGCCGTCCGCCGACCGTGCCATGCGCGCGGGCCGGTCGTCTCTCCTCCTGACCTCCCGCCTCCACATCGATCTCCTGCGTGTCTGCAGCGCGGCGAGCCCTCTGCGCTGAACCGGCGGTGCCCACCGGCACCGCACCCCGCCGCGTACGGGTACGCGCCGACGCCGCCGCGCGCCCATCACCCCACGCGCGCCGCCCGCCGCACCTCTGAGAACCAGAAGCCGGACCCAGGGAGACACATGCCCGCCGCACCCTCGACCACCGTGCCGTCCCGTCCCTCGGTGCCGTCGTTCCGGGGCAGGATCGGCCGTGACGCGAGCAGTGGCTACTACGCTGTGCCGCGCCGTTACCGCCTCCACCTCTCGCTGTCCTGCCCCCACTGTCTGCGGATCGCCATCACCCACAGCCTGCTCGGCCTGGAAGAGACCCTCCCCGTGGTGCTGCTGCCGGCCGTGCCCGACGGACCCGACGGTGGACACTCCGCTCTGCGCCCGTTGTACGAGACCAGTTCGCACCGGTACTCCGACCCCACCGCGGCACCGGTGCTGAGCGACGACTGGACGGGGCGGATCGTCAGCACCCACACCCCCGACATCCTGCACGACCTGGCCCGGTACTTCGGCTGTGACCACCCCGACCGGCCCACGCTGTACCCGCACGGCGCCGGGACGGAGGTGGAGATCGAGGCCGTCGAGCACTTCTGCGAATACCGCATCAACGCAGCCGCACAGCACGCCGGGCAGGCCGACACCGATGCCGGGGTGCGCCGGACCGCCCTGACATCCCTGCTCCGTGCCCTGGGTTCACTGGAGGGGCTGCTCGCCTTTCAGGACTTCATCCTGGGTGACGAAATCACGGCCGCCGACGTGCAGTTGTGGGTGACCCTGGTGCAGCTCGACACCGTGCACCGACTGCACCTGGACGCCGCCGCGGTGCACCGCATCGCCGAGCATCCATACCTGTGGGCCTACGCACGACGACTCGCCGCCCACTCCGCCTTCGGCCGACACCTCGACCTGGACGGCATCTCCCGCAGGCACCATGCCCACTGCCGAGGACTGGAGGCCGCGGGGGCGGCCGTGCAGATCCTGGACTGGGCGGTGCACATCGCGGACGGTGCTGCCGCTCAGCCCTGCCAGGAGCCTCTGGACGGTTTCATGGAACCGCAACACGCTCTCCACCTTCCTCCGTCCGGCTCCGCCTAACCTGCGACGACATGGGGCCTGCCATGCAGGAGCGCGGCGAGTCCCGATCCGAGCAGGACAAACAGCCGGCAGAGCGGAGGTGACGGTGTTGTCCCCCGTGTCCCGCGTGCTCGTCCCGGCTGCCGGGGTTCTCGTCGCGCGCGGCTGCGTCCGCCTGTACTCCCGGCCTCACATCGATCTGCAACGGGTGGCGGGCGCCCTCTGTCGTTCCTGACCTGTTCCTCGCCACCGAGTCCTTCCGCACGAGGACTGGTGATCACGTACGGTCGACCAGGAAGGCACCCTTCTCGTGTCCGCACATCCCCCTCTTCACCTTGCCGTGGCGCTGGACGGCACCGGCTGGCACCCGGCCGCATGGCGTGAGCCGGGCGCCCGGCCCCACGACCTGTTCACTGCCGGTTACTGGGCCGACCTCGTGACCGAGGCCGAACGCGGCCTGCTCGACTTCGTGACGTTCGAGGACGCGCTCGGCCCGCAGTCCTCGCACCTCACGGAGCCGGACGGGCGCACCGACCAGGTGCGGGGCCGGTTGGACGCCGTGCTGGTCGCCGCGCGGGTCGCACCGCTGACCCGGCACATCGGGCTGGTGCCGACCGTGGTCGCCACCCACACCGAGCCGTTCCACATCTCCAAGGCGATCGCCACCCTTGACTACGTCAGTACCGGCCGCGCGGGCCTGCGCGTGCAGGTGACGGCACGGCAGCACGAGGCCGCGCACTTCGGCCGCCGTACCTTCCCGCCTCTCCGCGCCGAGGATCGGGACACCCCGGCCGGCCGGAACCTGATCGCCGAACTTTTCGAGGAGGCCGCCGACTACATCGAGGTGGTGCGCCGTCTGTGGGACAGCTGGGAGGACGACGCGGAGATCCGCGATGTCGCCACCGGGCGCTTCATCGACCGCGACAAGCTGCACTACATCGACTTCGAGGGCAGGCACTTCAGCGTCAGAGGGCCCTCGATCACCCCTCGGCCCCCGCAGGGACAGCCCGTCGTCAGCGCGCTCGCGCACCAGAGCGTGCCGTACCAACTGGTCGGCCGTTCGGCCGACATCGGTTACGTCACCCCGCACGACACCGACCAGGCCCGCACCGTCGTCGCCGAGATCCGTGCCGCCCAGGCCGCCGCAGGGCGGGCGGAGGAGCCACTGCACATCTTCGGTGACCTGGTCGTGTTCCTGGACGACGAACCCGCGGCGGCGGAGGACCGCAAGGCCCGCCTGGACGGCCTCGCGGGCTACCCCTACACCAGCGACGCCGAGGTGTTCACGGGTACGCCCGGACAACTGGCGGACCTGCTGCTGGAGTGGCGCCGGGCCGGCCTGAGCGGCTTCCGGCTGCGCCCCGGAGTGATCGGCCACGACCTGGAGCAGATCACACGGGGCCTCGTGCCCGAACTCCAACGCCGAGGCGCCTTCCGCCGCGCCTACGAGGCGGACACCCTACGCGCGCTGCTCGGGCTCCCCCGCCCCGCCAACCGCTACGCCGCCGTCTGAGGGGGAGTCGTACCACCATGAGCAAGCCGACCACCGGCACGCGGGCTACGAGCAAGGCGGCTTCGGGCAGGCCCCTGAAGCAGATCCATCTCGCGGCCCATTTCCCCGGCGTCAACAACACCACCGTGTGGAGCGACCCGCGGGCGGGCAGCCACATCGAGTTCAGCTCGTTCGCGCACTTCGCAGGGACCGCCGAACGAGCCAAGTTCGACTTCCTGTTCCTCGCCGAGGGACTGCGGCTGCGCGAACAGGGCGGCCAGATCTACGACCTGGACGTGGTGGGGCGCCCCGACACCTTCACCGTCCTGTCCGCGCTCGCCGCCGTCACCGAACGGCTCGGCCTGACCGGCACCATCAACTCCACCTTCAACGAGCCGTACGAGGTGGCCCGCCAGTTCGCCAGCCTGGACCACCTGTCGGGCGGGCGCGCCGCCTGGAACGTCGTCACCTCCTGGGATGCCTTCACCGGCGAGAACTTCCGGCGCGGCGGCTTCCTCCCGCAGGATCAGCGCTACTCCAGGGCCAAGGAGTTCCTGGCCACCGCCAGCGAGTTGTTCGACTCCTGGCACGGCGACGAAATCGTCGCCGATCAGCAGTCCGGCATCTTCCTCAAGGACGCACAAGCCGGCGCCTTCGTCCACCAAGGACAGCACTTCGACATCGCCGGCCAGTTCAACGTCCCGCGCAGCCCGCAGGGCCGCCCGGTGATCTTCCAGGCCGGCGACTCCGACGAGGGCCGCGAGTTCGCCGCGTCGGGCGCCGACGCCATCTTCAGCCGGCACAGCACCCTGGAGGCGGGCCGGGCCTTCTACACCGATGTCAAGGGGCGCCTGGCCCGCCACGGCCGAACCCACGACCAACTGCTGATCCTCCCCGCGGCGACCTTCGTACTCGGCGACACCGACGCCGAGGCGCAGGAGCTGGCGCATGAGGTACGACGTCAGCAGGTCAGCGGCCAGACGGCGATCAAGTACCTGGAACATGTCTGGAACCGGGACCTGTCCGCCTACGACCCGGACGGCCCGATCCCCGACATTGACCCGGCCCCCGGCGAGAACACCATCGCTCGCGGCCGGGCCAGCGTCCGGATGTTCCGCGACCCGCTCGCCGTCGCCCGGCAGTGGCGCGAGCGAGCCGCCGCGGAGAACCTGTCGATCCGCGAGCTGGTCATCGAGACCACCGGCCGCCAGTCGTTCATCGGCTCCCCCGCCACCGTCGCTGAGACCATCAACCAATACGTCCAGACGGACGCCGCCGACGGCTTCATCGTGGTCCCGCACATCACCCCAGGCGGCCTGGACGAGTTCGCCGACACCGTCGTCCCGCTGCTCCAGGAACGCGGTGTGTTCCGCCACGACTACACGGGCACGACGCTCCGCGACCACCTCGGCCTGGCACACCCCGACGCCTGCGCGGAGGCGGAGACCCGGCGGGCGGCGTCGTGAAGTTCCTGGCCATCACCCTCATCGTGCACGCCCCGGATCCGGTGACCGGCGTCCAGAAGTCCACCAACGAGCGCTTCCGCGAGGTGATCGACAACGCGCTGCTGGCCGAGGAGCTCGGATTCGACGGCTTCGGCGTGGGCGAACGCCACGAGCGGCCCTTCATCTCCTCCTCGCCACCGGTCGTACTCAGCCACATCGCCGCGCTGACCTCCCGGATCCGGCTGTTCACCGCCGTCACCACCCTCAGCCTGCTCGACCCGGTACGCGCGTACGAGGACTACGCCACCCTGGACCACCTGTCCATGGGCCGCCTCGACCTGATCATCGGCAAGGGCAACGGCACCGCCCAACGCGAGCTGTTCCACGTCACCCCCGAGGACCAGTGGGACCGCAACGCCGAGAGCTACGAGCTGTTCCGCCGGATCTGGCGGCAGGACAAGGTGAGCGCCTCCCCGCGCTTCCGCCCCGAGCTGACGGACGCCGAGGTCTGGCCCAGACCGCTCCAGCAACCCATCCGGGTCTGGCACGGCAGCGCGACCAGTCGGGAATCGGTCGACCTCGCCGCCCGCTACGGAGATCCGCTCTTCTCGGCCAACGTCACCCATCCGATCGAGCCGTACGCCGAACTGATCCGCCACTACCGGGAGCGCTGGGAGCACTACGGGCACGACCCGGCTCAGGCCGTCGTCGGAGCAGGGACGGCCGGCTACTACGCGGCCCGTACTTCGCAGGAAGCGATCGCCGTCTACCGGCCGGTCTTCGAGGGCTATCTCGCGTTCCAGAAGCAGCTGGGAGTCGAGCCGGTGTTCGCCACGCTGGAGGACTTCGTCGAACGCAGCTCGGCGCTGATCGGCAGCCCGCAGCAGGTGATCGACAAGGTGCACCGCTACCACGAGCAGTTCGGACACAGCGTGCTCCATCTGCACGCCGACGCAGGCGGCCTCACTCAAGCCCAGCACCGCGCCTCACTCGAACTCTTCCAGTCCGACATCGCCCCCGTTCTACGACGCGACATCCCCGACCCGCCCTTCCCCTGGCCTCCGGTCACCGCCGAGCCCGAGCCCGGCCCCGAACCTGAGCCCGAGTCCGTATCCGCGCCCGCATGGGCACCCGCGCCCACCGACCGCTGAGGAGCACCACCCGACCATGTCCGGCATCCCTCTCGGGGTCCTCGACCTCGTCCCGATCCCGTCCGGCTCCACCGCCACAGAGGCGCTGCGCAACACCATCGACCTCGCCCGGCAGACCGAGCGGTTCGGCTACACCCGCTACTGGTTCGCCGAGCACCACCTCAACCCGGGCGTGGCCGGGACCTCTCCCGCCGTCGTACTGGCCCTGACCGCCTCCGCGACCTCCACGATCAGGATCGGCGCCGGTGCCGTACAGCTCGGTCACCGCACCGCTCTGTCCACCGTCGAGGAGTTCGGACTGATCGACGCCCTGCACCCCGGGCGACTCGACCTGGGCCTCGGCCGCTCGGGCGGACGTCCCCCTGGACAGACGGCAGGGCCCCGGCCGACCACGACCCCCGTCGTCGACGGGCGTGCCCCCAACGGGCTGAAGATCCCGCCACGTTTCTCCTTCGAGCACCTGATCGGATCGCCCCGATTCCTGCTCCAGCAGCAGCTCCTGCACCAGCCGGGCGCCGGCCCCCAGGACTACGGCGAGCAGGTCGACGACATCCTCGCGCTCCTGCGCGGCGACTACCGCTCCCCGGACGGGGTCGAAGCACACGCCATCCCCGGCGAGGGCGCCGCGGTGCAGGTATGGATCCTCGGCAGCAGCGGCGGACAGCGCGCCGACGTGGCGGGCCGCAACGGCCTGCGCTTCGCGGCCAATTACCACGTCAGCCCGGCCACCGTACTGGAAGCAGCCGAGGGCTACCGCGCCGCCTTCCAGCCGTCCGACCACCTCGACAAGCCCTACGTCAGCGTCTCCGCCGACGTCGTCGTCGCCGAGGACGACGAGACCGCCCGCGAACTGGCCACCGGCTACGGCCCATGGGTCCGCAGCATCCGCACCGCCGAGGGCGCCATCCCCTTCCCGACCCCGGAGCAGGCCCGCGCTCACACCTGGACCGATGCGGACCGGGCCCTGGTCGCCGACCGTGTCGACACCCAGTTCGTCGGCTCCCCGGGGCGCGTCGCCGACCAACTCGAACAACTGCAGGAGGCCACCGGCGCCGACGAGCTGATCATCACCACCATCACCCACGACCACCCCGACCGCGTGCGCTCCTACCAACTCCTCGCAGAGGAGTGGCACCGCCGATGAGCCGGTCGCGGCCCGGCTCCTGAGGCCGAGTGGCCGGCTCGCCGACTCTCGCCGACCCCGGCGTTCAGTCTTTGCTGGATCGTAGTGGTGCGGGTTCGGCCGGTCCGCTTGCTCACATCTCGTTCGGCCTCCAGCAAGAGGCTTTCGTTGCCGCGGAAGAGAACCATAGGGTCGGTGAGTTCAGGCACATTCAGATTCCCAATGGGCTGCTCACGATAGTGCTCCGCAGGGCCACAAGTCGTTCGTCAATGCCGGTCACGCATGCCTGACAAGTTGACTCTATGACAGTCTGACCGGGCCAAGTTGGCATAGGTTCGTTCCGAGTCGTCCGGCAGTGATCGAGTCATGCCGCGGTACCGGGATCGATGGGACGGTTGTGCAGTGCCGTCCCGTGCGGGGGTCTGACTCGTGAGATCTATGACCGAAGTGTCCAGTCACAGACCTGTCGACTGCCGTTGCGGAATGCTGCCTGCCACCGAGCCACAGGGTGTGTCCCTATAGGGGCCTTGCCGAGTTTCAGGCGCCATCACGGTTCAGACCGCCCGAGCGGGCCGGTGCCATAACCCTGCACCTCACACAGCGGGAGGCGAACCATCATGACCGGACAGCGCGATACTTCCTCCAGTACGGATCCTCCCGTTCGGCGCGAGGTCGTTCTGGGCGTGGACACGCACGGTGAGGTGCATGTCGCCGCCGTGATCTCCCTGCTCGGGAAGGTTTTGGGAATCGAGTCCTTTCCGGCGACGGCGGCCGGTTACCGACGACTGCTTGTCTGGGCCCGCAAGCGGGGGACGGTGCGCCGGGCCGGTGTGGAGGGCACGGGTACCTTCGGCGCGGGGCTGTCCCGTTATCTGCTGGCCCAGCAGATCCAGGTGTTCGAAGTGAACCGGCCCGACCGGTCGGCCCGCCGGCTGCTCGGGAAGTCGGATCCGCTCGACGCGCAGGCCGCCGCGCGAGCCGTGCTCAGCGGTCGCGCCCGGGCCCAGGCGAAATCCGGCGACGGTCCGGTGCACAGCGCCCGGATCTACAAACTCGCCAAGGACTCCGCGGTCAAGGCCCGCACCCAAGCGATCAACCAGCTCAAGGCCGTCCTAGTGATCGCCGATCCCGTCCTGCGGGAACGGCTGTCCGGCCTGGGCAATGCCGAGCTGTTCCGCACCTGCGCGACCCTCGGCCCACCCGACGGTGGGGGAGACGAGGACGTGGTGGCCCAGGCCACCCACATGACATTACGCATGCTGGCCGGACGCATTGAGCAGCTCACCGGACAGATCAATGAGCTGAACCAGCGACTGACCCGGCTCATCGAACGCCACGCGGCGCAACTGCTCGTACCGGTGGGCATCGGTCCAGACAGTGCCGTCACCCTGCTGATCACCATGGGAGACAACCCCGAGCGGCTGAACACCGAGGCGTCCTTTGCTGCTCTTTGCGGAGTCAACCCCGTCGAGTATTCGTCGGGCCGACGGAGCACACACCGGCTCAACTACGGCGGCGACCGGCAGGCCAACGCAGCCCTGCACCGCATCGTCTTCACCCGCCTGCGCCACGACCCCCGCACCCAGGCGTACTACGAACGCCGCACCCAGGAGGGCAAGACCCGGCGTGAGATCATCCGATGCCTCAAGCGATATGCCGCCCGGGAGGTATTCAACCTGGTCAGACCGGTTTCCCACATCCCCGCGTTATAGGGGCGTCCGTGAGACGTGAGAGGGTCTGGGGCGTGAGTGAGACACCCCCGAACACCCTGCAATACCGCTTTGACGGGCCAGAAGACGCTCCGGTCCTGATCCTGGGTCCCTCACTGGGTACCACATGGCACATGTGGGACCGCCAGGTCCCGGAGCTGGCCAAGCAGTGGCGTGTGCTGCGGTACGACCTGCCGGGCCACGGCGGCGCGCCCGCGCACCCGGCGGGGTCGGTCACCGATCTGACCGCCCGGCTGCTGACCACTCTCGACGCCCTGGGCGTGCAGCGCTTCGGCTACGCGGGCTGCGCGCTCGGCGGGGCCGTCGGCGTAGAACTGGCCCTGCGCCACCCCGAACGCCTCGCCTCGCTCGCGCTGATCGCCGCCTCGCCCCGGTTCGGCACCGCCGACGAGTTCCGGCAGCGCGGAGTGATCGTCCGCACCAACGGGCTCGACCCCATCGCCCGTACGTCGCCCGACCGCTGGTTCACCCACGGGTTCGCCGCCGCCCAGCCCGCGATCACCGACTGGGCCGTGCAGATGGTGCGCACCACCGACCCCGGCTGCTACATCGCCGCCTGCGAGGCGCTGGCCGCCTTCGACGTCCGCGCCGAACTCGGCCGCGTCGGCGTGCCCACGCTCGTCCTGGTGGGCTCCGAGGACCAGGTCACCGGGCCCGCCGAGGCCCGCACCCTGGTCGCCGGCATCCCCGACGCCCGCCTCGCCGTCGTGCCCGGCGCCTCCCACTTGGTCCCGGTGGAGCAGCCGGCCGCCGTCACCGAGCTGCTGGTCCGGCACTTCTCCACCGCCTGGCAGCCCGCGGTCGAGGCCGGCACCGGACAGATGGCCGTCGTCGCGGCACCTCCCAAGCCGGTCCTGGCCGCCCCGGCGCAGGCGCCGCAGGCCGCGCCGATCGCCGAGATCGCCCCGGCCGCCGTACCGCCCCGGACCGGCGGCCGGGGCGGCACCTACGACATCGGTCTCAAGATCCGCCGTGAGGTGCTGGGCGACGCGCACGTCGACCGGGAACTGGCCGGGGCCGACGACTTCTCCGGCGACTTCCAGGAGTTCCTCACCCGCTGCGCCTGGGGCGAGATCTGGGACCGGCCGGGTCTGGACCGGCGTACCCGCAGCTGTGTCGCCCTCACCGCCCTGGTCGTCGGCGGCCATCTGGATGAGCTCGCCGCCCACACCCGGGCCGCCCTGCGCAACGGCCTCACCCCCGACGAGATCAAGGAGATCCTGCTCCAGACGGCCGTCCACTGCGGGATGGCCGCCGCGGGCAGCGCCTTCCGGGTGGCCCAGCAGGTGATACGCGAGGAGACGACTCCCGCCGAGTGAGCGCGGTGATCGTCAACCGGGCACCACGAGCACCAGCCTGATGCTGCTCCTGCGCCGGTCGCGCGCGGCAGGATGGGACGCATGAAGCTCACGAAGAAGTCCCACGCCTGTGTCCGCCTGGAGAAGGACGGCCGCACGCTCGTCATCGACCCCGGCACCTTCAGCGAGGAGGACGCCGCGATCGGCGCGGAGGCCATCCTGGTCACGCACGAGCACCTCGACCACTTCAACGAGGACCGGCTGCGGGCCGGCATGGAGGCCGACCCGGCCGCCGAGATCTGGACCCTGAAGTCGGTCGCGGAGAAGATCTCGGCGGCGTTCCCGGGCCGGGTCCACACGGTCGGGCACGGCGACACCTTCACCGCCGCGGGCTTCGAGGTGCAGGTCCACGGGGAACTGCACGCGGTGATCCACCCGGACATCCCGCGCATCACCAATGTCGGCTATCTGATCGACGGCGGCAAGGTCTTCCACCCCGGTGACGCGCTCACCGTGCCCGACCAGCCGGTCGAGACGCTGATGCTCCCGGTGATGGCGCCCTGGAACAAGATCGCCGAAGTGATCGAGTACGTCCGCGAGGTCAAGCCGCGGCGGGCCTACGACATCCACGACGCGCTCCTGACCGACCTGGCCCGCCCGATCTACGACAACCAGATCGGCGCCCTGGGCGGCGCGGAGCACCTGAGGCTGGCGCCGGGCGCGTCGGCGCAGGTCTGAGCGCCGCTGCACCGCCGCCACGGCCGGGCTGGAGGCGTTGTCAGTCCCGCCCGGTAGGTTGTGAGGCATGCGCATCGCGACCTGGAACGTGAACTCGATCACCGCCCGCCTCCCGAGGCTGCTGGCCTGGCTGGAGAGCAGCCGCACCGACGTGCTCTGCCTCCAGGAGGCCAAGATCGCCGAGGACCAGTTCCCGTTCGACCAGCTGCGCGACCTCGGCTACGAGGCGGCGGTGCACGCCACCGGAAGGTGGAACGGCGTGGCGGTGCTCTCCCGCGTCGGCCTTCAGGACGTGGTGAAGGGTCTGCCCGGCGACCCCGGCTACGAGGGCGTCCAGGAGCCCCGGGCCGTCTCCGCCACCTGCGGCCCGGTCCGCGTCTGGTCGGTCTACGTGCCCAACGGCCGCGAGGTGGAGCATCCCCACTACGCCTACAAGCTCCAGTGGTTCGAGGCGCTGAGGGCGGCCGTCGCGGGCGACGCGGGCGGCAGCCGCCCGTTCGCCGTCCTCGGCGACTACAACGTCGCGCCGACCGACGACGACGTCTACGACCCGGCCGCCTTCGAGGGCGCCACCCACGTCACCCCCGCCGAGCGCGCCGCCCTCACCTCCCTGCGCGAGGCCGGTCTCGCGGACGTGGTCCCGCGGCCCCTGAAGTACGACCACCCGTTCACCTACTGGGACTACCGCCAGCTCTGCTTCCCAAAGAACCGCGGCATGCGCATCGACCTGGTGTACGCCAACGAGCCCTTCGCCAAGGCGGTCACCGACGCCTACGTCGACCGGGAGGAGCGCAAGGGCAAGGGCGCCTCGGACCACGCGCCGGTCGTGGTCGACCTGGACGTGTAGACAGACGTGTAGCCAGGACATCGGCGTACGCCCTGTGGTGTGCGCCACACTGTCGGTGTCACGCTGGAGCCATGAACATCCCGTTTGTGGGCAACCGGCGCAAGAAGCAGGCACCGGCTCCCGGTGGCACGGTGCTCTCCGCCGACGACGGCTCGCCCGACCCCGATGGCCTCGCCGACCTCCTCGCCACCTGTGAGCTGCTGCGCGCCCAGGCGTCCGAGGCCGACGTCCGGCTCGACGAGTCGGCGGCCTCGCTGGAGGCGCTCGATCAGCTCCTGCCCCGCTGGCGGGACGACGCGGAGAAGGCGTCCTGGCTGGGCAACGACGCGGGCCTGTATCTGGGCACGGTCATCGTGCGCACCGTCCCCGGCGCGGCCTGGCGGATCCGGCCCCGCAGCCGTCCTGTGGTGCGGCTCGCCTCCGGACGGGAGTTCGACGTCGTCGAGGTCGGGCACGCATGGGCCGAGAGCGGTGTCCCCGAACTCTCCCAGCTGTACGCGGAGGTCGCGGAGAACTGAGGGCGGGGACTACGATGTGCCGTTCACGGCCGTTCGCAGGGGGACAGCGGTTCACAGAGCCATACCCGGCCGGCGGCAGCCGGAGATCACTGCTCGCGCGGCGGGACGGACAGCTGCGACGCGTCGCCCGCCGGTGAGCAGAAGGTCAGCTGCGCGCCGGGCGGGTGGTGCTCGACGCCGAATCGGCCGAGGGCTCCGGCGAGGGCAGCGGAGTCCGGGCCGCCCGGGTCACGTCCGCGACGAGTTCGACCACGTCCGGGCCGTACGCCTGGGGGTTCACCACTTTCAGCAGCAGGACGAAGGAGTTCCTGCCGTGCTTGCGGGCCAGCCGCTCGTGGTTGCGGGCGAGGTAGCGCGTGGCGGCCTGGTTGGTGATCGCGGTCTGACCGCAGAACAGGAACACCGGCCGGTTGCCGTGGCTGTCGCCGACGGTGAGCCGGGCGAGCAGCACGTACTCGGCTCGGCCGCCCTCCAGCCGATAGCGCTCGGAGCCGATCTGGAAGGCGCCGCGGTCCGGCCCCGGTTCGGCATCCACGTTCACCTGCACGCCGGGCAGCAGAGAGCCCAGGTGCGCGGCCGTACGGCGGTTGGAGGCCGGTCCGCCGACGCAGAACTCGGTGCGCTCACCGAAGCCCTGACGTGCCGTGTCGTGCGGCAGCACTTGGGCGTGGGCCCGGCACTCCTTGATCAGTGCGGCGAGTTCCAGCAGCGCGAACACGTCATGGCGCATCACCGCCAGCTCGGGTCCGGAGGCGTTCCGGTTCACCACCAGCAGCGACTCGGAGTTCTCCGGCAACCCGAAGAACGCCTGCTTGCGCCGCAGCTTCCGCTTCCAGAGGTAGGTGCGGGTCAGCCAGCCGAGCGCGGCACTGATGCCGGCCGCTATCACGCCCAGGACGATGTTGCGCACGTCGTCATTCATGGGCGCGCATGTTAGCGGGCGGACGCAAACCCGTGTTCGAAACCGGTTTCCGCGCTGACCTGACGTGACCATGGTGATGGATTAGGCTGCGTGAACGGCCCTTCCCAGGAGGTGCGGATGCGTCGCCCTGTCGCTCGGAAACTGGCTGTTCTCGCGGTCTCGGCCGCCGTGGTCTCGCTGGGGGCCGCAGCGCCGCCCACCGCGCACCCCGGCCACGCCGAGCCCGGACCGGCAGCGAGGCCCGGACCGGCCCCGAAGGTCCCCGTGGCCGTCGGCTACGGCGGCGCCGTCGCCAGCGTGGACCAGGACGCCTCGGCGGCCGGCATCGAGGTGCTGAAGAAGGGCGGCAACGCCGTCGACGCGGCCGTCGCCACCGCGGCCGCCCTCGGTGTCACCGAGCCGTACTCCGCGGGCGTCGGCGGGGGCGGCTACTTCGTCTACTACGACGCCCGCACCCGCACCGTCCACACCATCGACGGCCGCGAGACAGCGCCGCTGACCGCCGACTCCGATCTCTTCCTGGAGAACGGCAAGCCGCTCGCCTTCAGCGACGCCGTCAGCAGCGGCCTGAGCGTGGGAACGCCGGGAACCCCCGCCACCTGGCAGAAGGCGCTGGAGGAGTGGGGCAGCAGGCGGCTCGGCACGGTCCTGAAGCCCGCCGAGCGGCTGGCGCGAGACGGCTTCACCGTCGACGACACCTTCCGTTCGCAGACGGCCTCGAACGAGACCCGCTTCCGCTACTTCCCGGACACCGCGAAGCTGTTCCTGCCGGGTGGCCGGCTCCCGGTCGTCGGCTCCACCTTCAAGAACCCCGAACTCGCCCGCACCTACGAAGAGCTCGGCCGCAAGGGCATCGGCGCGATCTACCGCGGGGACATCGGCGACGACATCGTCGAGACCGTCAACCACCCGCCGGTCGACCCGGCTTCGGGCTGGAACGCCCGCCCGGGCAAGCTCGCCGAGAAGGACCTCGCGGCCTACCAGGCCAAGCTCCAGGCCCCCACCAGGGCGTCCTACCGCGGCCTGAACGTCTACTCCATCGCGCCTTCCTCCTCCGGCGGCACCACCGTGGGCGAGGCGCTGAACATTCTGGAGAACACGGACCTGTCCAAGGCGAGCGAGGTGCAGTACCTGCACCACTTCATCGAGGCGAGCCGGATCGCCTTCGCGGACCGCGGGCGCTGGGTCGGGGACCCCGCCTTCGAGGACGTACCCACCGCGGGACTCCTCTCCCAGCGGTTCGCCGACTCCCGCGCCTGCCTGATCAAGGACGACGCGGTCCTCACCAGCCCGCTCGCACCCGGCGACCCGCGCCACCCCGCGGCCTGCGGCACCGGGGGCACCGCGGCCCCGACGACGTACGAGGGCGAGAACACCACCCATCTGACGGTCGCCGACCGCTGGGGCAACGTCGTCTCCTACACCCTCACCATCGAGCAGACCGGCGGCAGCGGCATCACCGTGCCCGGCCGGGGCTTCCTGCTCAACAACGAGCTGACGGACTTCTCCTTCGCCCCGGCCAACCCGGCCGTGCACGACCCGAACCTGCCCGGCCCGGGCAAGCGGCCGCGCTCGTCGATGTCGCCGACGATCGTGCTGGACGCCCACAACCGGCCCGTGGTGGCGCTGGGTTCGCCCGGCGGCGCCACCATCATCACCACCGTGCTCCAGACCTTGACCGGGTTCCTCGACCGGCACCTCCCGCTGGTCGACGCGATCGCCGCACCCCGCGCCAGCCAGCGCAACGCGGCCCAGACCGAACTCGAACCCGGCCTCTACGACAGCGCGTTGCGGCAGCAGCTGGAGGCCATCGGGCACTCCTTCAAGCTCAATCCGGAGATCGGCGCGGCCACCGGCGTACAGCGCCTGCCGAACGGCAGGTGGCTGGCCGCGGCGGAGAAGGTACGGCGCGGCGGCGGCTCGGCGATGGTGGTGCACCCGGCGCCGTAGCCGATGGCGGGCGCACCCGGCGCCGTAGAACACCGCAAGGCCCTGACTCGGCACTCGGCAAGGCCGCGGGGCCCTCACTCGGCAGGGGCGGCCGTGGGCTCCCGGTCCTCGGTGCGGAACACCAGCCGGCCGTCCTCCACGTCCACCGTGACCCGGCTGCCCTCGCCGACCCGGCCGTCCAGCAGGAGACGCGACAGCTGGTTGTCGACCTCCTTCTGGATGGTGCGGCGCAGCGGCCGGGCACCGTACTCCGGCTGGTAGCCGTGCTGCGCCAGCCAGTCCACGGCCTGGTCGGTGAACCGGACGGCGACGCTCTGCGCGTGCATCAGCCGACGGGTCTGCTCCAGCATCAGGTCGGTGATCTGCCGCAGCTGTTCCGCGGTGAGCTGCCGGAAGACCACGATCTCGTCGACGCGGTTGAGGAACTCGGGCCGGAAGTGCTCCCGCAGCGGGCGCAGGATCCGCTCGCGCCGCGCCTCCTCGTCCGCGTCGGCGCCGCCCTGACCGAACCCGATACCGGCGCCGCCGCGCCGGGAAATGACCTCCGAGCCCAGATTGCTGGTCATCACGATGACGGTGTTGGTGAAGTCGACCGTGCGGCCCTGGGAGTCGGTCAGCCGCCCGTCGTCGAGCACCTGGAGCAGGATGTTGAACACGTCCGGGTGGGCCTTCTCCACCTCGTCGAGCAGCAGCAGCGAGTACGGGTGCCGGCGCACCACCTCGGTGAGCTGACCGGCCTCCTCGTGGCCCACGTACCCGGGCGGGGCGCCCACCAGCCGGCTGACGGTGTGCCGTTCCTGGTACTCGCTCATGTCCAGGCGGACCATGCGGTCCTCGCTGCCGAACAGCGCCTCGGCCAGGGCCCGGGCCAGCTCCGTCTTGCCGACGCCGGTGGGGCCGAGGAACATGAAACTGCCGATCGGCCGGTGCGGGCTCGCGAGCCCGGCACGGGAGCGCAGCACCGCCTCGGCGACCACGCCGACGGCCTCCTCCTGGCCGACCACCCGCCGGTGCAGATGCTCCTCCAGGCCGAGCAGCCGCTCCTTCTCCTCCTGGGTGAGGCTGCTGACCGGGATGCCGGTCTGCCGGGACACCACCTCGGCGATCGACTCGGCGGTGACCTCCAGCTGGCCCTCGTCCGCCTCCTCCTCCCCGCCGGTCTCGGAGATCCGCTGCTTCAGCTCGGCGATCCGGTCACGCAACTGCGTGGCCTGCTCGTACCGTTCGTCCGCGACCGCTTGGTCCTTGTCCAGGGTGAGCTGCTCGACCTCGCGCTCCATGGCCCGTACGTCCGTGCCCTTGGTCCGCGCCCGCAGCCGTACCCGGGCGCCGGCCTGGTCGATCAGGTCGATCGCCTTGTCCGGCAGCCGCCGGTCGGTCAGATACCGGTCGGACAGCTCCACGGCGGCCACCAGCGCCTCGTCGGTGTAGCGGACCTGGTGGTGCGCCTCGTAGCGGTCGCGCAGCCCGCGCAGGATCTCGATGGCGTCCGCCACGGACGGCTCGGGCACCAGGATCGGCTGGAACCGCCGGGCCAGCGCCGCGTCCTTCTCGATCCGCCGGTACTCCTCCAGCGTCGTCGCGCCCACGACGTGCAGCTCGCCGCGGGCCAGGGCGGGCTTGAGGATGTTGCTCGCGTCCATCGACCCGCCCTCGCCGCCCCCGCCGGCGCCGACCACCGTGTGCAGCTCGTCGATGAAGACGATCAGCCGCTCGGAGTTGGTCCGGATCTCGGTGACGATGTTGTTCAGCCGCTCCTCGAAGTCGCCCCGGTAGCGGGTGCCCGCGACCACGCCCGTCAGGTCCAGTGCCACCACCCGGCGGTTGATCAGGATGTCGGGCACGTCCCCGTCGGCGATCCGCTGCGCCAGCCCCTCCACGATGGCGGTCTTGCCGACGCCCGCGTCACCGATCAGCACGGGGTTGTTCTTGCCGCGCCGGGAGAGCACCTCGATGGTCTGCTCGATCTCCTGGTCCCGGCCGATCACCGGGTCGATACGTCCCTGACGGGCCAGGTCGGTGAGGTCCCGGCCGAACTTGTCGAGGGTGGGTGTCGCTGTGGTGCGCTGCCGCTCCGCCCTCGGCGGCGCGGTGGTGTCCGGAGCCTCGGGAGGCAGCCCGGAGGCGGCGAACCGGGCCTGGTTCAGGATGTGGCCGGCCGCCGAGTCGGGGTTCGCGGCGAGCGCGCTCAGCACGTGCTCCGGGCCGATGTACCCGGCACCGCTCGCCCGCGCCATGTCGTGCGCGTCCAGCAGGGCGCGCTTGACGGCCGGGGTGAGGGAGAGGGAGGTCGGCGGTGGGGGCTCGCCCCCGGGGCCCTGGCCCGCGGGGCCGTGGACGGGGCCCGAGCGCTCGTCGATCTGCGAGGCGATCGAGTCCGGGTCCGCGCCGGCCCGGCTGAGCAGGCTGCGGGTGGGCTCGGTGGAGAGCGCCGCCCGCAGCAGGTGCTCGGTGTCCAGGTCCCGGCTGCCGTGGTCGGCGGCGTACTGCGCCGCGCCCTTGACGAGCTCCCGGGCGGGCTGGCTGAGCAGCCTGCCGATGTCGACGTGCCGGGGACCGGGGCGTGGTCCGCCGCCGAAGAAGCGGGCGAAGAATTCGCCGAAGGGGTCGCCCTCCGGGCCGATGAAGCCGCTGGTCATCGTTTTCCGTTCCTTCGCTGACGTGGGGCTCCCGCCGGGTAACCGGGAAAAGTGGGGCTCATGCCACGATTGCATGTTCCGTTTCTTCGGGCATGTCGGGCGCCCACGAGCTCGGGGGTGGTCCCTTGCGCGGGTGCGGCTCCGTCGGGGCCGGTCGGGCCCACGCGGCGGCGGCCGCACATCGGCACGGCCCCGCGCTCCCAGGGCTCTCACCTCACCGTTGCGTGAGAATCCTCGGGCCGCTCTCCGTGATCGCCACCGTGTGCTCGACGTGGGCCGCCCTGGAGCCGTCGTTCGTGCGGAGGGTCCAGCCGTCGGGGGCCGCGTGGTAGCCGTCGGTGCCGCCGGCGATCAGCATGGGTTCGATGGCGAGGACCATGCCGTGGCGCAGCGGCAGGCCCCGGCCGGGGCGGCCCTCGTTGGGCACGGCGGGGTCCTCGTGCATGCGGCGGCCCACGCCGTGGCCGCCGAAGCCGTCCGGGATGCCGTAGCCCGCCGCACGGCACACCGAGCCGACGGCGTGGGCGATGTCGCCGATGCGGTTGCCGACCACGGCCGCCTCGATGCCCGCGGCCAGCGCCCGCTCGGCCGTCTCGATCAGCTTCAGGTCCGCGCGGCGCGGCCGGCCGACGACCATGCTGAGGGCCGAGTCCCCGACCCAGCCGCCCAGCTCGGCGCCGAAGTCCAGGGAGAGCAGGTCGCCGTCGCGCAGCCGGTACCGGGTGGGGATGCCGTGCACGATCGCGTCGTTGACGGAGGCGATCAGCACGGCGGGGAAGGGCGTCGGGGCGAAGGAGGGCAGGTAGCCGAGGAAGGGGGAGGTCGCGCCCGCCTCGCGCAGCACCTCACGTGCCAGTTCGTCGAGTTCCAGCAGGGAGACGCCCACGTCCGCGGCCCGGCTCACCGCGGTGAGCGCTCGCGCCACGACCTGGCCGGCCTCGTACATGGCGTCGATCGATGTGTCCGTCTTCAGTTCCACCATGCCAATTACTATACCGGTATTTGAATCCCGGTCTTCGCCGTAGAATGACGGCATGGTGCGCACCCCACTCACCCCCGAAGAGCGCGAACGCGGCGAGCGGCTCGGGCTGCTGCTGCGCGAGGCGCGCGGCGGCCGCAGCATGACGGAGATCGCGGCGAGCGCGGGCATCTCCGCGGAGACGCTGCGCAAGATCGAGACCGGCCGGGCCCCGACCCCGGCCTTCTTCACGGTGGCCGCGCTGGCCCGCGCCCTCGGGCTGTCGATGGACGAGCTGGTCGGGCGCTGTACACCGGTCGAGGTGTGACGGGCGGCCCCGCGCCGCCGGCACCCGCCGGCACTCACCCACAGGAGTTGCGAAACGCGATCGACTCAGCGGGTTCACGGCGATGGTCTTGGCAAGGCCGCCCAGGAGGCTTACGTTCGTGCCTCTAGGCTCGTTCTACGGGCGTAGAGGCTGGGAGTCCGTGTCACACCCCGGCCGGGCGCGGAGGTGACACAGGCTCTGACGTACGTCGAAGGAGCAGCTCATGGCCAACGTCGTCCGTGCGGCCCTGGTCCAGGCCACCTGGACCGGCGACACCGAGTCCATGGTCGCCAAGCACGAGCAGCACGCCCGTGAGGCGGCCCGCCGGGGCGCGAAGATCATCGGGTTCCAGGAAGTCTTCAACTCGCCGTACTTCTGCCAGGTCCAGGAGCCCGAGCACTACCGCTGGGCGGAGCCGGTCCCGGACGGCCCGACGGTGCGCCGGATGCGGGACCTCGCCCGCGAGACCGGCATGGTGATCGTCGTCCCCGTCTTCGAGGTCGAGCAGTCCGGCTTCTACTACAACACCGCCGCCGTGATCGACGCCGACGGCAGCTACCTCGGCAAGTACCGCAAGCACCACATCCCGCAGGTCAAGGGCTTCTGGGAGAAGTACTACTTCAAACCCGGCAACCTGGGCTGGCCCGTCTTCGACACCGCCGTCGGCAGGGTCGGCGTCTACATCTGCTACGACCGCCACTTCCCGGAGGGCTGGCGCCAGCTCGGCCTCAACGGCGCCCAGCTCGTCTACAACCCCTCCGCCACCCACCGCGGCCTGTCCTCCTACCTCTGGCGGCTGGAGCAGCCGGCGGCGGCCGTCGCCAACGAGTACTTCGTCGCCGCGATCAACCGCGTCGGCCAGGAGGAGTACGGCGACAACGACTTCTACGGAACGAGCTACTTCGTCGACCCGCGCGGTCAGTTCGTCGGGGACGTCGCCAGTGACTCCAAGGAGGAGCTCGTCGTCCGCGACCTCGACTTCGACCTCATCGAAGCGGTGCGGCAGCAGTGGGCCTTCTACCGCGACCGCCGTCCCGACGCCTACGAAGGGCTGGTCACACCGTGAACGACCTGTACGACCGTCACCGGGCCGTGCTGCCCGACTGGCTCGCCCTCTACTACGAGGACCCGCTGGAGATCACCCACGGCGAGGGCCGGTACGTGTGGGACGCCGAGGGCCGGCGCTACCTGGACTTCTTCGGCGGGATCCTGACCACGATGACCGCGCACGCGCTGCCCGAGGTCACCAAGGCGGTGAGCGAGCAGGCCGGCCGGATCATCCACTCCTCCACGCTCTACCTCAGCCGGCCCATGGTGGAGCTCGCCGAGCGCATCGCCCAGCTCAGCGGCATCCCGGACGCCCGGGTCTTCTTCACCACCTCAGGCACCGAGGCCAACGACACCGCGCTGCTGCTGGCGACGACCTACCGGCGCAGCAACACGATCCTGGCCATGCGCAACAGCTACCACGGCCGTTCGTTCAGCTCCATCGGCATCACCGGCAACCGCGGCTGGTCCCCGACCTCCCTGTCCCCGCTGCAGACGCTGTACGTCCACGGAGGCGTCCGCAGCCGCGGCCCGTTCGCCCACCTGGACGACGACGCCTTCGTCGCGGCCTGCGTGGAGGACCTCAAGGACCTCCTCGGCCACACCCGCGCGCCCGCCGCGCTGATCGCCGAACCCATCCAGGGCGTCGGCGGCTTCACCTCGCCCCCCGACGGGCTGTACGCCGCCTTCCGGGACGTGCTGCGGGAGCAGGGCATCCTGTGGATCGCCGACGAGGTGCAGACCGGCTGGGGCCGCACCGGCGAGCACTTCTGGGGCTGGCAGGCGCACGGGCGCAGCGGGCCGCCGGACATGCTCACCTTCGCCAAGGGCATCGGCAACGGCATGTCCATCGGCGGGGTCGTCGCCCGCGCCGAGATCATGAACTGCCTGGACGCCAACAGCATCTCCACCTTCGGCGGCACCCAGATCACCATGGCCGCGGGCCTCGCCAACCTCAACTACCTGGTGGAGCACGACCTTCAGGGCAACGCCCGGCGGGTCGGCGGCCTGCTCATCGAACGGCTGCGGGCCGTCGCGGCTGGCCTGCCCGGCGTACGGGAGGTGCGCGGGCGCGGACTGATGATCGGCGTGGAACTGGCCAGGCCCGGCACGGACGAGGCCGATCCGCGGGCGGCCGCCGCCGTGCTGGAGGCGGCCCGCGAGGGCGGGCTGCTCATCGGCAAGGGCGGCGGCCACAACACCAGCGCCCTGCGCATCGCCCCACCGCTGTCCCTGACCGTCGCGGAGGCCGAGGAGGGCGCCGCGATCCTGGAAGGCGCGCTGAGCGCCGCGTACTGAGGTACGCACGGGAAAGCGCCGAGCAAGGCGAGTGAGCCGACGGGGCGCGCCGGTGTCGAGGGGGATGGGAGTCCCCCCGCGCGAGCGGATTCGAGCGTGGGGGAGCGCGGAGGCCCGGAGGACCGAGCACGGTCGCACCCTCGACCCCGGCTGGCGCGCCCCGGAGGCGAACCGAGCCGCAAGCAGAGGTGAACCGAGCCGCAAACAGAGGGGAACGTCGCCATGACCACCGTCTCGGACCGGCCCCCGGCCCCGTCGAACTCCCCGGAACCGCCCCTGTCGGTCCGTCAGGTGCTCGCCCTGGAGCGGGTGCTCGCCGGGGAGCCCGAGGTGGTCGCCGGCGCGGGCCACCTCGACCGGCCCGTGCGCTGGGTGCACGTCGCCGAGGCGGCGGACGTCGGCGTGATGCTCAACGGCGGCGAGATGGTGCTGACCACCGGCGTGCTGCTCGCCGGCGACGAGGAGAAACAGGCCGAGTACATCCGCTCCCTGCACCGCGCGGAGGCCGCCGCCGTCGTCCTCGGCCTCGGACGGGCGTTCCCGCGGCCGCCGGACGTGATGCGGCGGGCCGCCGAGCGGTGCGGGCTGCCCCTGGTGGTCCTGCACCGCCCGTTCCCGTTCGCCGAGCTGACCGAGGAGGTCCAGTCCCGGCTGGTGCGGCGGAAGTTCGCCGCCGTCAGCCTGTCGGAGTCCGTCCGCACCACCCTGACCGCGCTGATCACCGCGGGCGCCCCGCTCCAGGCGCTGCTGGACGAGATCGCCCAGCACAGCGCCTGCCCCGTCGTCGTCACCAACCTCGCCCACCGCGTCCTCGCCACGGCGGGGGAGCGGTCGGCGGTGGACGACGTGCTGCGCGACTGGGAACGCATCGCCCGACAGGCATGGGGGCACCACCCAGGCCGTTCAGGCACTGGGGGAGGAAGCGAGGGCGACGGCTGGATCCGCGCCGAACTCGGCGGGCGCGGGGAGCGGTGGGGGCGGATCGTGCTGTGCGGGCACCGCGGGGACATCGCCACCGGACGGCTGCTGGCCGACCGCGCCGCCGAGGCCCTCGTGCTGCACCGGATGCTCGGCGGCGCCGCGGGCCGCACCTGGGAGGAGCAGTCCGCGCAGGGCCTGCTGACCGACCTGCTCAGCGGCGTCGTACCGGCCCGGCAGCTGCTGCCCCGGGCGCGCGCCGCCGGACTGCCCGTCAACCGGCGCACGTTCGTGCCCCTCGTGGTGCGGGACGGCGAGCCCGCCGAACTCGACCGGCTGCTGCGGCTGCTGGGGCTGCGCGGGCTGGTCGCCGAGATCGGCGGGCAGGGCGACGGCTCCACCGCGGTCCTGCTCAGCCTCGCCCGCGACCAGGACGCCGACGCCCTCACCGAGCGCTTCGCGGTCCGGCTGCGCACCGAGTCGCACCGGGCCGGCACGGTGGAGCCGCACCGGGCCGGCACGGTCGTCGCCGCCGCGGACGCCCGCACCGCCTGGGACGACGTGCCCGCCGGGCTGCGCGAGGCCCGGCACGTCGCCGACGCCGTGGCGGACTCCGCCCCCGCCTTCGACCTCCCGGCCGTCGTGCGGCTGAGGGACGTGCACCTGCGCGGCCTGGTCCGGCTGCTGCGGGACGACCCTCATGTGCAGTCCTTCGCCGAGCGGGAGCTGAACGGGCTGCTGTGCCGGGCCGACCGCGATCTGCTCGCCGTGCTGCGCACCTACCTCGCCACCGGCCGCAACAAGTCCCGCACCGCCCAGCTCCACCACGTCTCCCGGCCCGCGCTCTACCGCCGCCTGGAGGCCATACAGGCCCGCCTCGGGGTGGACCTCGACGACTTCGAACAGGCCGCCTCGGTGCACATAGCCCTCCTCGCGCACGACGCGCAACAGCAGTGAAACCCGTGACCACCTGGGGAAACGGCGGTGAAACATGGCACGGAGCCCGAGTGACACGGTGGCACGCCGCACCCCCGCGGACGTGACACGGTGCACCTCAAAGCGGACCGGCCGGCTTCCTACGCTCTGCGGACACCGCACACCCCGCACACCGAACGAGCGGAGGTCCCGATGAGCCGTGTGATCCGTGCCGCCCTCTTCCAGACCGCCTGGACCGGCGACAAGGAATCCATGATCCAGGTCCATGAGCAGGCCGCCCGCGACGCCGCCGCGCAGGGCGCCCAGGTCCTGTGCTTCCAGGAGCTGTTCTACGGCCCGTACTTCTGCCAGGTGCAGGACCCGGCCTTCTACGAGTACGCCGAGCAGATCCCCGAGGGGCCGATCGTCCGGCGCTTCCAGGCGCTCGCGAAGGAACTGGGCATCGTCCTCGTCCTGCCGATGTACGAGGAGGAACAGCCCGGCGTCCTCTACAACACCGCGGCCGTGATCGACGCCGACGGCTCCTACCTCGGCAAGTACCGCAAGACCCACATCCCCCAGGTCCGCGGCTTCTGGGAGAAGTTCTACTTCCGCCCCGGCAACAGCGGCTGGCCCGTCTTCGACACCAAGGTGGGCAAGGTCGGCGTCTACATCTGCTACGACCGGCACTTCCCGGAGGGCTGGCGCGCACTGGGCCTGGCCGGCGCCGAGATCGTCTTCAACCCCTCGGCCACCTCACGCGGCCTGTCCGGCTATCTGTGGCAGCTGGAGCAGCCGGCGGCGGCCGTCGCCAACGAGTACTTCGTGGGCGCGATCAACCGGGTCGGCGTCGAGGAGTACGGGGACAACGACTTCTACGGCACCTCCTACTTCGTGGACCCCGAGGCCCAGTTCGTCGGCGAGGTGGCGAGCGACAAGGAGACCGAACTCGTCGTCCGCGACCTGGACCTGGCCAAGCTGCGCGAGGTCCGCGACCGCTGGCAGTTCTACCGCGACCGCGCGCCGGGGGCCTACACGCCGCTGACCGCCCCGTGACCGCAACCGTCCACCTGGCAGGAGAGGGAGCATGAGCAGCCGTACCGTCATCCGCGGCGGCCTCGTCATCACCGCCGCAGACGAGATCCACGCCGACGTCCTGATCGAGGACGGCCGTATCGCCGCCCTCGCGGCCTCCGGCACCCCGGCCGCCGAGGCGTTCACCGCCGAACGGGCCATCGACGCGACCGGCAAGTACGTGATCCCGGGCGGGGTCGACGGCCACACCCACATGGAGATGCCGTTCGGCGGCACCTACGCCTCCGACACCTTCGAGACCGGCACCCGGGCCGCCGCCTGGGGCGGCACCACCACCATCGTCGACTTCGCGATCCAGAGCGTCGGCGGCTCCCTGCGCGAGGGCCTGGACGCCTGGCACGCCAAGGCCGAGGGGCACTGCTCCATCGACTACGGCTTCCACATGATCGTCTCCGATGTGAACGAGGAGACGCTGAAGGAGATGGACCTGCTGGTGGAGGAGGGTGTCACCTCCTTCAAGCAGTTCATGGCCTACCCGGGGGTCTTCTACAGCGACGACGGCCAGATCCTGCGGGCCATGCAGCGCGCCGCCGACAACGGCGGGCTGATCATGATGCACGCCGAGAACGGCATCGCCATCGACGTCCTGGTGGAGCAGGCCCTCGCCCGCGGCGAGACCGATCCGCGCTACCACGGCGAGGTCCGCAAGGCCCTGCTGGAGGCCGAGGCCACCCACCGCGCGATCCGCCTGGCACAGGTCGCGGGCGCCCCCCTGTACGTCGTGCACGTCTCGGCGCGCGAGGCGGTCGCCGAGCTGGCCAGGGCCCGCGACGAGGGACTGCCGGTGTTCGGCGAGACCTGCCCGCAGTACCTGTTCCTGTCCACCGACAACCTCGCCGAGCCCGGCTTCGAGGGCGCGAAGTACGTGTGCTCGACACCCCTGCGCCCCAAGGACCACCAGGCGGCGCTGTGGAAGGGGCTGCGCACCAACGACCTCCAGGTGGTCTCCACCGACCACTGCCCGTTCTGCTTCAGCGGCCAGAAGGAGCTGGGCCGGGGCGACTTCTCCAAGATCCCCAACGGTATGCCGGGCGTGGAGAACCGTATGGACCTCCTCCACCAGGCCGTCGTCGACGGGCACATCTCGCGCCGTCGCTGGATCGAGATCGCCTGCGCCACCCCGGCCCGGATGTTCGGCATGTACCCCACGAAGGGCACCATCGCCCCCGGCGCCGACGCCGACGTCGTCATCTACGACCCGCACGCCGAGCAGGTCCTCTCCGCCGAGACCCACCACATGAACGTCGACTACTCGGCCTACGAGGGCCGGCGCGTCACCGGCCGGGTGGAGACCGTGCTCTCCCGCGGCGAGCCCGTGATCACCGGACGGGAGTACACGGGACGTCCCGGCCACGGCGTCTACACGCCTCGCTCCACCTGTCAGTACCTCAACTAGGAAGAGAGCCAAGGACGCCATGGACTTCGGACTCGTCCTGCAGACCGACCCGCCGGCCTCCCGCGTCGTCAGCCTGATGCAGCGGGCCGAGCGCAACGGCTTCCGCTACGGCTGGACCTTCGACTCCGCCGTGCTCTGGCAGGAGCCGTTCGTCATCTACAGCCAGATCCTCGCGAACACCGGGAAGCTGACGGTCGGCCCGATGGTCACCAACCCGGGCACCCGCACCTGGGAGGTGACCGCCTCCACCTTCGCCACTCTCAACGACATGTTCGGCAACCGCACGGTCTGCGGCATCGGCCGCGGCGACTCCGCGATGCGCGTCGCGGGCCGCAAACCCAACACGCTGGCCCGGATCAGTGAGGCCATGAAGGTCATCCGGGCCCTGGCCCGGGGAGAGGAGGCCGACCTCGGCGGCGGCACGGTGATCAGGTTCCCCTGGATCAAGCCGGGCGCCGAACTCCCCGTCTGGATGGCCGCGTACGGCCCCAAGGCGCTGAAGATGACCGGCGAGGAGGCGGACGGGTTCATCCTCCAGCTCGCCGACCTCTATCTGACCGAGTACATGGTCAAGGCGGTCAAGGACGCGGCGGCAGCGGCCGGACGCGACCCGGCTCAGGTGACGATCTGCGTCGCCGCCCCCGCCTATGTCACCGCCGACGACTCGCCCGAAGCTCTCGCCCACGCCCGGGAGCAGTGCCGCTGGTTCGGCGGCATGGTCGGCAACCACGTCGCCGACCTGGTCGCCCGCTACGGCGAGCACTCCGCCGCCGTCCCCGACGAACTCACCGACTACATCAAGTCCCGCCAGGGCTACGACTACGCCCACCACGGGCGCAGCGGCAACCCGGACACGGCCTTCGTGCCCGACGAGATCGTCGACCGGTTCTGCCTGATCGGACCGGTCGGGAAGCACATCGAGAAGCTGAACGCGCTGCGCGAACTGGGCGTCGACCAGTTCGCCGTGTACGACATGCACGACGCGCAGGAAGCCGTGATCGACGCGTACGGCCGCGAGGTCATTCCCGTCGTCAACTCCAGATAACCGGTCGCCATCCGATTGGGCTGCCCATGACCGACACCGCTCCCTGGGGCATATCGCCGTCCGCCCAGGTGACCCTCGCCGACGGGCGGGTGGAGATCGCCCCCGGCACTCCACCGCCCAGCGGCCCCTACGCCAACGCGGACCTGCTGCCGGTCCCCGTGGCCGGGCGCACCTGGACCACGTACAACTTCTCCGCGCTGTGGGTCGGCATGGCCCACAACACGGCCTCCTGGACCCTTGCCTCCGGTCTGATCGCCGTCGGCATGGACTGGAAGCAGGCGGTGTTCACCATCGCCCTGGCCAATGTGATCGTGCTCGTCCCGATGCTGCTCACCGGGCACGCGGGACCCAAGTACGGCATTCCCTTCCCGGTCTTCGCCCGTGCCTCCTTCGGGGTGCGCGGCGCCAACCTGCCCGCCGTGGTACGGGCGTTGGTGGCCTGCGGCTGGTTCGGCATCCAGACCTGGATCGGCGGCGAGGCGATCTACTTCCTGGCCGGGAAGCTCATCGGCGACAGCTGGTCGAAGGCCGCCGAGTTCGGCGGCCACGCCTGGACGATGTGGCTGTCGTTCGCGATCTTCTGGGTGATCCAGGTGGCCGTGATCTACCGGGGCATGGAGACGATCCGCCGGTTCGAGAACTGGGCGGCGCCGTTCGTGCTCGTCGGCGCGTTCGTGATGCTGTGGTGGATGAGCAGCAAGGCCGGCGGCTTCGGCCCGCTGTTCGACCAGCCGTCGAAACTGGGCTGGGGAGCGGACTTCTGGAAGCTGTTCGCGCCCTCCCTGATGGGCATGATCGGCTTCTGGTCGACGCTGTCGCTGAACATCCCCGACTTCACCCGCTACGGAAAGAGCCAGAAGGCGCAGACCCGGGGCCAGGCGCTCGGCCTGCCCACCACCATGACCCTGTTCGCCTTCCTGTCGGTGCTGGTCACCTCCGGCTCGCAGGCCGTCTACGGCGAACCGGTCTGGGACCCGGTGCAGTTGGCGGCCAAGACGGACAACGTGGTCGGCCTGCTCTACGCCCTGGTCACCGTGCTGGTGGCCACCCTGTCGGTGAACATCGCCGCCAACCTGGTCTCGCCGGCGTTCGACTTCTCCAACATCGCGCCCCGCAAGGTCAGTTTCCGCGCCGGAGCCCTCGTCACCGCCGTGCTCGCCGTGGTGATCTGCCCGTGGAAGCTCTACGCCGACCCGCAGGGCTACATCTTCACCTGGCTGGGCCTGGTCGGCGGGCTGCTCGGCACGGTCGCGGGCATCCTCGTCGCCGACTACTGGGTGCTGCGCCGCAGCCGGCTCGACCTCGTCGACCTGTACCGCAGGGGCGGGCGCTACTGGTACGCGGCCGGCTGGAACTGGCGGGCGGTCGTGGCGTTCGTGGCGGGCGGCGTGCTCGCCATCGGCGGCGCGGACTTCCATCCGCTCGTCGACGGCCGTCCGATCCCGGCGCTGAAGCCGCTCGCCGACTACGGCTGGGCGGTGGGCCTCGGCACGTCGATGGTGCTGTACCTGCTGCTCATGCTGATGCGCCCGCCCACCCGGGAGAGGACCGTCGCCTGACGGGCGCACCCGAGACCCGAGGCGGGCAAGGGCGGTCGGGAGGGCGGCCCGAAGGGCGGTCAGTTCCCCTGGCCGCCCTTCAGCGCGGACACCGCTTCCCGGGCGGCCTTGATGGCCCCCTTGTTGATCTCGTCCGTGCCCGGCGCCTTCTTCGTCTCGAAGTCGCTGCCGTTGTAGGTGACGGTCACCAGCGCGTTGGAGGCCCGCACCATCACCACGCCCTCACGGGTCTGCTGCTTGTCCTGAGTGGTGAGGTTGACGACGGAGTAGGCGGCGTCACCGAGGTCGGGCACCGCCCCGCCGCCGCTCTTCTCCGCGGTGCGCTGCTCGTACGACTTCTGTGCCGCCGCGTCCGACCGCGTGATCTCGAAGGACACGTCGAGCCAGCGGTAGTCGTATCCCTTCAGCGCGTTCCAGGAGCAGGTGCGGCGCACCTTGGTGTCCGTCGACGGGATCTCCTTGCCCGCCGTCTTCGCACCCGGCACCAGCGAGGTGATCGTCTTGGTGGCGATGGCGGTGCACGGCGCCGGAGCGGACGCGTACGCCTTGGACTCGGCGGCCGACGAGGGCGCCGTGGCCGAGCCGGACGAGGAGGAGGACGTGGACGAGGAGGAGGACCCGGCGTCGGTGGTGTGGGTGTCCTGCCCGGCGTCCCGGTGCCCGTCGGCGGACGACGCCGCGAACGGCCCGGACGTCAGTGCCCAGCCCGCACAGGCCAGGACGACGACCGGGGTCAGCCGCGCGGTGAGCGCGAGCGGCAGGGGGAGATCACGCACGGCGCACTTCTCGTGTGGGGGACGATGCGGAGGCCGTCCACAGTATGGACGGTACGACAGTGTCACACGAGTCCTTGTGGGGCGGAAGTGCGAACTCGCTGCGTGCACGGGCGGTGACGGAGCCGGGACACCGGGGCACGCGTGGGGTGTCGGTGCGTCAGGGCACCCGGGCGCGCGTGGGGTGTCCGTGCCTCAGGGCACCCGTGCCGTCCATTGCGGTGTGGTGAACTTCGTCCGGGCCAACTGCTCGGCGCGGGCCAGCTCCTCGTCGGTGACCTTGCCCTCCGACAGTCCGTAGCGGCTGTCGAAGGACTCGATCATCCGCTCGATGACGGCCTCGCGCGCGAGGCCGGTCTGCCGGCGCAGCGGGTCCACCCGCTTCTTCGCGCTCTTGGTGCCCTTGTCGGACAGCTTCTCCCGGCCGATCCTCAGCACCTCGAGCATCTTGTCGGCGTCGATGTCGTAGGACATGGTCACGTGGTGCAGCACCGCGCCGGGGCCGCCATCGGGGCCCACGACCCGCTTCTGCGCGGCGCCGGCGATCTTGCCCTGGTCGGTGGCGATGTCGTTCAGCGGCTGGTACCAGGCGCGGATCCCCATGTCGCCGAGCGCGCCGAGCACCCAGTCGTCGAGATAGGCGTAGCTGTCCTGGAAGGACAGCCCCTGCACCAGCGCCTCGGGCACCGACAGCGAGTACGTGATCGTGTTGCCCGGCTCGACGAACATCGCGCCGCCGCCGGAGATCCGGCGTACCACCTCGACGCCGTGCCGGGCGGCGCCCTCGGCGTCCACCTCGTTGCGCAGCGACTGGAAGCTGCCGATGATCACCGCGGGGGCGGCCCACTCCCACACGCGCAGCGTCGGAGACCGCCTGCCCGCGGCGACCTCGGCCGTCAGCACCTCGTCCAGCGCCATGTGCAGCGCGGGGGACTGGGCGCCGTCGTGGATCAGCTGCCAGTCGTAGTCCGTCCAGTCGGTGGCGTGCGCCAGCGCGCGCCGCACCGCGACGCCGACGCCTTCCGAGGTCAGCCCGTACATCACCGTGCCCGGCGGCAGCGCGGCGTCGATCCGGGCGGCCAGACCCGCCGCGTCCGTGTCCGCCGGGGCACCCTCCAGCGCGCCGTTCACGGCGTCCAGCGCCTCGTCCGGCTCCAGGAAGAAGTCGCCCGCCACCCGCACCTGCCGCAGCACCCCGCCATCGGCCTCCACGTCCACGACGACGAGCTTCCCGCCCGGCACCTTGTACTCACCGTGCACTGTCCGGACCTCCGTTCCTGCCGCACGAGATCAACGCCGGGGGCGGCCGGGGTGTTCCCGCGGGCGTTCCCGCCCGGTCGGCGCGGAGCGCCCGGTCAGGGCGGGGCCGACCGCGAGCGGTCCCGGCGCGAGCGGTCCCGGCGCGAGCGGTCCCGGCGCGAGCGGTCCCGTGCCCGCCGGGTGCCGTGGGTGCGGCGGGCCTCGGCCAGCAGGGGCAGCAGGGAGAGGACGACGACCAGGGCGACCAGCGGCAGCAGGTAGTCCTCGACATGGGGGACGGAGGAGCCGAGGGTGTACCCGGCCAGGACCAGGCTCTGCGACCAGAGCAGGCCGCCGACCACCTGCCACACGGTGAAGGTGCGCGTGGGCACGCCGAGCGCGCCGGCCGCCGGGTGCAGCACCGTCCGCAGCATCGGCACGAAGCGGCCGATGACCAGGGCCTTTCCGTGGCCGTAGCGGGCCAGGAGCCGCTCCGCCCGTGCCGCCGCCTGCCGCAGCCGCCGGCTGGAGGAACGGGCCAGCAGCGCCCGCCCGCCGTGCCGACCGATCAGGAACCCGACCTGCCCTCCCGCCACGGCGCCGACGGCGGCGCACAGCAGCACCTGCCACAGCTGGAGACGGGGCACCTGCTGGGCGCTGCCCGCGCACAGCACACCGGCCGGGAACAGCAGCGTGTCCCCGGGCAGGAAGAAGCCGACCACCAGCAGACCCGACTCCGCGAAGATCACCACGAGCACCCCGAGGGCTCCGAAGGCGGCCAGCACCGAGGCGCTGTCCGTCGGATCGACGGCGATCACCTCCATCGCCTCCCTGCCGTCCGCCTCATCGCGTCATCGCGTTCCGGTCCCTCCCGTCGCGCCCCGCCTCCCTCCAGCATCCCGTGGCGGCGGCACAGCCGCCTGTTCCCCGCCGGGCCCGCTCAACACGGGGGTGAAATCCTTTTCACCAGCAGGGTAGGGTGGGAAGCCGGACCCGGTGAAAGGATGCGGACACAGGTGGTGACGATCCATGACGTGGCGCGAGCCGCCGGAGTATCCCCGGCGACCGTCTCGCGTGTGTTCAACGGCGGCAGGGTCACACCGGAACGCGCCCAGTCCGTGCAACAGGCCGCCGCGGAGCTCGGGTTCGCGCCCAACCGGCTGGCGCGAAGCCTGCGCAAGCAGCGCTCCAGCGTGATCGCCCTGATCATCCCGGACATCGAGAACCCGTTCTTCACCTCGCTCGCCCGCGGTGTCGAGGACGCCGCGCAGCGCACCAGTCTCTCGGTGGTGCTGTGCAACTCCGACGAGGACACCGACAAGGAGCGGCGCTACCTGGAGGTCGCGCTCGGTGAGCAGATGGCGGGCGTGATCGTGGCGGCGGCCTCCCAGGACGACACCGACCTGGGGCCGCTCATCGCCCGGGGCGTGCCCGTGGTCGCCGTCGACCGGCGGCCGCACGACGCCGAGGTGGACGCGGTCAGGGCCGACGACCAGCACGGCGGCGAGGTGGCCACCCGCCATCTGCTCCAGGCCGGCTACCGCAGGATCGCCTGTATCACCGGACCCGAGGGCGCCTCCACCTCCGAGGAGCGCCTGGCCGGCTACCGCGCGGCGCTGCAAGCGGCCCGGGGCGGGGGAATCGCGGCCGACGACGCCTACGTACGGCACGCCGACTTCCGCGTCGAGGGCGGCCGGGCTGCGATGCGCGAGCTGCTGGCCCTGCCCGAGCCGCCGGACGCGGTGTTCGTCACCAACAACCTCATGACCATCGGTGCCATCGACGCCCTGGGCGAGGCCGGCCGCACCCCGCCCGGCGTCGGCGTGCTCTCCTTCGGCGACGTCCCCTGGGCGTCGCTGGTGCGGCCGTCGCTGACGGCGGTGGAGCTGCCGTCGTACGAGCTCGGGCGTGCCGCCGCCGATCTGCTGCTGCAGCGCATGGAGGGCAGTGCGGCACCGCTGCAGACCGTGGTGCTGCGGACCAGGCTCCAGATCCGGGAGAGCACCGCCGGGCCGGTCGCCCCGGACTGACGGTGGCCCCGGACTGACGGACGCGGCGACCGCCGAAAGGGGCGGGGGGGGGGGGGGGGGGGGGGGGGGGGGGGGGCGCGCGGGGCGGGGGGGGGCCCCGCCGCCGCCGCCCGCGCCCGCCCCCCC
>NZ_JAVACL010000041.1:0-62652 GCF_032658145.1 Streptomyces sp. MK7
CTAACTGGCGGGCGTGGGCGATGTCCGCGCAGCTGCCGTGCTGAGCCGGGCTGCAGAAGAGCACCCGGCCGTCGCCGTCCGTGACCAGCATGGTCTTGACCGCGTTCTGCTTGCTCTTGCCGGAGATGAACTTGTCCCGGTCTCTGCCTCCGGCAGTTGCGCGCCTGACTCGGAACTCGGTTCCGTCGATGATGCCGGTCTTCCCGCTCGCACCGAGATGGTCGACGACCTCGGCCAGGGTCCGCAGCCGCACACCCGGCTGATGGTGCAGCCTCGCTCGGCGAGCAGCGGCCGCACCTCGCCGATGGCGCGGGTCATGGTGGAGCGGTCGACGACGAACCAGCGGGCCGGCGCATCGTGCGTGGTGACGTGGCGGAAATGCACGAGCGTGGCCAGGAGCCGGTCGACGAACACCAGCTGTTGCTTCGCACCCGCGCCCACGGCCCGCTTCCGTGGCGTGGACGCGAGCTGGGCCTGGTGTCGTACGTGCCACGACGGGCCCGCCTCGGTGACGAGTTCAGCGACCACCTCGGCTGACAGGCCCGTGATCCTCCGGTCGCTGACGATCGCCGCACGAGACGCGTTCCCACCACACGACCATGATCGACGATCGAGAACTCGATGTCTCACCGCCTACCGTGCACGAGCTCGTCAGGGGCTCCCGGGTGTCGCAGCGATGCTCTTTCAGGGGAGCAACTTTTCCACGCCGGCAGCGCCCTCTTCATCGAGAAGACGGCGTGCCTGTTCAAGCCTCTCCGGCGTGATGTCGTGACCGGATGCCAGTACCACATCTTCTGGGTCGGGCAACTGTTCCGTGCCCGTGTGGAGGACCGCATCTGGAGTTTGCTCTCCCCACTCGTCGTCAGCGCTTTCAGCCATCGTGTCTCCTAGGTTCGAACAAGTGTGACGGGGTCGCTCAGCGTGAGCGACTGGCCATTCAAGAGCCGGCAACCTTCACTGATCGTTCGGGCTCTTGTGCTGGTTCGCAGCCCAGGCAAACGCCTCTGCCAGGTCCTTCAAGGCTGCTGCGACCGCTCCGTGGTCCTTGTGCTCCGCCTGCAGTCGCGCTTGAGACGCGATGGCCTCGAAAAGCGCCACTTGGGCATCCCCTTGCACCGTAGAGTTGCCATTGTTCACGATGTCCTCCGAATCCCTGTCCGCGCAGGGCCGATCAGCACGTTGTTTCTCCACAAATGGTATTGCAGCTTTGATCTACAGCCCATCTACGCAGGATCGGCGCCGCTCGTGTCGAGTTGAACCGCTCCGCAGCGGCACTCCCCTTTCGTGCTTGGGACGGCGGCCTGCCTGCGAGTGCGGTGTGCGCATGCCCCTGGATGCGACGGCCTCCGGTGCGAAGCAGACAAGGAGCCCCGGAATCCTCTTCGATCCCGTCGACGAGCAGCCGAGGTCAGTGCTCGATGCCGTACGTGACCTCTTCCTCGTTGTGCTGCCGTTGCCCGCGCGCTTGGCGTGCGCCTGGACACCGTGCGGCGCTGGCGCAAGCGGTTCGCCGCCGAGAACCTGGCCGCGCTGGAGGGCCGACCCCGGCCGGGCCGCTCGCGCCGCTACGGCCGTGTCCCGCGGGTGAATTCGCGCAGGACGTAGGGCAGGATGCCGCCGTGTCGGTAGTGGGTCCGCTCGCGGGGCGTGTCCAGGCGTACCGCCGCTCGAAATGTCCGGGTGTCCGCGCGTACCAGCACCGTGGGAGCGGCTCCGCTGTCATCGCAGTCGTCCTCGAGGACGTCGGGGAGGCCGACGATGTCGTAGACCTCTTCCCCGGTGAGTCCCAGTGCGGTGACGCTGTCGCCCGGAAGGAACTGGAGCGGCAGTATGCCCATGCCCACCAGGTTCGACCGGTGGATGCGTTCGAAGGACTCGGCCAGCACGGCCCGCACGCCCAGCAGTGCCGGGCCCTTGGCCGCCCAGTCCCGGGAGGAGCCGGTGCCGTACTCCTTGCCGGCCAGCAGGATGTGCGGGATGCCGGCGGCCCGGTAGGCAGCGGCCGCCTCATGGATGGTGGTGACCGCTCCGTCCGCCGTGAAGTCGCGAGTGAACCCGCCTTCGGTTCCCGGGACGAGGCGGTTGCGCAGCCGGATGTTCGCGAGTGCACCGCGCATCATCACCTCGTGGTTGCCGCGGCGCGAGGCGTATGTGTTGAGCCCTGCACGCGGTGTGCCGTGCGCCGTGAGGTAACGACCCGCCGGGCTCCGCACGGGAATGGCCCCGGCCGGCGAGAGGTGGTCGGTGGTCACGGAGTCGCCGAGGCTCGCCAGCACCCGCGCGCCCCGGATGTCGACCACCGGCTCGGGCACGTCACTCACGCCGTCCAGGAACGGGGGACGGAGCAGATACGTGGAGTCGTCGGGCCAGTCGAAGAGTTCACCCGGCGGCGCGTCAAGGGCCGCCCAGCGAGCGTCACCTGTGAAGACGTCCGCGTAGGCGCGGACGAACATGTCCGGTGCGAGCGCGGTTTCGACGACATCCCGGATCTCGTTGGCGGTCGGCCAGATGTCCCGCAGGAAAACGGGGTGCCCGTTTTGGTCGGGGCCGAGGGCTTCAGCGGTCAGATCGGTGTCCACGCTGCCGGCCAGGGCGTATGCCACGACGAGCGGGGGTGAGGCGAGGAAGTTCATGCGTGCGTCAGGGTGGATGCGGCCCTCGAAGTTACGGTTGCCGGACAGCACTGCGGCGACGTCGAGGCCCTGTTCGCGCACCGTCTCGGACACTCCGTCGGCCAGGGGTCCCGAGGCCCCGATGCAGGTCATGCATCCGTAGCCGGTCAGGTGGAAGCCCAGTTTCTCCAGGTACGGCGTCAGGCCGGCGGTGTCCAGGTAGTCCATGACGACGCGGGAGCCGAGTGACAGGCTGGTCTTCACCCAGGGCTTGGTTCGCAGTCCGCGTTCGACGGCGTTGCGGGCGAGCAGGCCGGCGCCGATCATCACCGATGGGTTGGCGGTGTTGGTGCAGGAGGTGATCGCGGCGATCACGACGGCCGCATCCGGGAGCCGGCCGCCCGTGTTGTGGGAGTCGTCTCGTGCCGGGATGGGACGGGCCGGGATGGGACGAGTGGCACTCCCCCGGTCAACGCTGCCGGATCGCTCGCGCACCGTGTCGCGTACTTGGGCCAGCGGCACGCGGTCCTGGGGGCGGCTGGGGCCCGCCAGGGACGGCACGACGGTGGAGAGGTCGAGCCGGAGCGTTTCGGTGTAGCTCGGCGGCGCGTCCGGCCGGTGCCACAGCCCCTGTTCCTTCGCATAGGCCTCGACGAGGCCGACATGCTCGGGCGTTCTGCCGGTGAACCGCAGGTAGCGCAGGGTCTCGTCGTCGATCGGGAAGTACCCGCAGGTCGCCCCGTACTCAGGGGCCATGTTGGCCAGGGTGGCCCGGTCGGCCAAGGAGAGGCGAGCGACGCCGTGGCCGTGGAACTCCACGAACTTGCCCACCACACCGTGCCGGCGAAGGAGTTCGGTGACCGTGAGGACCAGATCGGTGGCGGTGGTGCCTTCGGGCAGTTCGCCGTCCAGCCGGACGCCCACCACGGGAGGGATGAGCATAGACAGGGGCTGTCCGAGCATGGCGGCCTCGGCCTCGATGCCGCCGATGCCCCAGCCCAGGGTGCCGAGGCCGCCGATCATCGTCGTGTGGGAGTCGGTGCCCAGACACAGGTCGGGAAACGCCCAGCCGTCACGGGCCACGACCACGCGGGCCAGATACTCGAGGTTGACCTGGTGCATGATGCCGGTGCCCGGCGGCACGACCGCCACGCCACGCAGCACGTCGCGCCCCCACTTCAGGAAGCGGAAGCGCTCGGCGTTGCGCTCGTACTCGAGCGCAACGTTGCGCTCGACCGCGTCGGGGCGACCCGCTATGTCCGCGACGACCGAGTGATCGACCGTCAACTCGACGGGGATGACCGGGTTGGCGCGCGCCGGGTCGCCACCGCGTTCGGCCACCGCCGCACGCAGCGCGGCGAGATCGGCGAGGGCCGGTACCCCGTTCGTGTCGTGCAGGAAGGCGCGGGCCGGGTGGACGTCGACGGCCCGTGCGAAGGAGTCCGCGCTCCCCCAGCCGAGCAGCGACTCGATCTGATCGGACGTCACCTGACCGAGGTACGCGTGGCGCAGCAGGTTCTCCAGCAGGACCTTGATCGAGTACGGCCAGGCCGCCGGGGCGATGCCGGAGATCTGTTGGACGGTGTACCGCTCACCGCCGAGGGCGAGCGTGCCCGCGGTGCCGAAGTCGTCGGACCCGTGTCTCAGCTTGTCCACCCGCTCCGCTCCCTCCTGATTCCCGTCTCCCGGACACCCGCCCGAACGGAGACGCTCCATTATTGACAACATATGTTGCATGTAACTAGCGTTGTATTGCAACAGATGATGCATCTCATCTTACCCAAGGAGAGGAGCCGCCGTGGATGCGGCAACCTGGGGACTCATCACCGCGACCTTCGTCGCCTGCTTCGTGGAAATGGTCGAAGCGACGACGATCGTCATGGCGATGGGCTACACCCGAAGCTGGCGCTCGGCACTCACCGGAGTGGCCGCCGCCCTGGCAGTACTCGCCGTGGTCACATCGATCGCCGGTTACGCGCTCGGGCGCTGGTTCCCCGAAGCCGCGTTGCAACTGGTCATCGGCGGCCTGCTGCTGATATTCGGCCTGCAGTGGCTGAGGAAGGCGATCCTGCGCTCGTCGGGCCGCAAGGCCGTCCACGACGAGGACGCGATCTACCGCGAGGAGGTCGAGGCGGCCAAGTCAGCGGGACACAGCACCGGCCGGCTCGACATGTTCTCCTTCATGGTCTCCTTCAAAGGCGTGTTCCTCGAAGGCATGGAGGTCGTCTTCATCGTCATCACCTTCGGCCTGAACGCGGACAACGTGCCCGCGGCCAGCGTGGGCGCCGCGGCGGCGGTGGTCATCGTGCTCGGCATCGCGTTCGCGGTGCGCCGCCCGCTGTCGATGATCGACGAGAACCTGCTCAAGTACGGCGTCGGCCTGCTGCTCGCCTCATTCGGCACCTACTGGGCGGTGGAGGGGATCGGCATCTTCCGCGCCGGCCAGGAGAGCCTGGAGTGGCCGGGCCACGACGTGGCGATCCTCGGCCTGCTGATCGTGTGGTTCCTCCTGAGCCGGGTCTTCGTGAGCGCCTTGCGCACCCCCCGCACCAGCACACCGGCCCTCGCCGGTCCGTTCGAGGAGAACGTGCGATGAGGTTCCTGAAGTCCTTCGGGCAGTTCTGGTACGACTTCGTCATCGGTGACGACTGGAAGATCGCGGTCGCCGTGGTGCTGGCCCTGACCGTCCTGCTGACGGTCCTCTCGCTCGGCCTGTTCGGGGACGCCACCCTGGCCGTGGTCGGCGGCGTCCTGCTCGTGGGCGCCTTCTCCATCAGCCTGGCCATCGACGTGAGGCCGAACAAGTCGTGAAGCGTGCGGTACAGCGTGGCGGGCGGGCCCGGAGAGGACTCCGGGCCCGCCCCTCGACACTTTGTCGTGAACCGGCTGGTGCGCGTAGTATCCGCTACAGCCCGTTCACCGGTGACCCGAGGAGAGCCGTAGCCGTGACGCCCGCTGTCCGCAAACTGCCCACTCTGCAGGAGCGGGTGACCGCACGCTACGAGTCGCTCACTCCCACCGAGCGCAAGGTCGCCACCTACCTGTGCGAGCATCCGCAGCAGGCGGCGTTCTCCTCCGCGGAAGAGATCGCCACGGCCACCGGCACCAGTGACGCCAGTGTCGTACGCACCGCCAAGTCCCTCGGGTTCGACGGGCTTCCGGGCCTCAAGCGCACCCTCCAGGAGCACCTCGGCACCCTGCTGACGCCGACCCACCTGCTGCACAACACGATCAGCAACTTCAGCGAGGGCCCCGAGGGCGTGGTGGGCAGTCTGCTCGCCGAGCGGGCCGACCTGCTCAACGAGCTGGGGCGCACCCTCGACCCGGCGGACTTCCGCCGGGCGGTGGAGCTGGTCGCGGACGCCCACGAGACGCTGGTGTGGGGCCTGGGCGGGGACGCGAGCCTCGTCGAGTACACCGTGACCCGGCTCAACCGGCTCGGCTACCGCGCCCGGCCGGCCTCCGACACCGGTTTCCAGCTCGTGGACCGGCTGTTGCCGCTCGGACCCGACGACGTGGTCCTCATCATCGCGCAGAACCGCATCCGGCCCGAGCTGGAAGTGACCCTCCAGCACGCCGCGGACACGGGAGCAAGCACCGTTTTGCTGACCGACACCCTGCGCGAGGCGCTGGACGAGCGGACCGACGCCGTGCTGACCGCCCCGACGGGCCGGCCGGAGATGTACGGCGGCCAGAGCATGTTCCTGATCGTGCTGGAGGCACTCACCCTGGCCGTGGCGGCACGCGACGAGGAGCGGGCTATCCGTACCTTCGACAAACGCAACCAGCTCAGGGAACTGCTCGACGCCCGCTTCGCGGCACGGGCACACGAAGCGGGCGGCACCCGCAAGGGGGGACGGCGCCGCACCTGAGCCGCCGCCCGGCTGGGGCGGCGGCTCATCCCGCCTCGCTGACGGTCCGTTCATAGACGTCCGCCTCGAACTCCTCCAGCATCCGCTCGCACTCGGCGACCTTCTGCCGGGCGAGCTCCTTGCCGTCGGCGCCCATCCAGTCCCGCGCCTCGACCTTGCGCAGCCAGCGCTTCAGCTTCTCCAGGTCCTGGCGGATCTCCTCCGCCTCCTCGAAGGTGTAGTTGTCGCGGTAGCGCTCGAACTCGATCTCCTTGAAGAACTTGGTCTCGCACTCCTCGACGATCTCCGCGTACTCCTTCGCCGACTGGCCGCGCAGGCCTTCGACGAACTGGACGCGAGCGTCCTCCTCGGCATCGGTGAGAGTCAGGAAGACACTGGAGCCGCCCAGCTCGTCGATGCGCTCGCGGATCCGGCTCAGCTTCTCCCTGAGCTCCCCGCGGTCGGGCAGTACACACACCGCCTGTTGCACATAGAAGCCGCCCAGCCGCTTCAGCTGCCGCCACACCGCCACGCGCGCCCCCGACGACTCGTTCGGGACGCGGTAGATCAGCAGCAGCCAGGGGCCCTGTGTCGGATCCGTGACGGGCGGCTCGGTGCGGTTGTCGATGGCCATGTCGCAAGGCTAGTCGCCTCGCTCGCCGGATAGCCCATCGGTCAGCCGTCGGCGCTTCTCCAGGGCCGCGCACAACGCCTCCACGGCCGCCGCCCAGTCGGCGACGATCCCGATGTCGCACTGCTGGAAGACAGGCGCCCCGGCGTCGTGATTGACGGCCAGCACGGTCGCCGCCCGCTCCACTCCGCTCATGTGGTTGGTGCTGCCGGAAATGCCCAGCGCGAGGTACAGCTCGGGTGCGACGGCGCGGGCCGTGACCCCGAGCTGGCGTGAGTGCGGCAGCCGGCCGGCGTCGGTCACCTTGCGGGTGGCGGCGAGCTCGGCATCCAGCAGCAGGCGCAGCGGCTCCAGCTCGGCGTACCGGACCGGATCCACCCCCTGTCCGACACCGATGACGACCCGGGCCCGCTCCAGTGCGTCGTAGTTCGCGTCCGGCACGAGCGGCCCGGCTCGCAGCGCAGGGTCCGGCGCCACGTCCAGCTGCCGCATGGGCAACGGCCCGGCACCCGGCCGCGGTGTGCGCAGCGGCAGGCTACCCGTGCGCAGGGTCGCGATCTGCACGGTGCTGAGGCTGCCGATCTCCGCGAGGGCGGACTGGCCGGACGGCTTCGTCCCGACCAGCCACGGTCCGAGGCCGTCGTCGCGGGCCTCGATCGCGACGAGGTCGGACATCAGCCCGCTGTCCAGACGTACGGCGAGCCGGCTCAGCACCTCGCGCTCCCACGAGCGGGCGGAGCCGAGCAGGGCCGGCGGGCGGCCGTGCTCCATGATCCAGGCGTGCAGGGCGGCCGCCGCCGACCGGGGCGCGTCGCCGTTCAGCACGAGCAGTTCGTCGGACCCCCACGCCCCGAAGTCGCGAGTGTCGGCGCCCGGCAGGGCGACGGCGGTGACCCGGGCGCCGAAGCGTGCGGCCACGGCCGCGGCCTCCCCCAGGAGTGCTCGGGGCTCGGCCGTCTCCGGCGGCCCGGTCAGCGCCAGGATCCGTTCGAAGGCCGTGGCGCGGTGCCGTGGCGGCACGGGCTCGCGGTCGGCCGCGGCAGCCGGCTGCGTCCGGGACTCCCAGAGATCGAGGGCCTGCTCCACCTGCTCGTCGAGGGTGCCGGACAGCACCACCGGTGTGCGCACCCGCGCCTGCCGGCGTACGCCCGTCACCCGGGTCGGGCTGGTCACAGGGCCCGTGTGCCCAAGGTCCTGCCGCGACACCGTACGGATCCGGTCGGTACCGGGCCAGATGTCGGACGGCGCCTTGGCCCCCCGGCACGAGCGCTCGGCGACGGCGATCACGGCGGGCAGCGCCACCCGCACCGCACGCCGGCCCTCCTCGGACTGGAGCGTGGTGCGCAGGACGCGGACGCCGCCCTCCTCGGCGACATCGATGTCGAGGGCCGCCCCGACGAACGGCAGGCCGAGCAGTTCGGCCACCATGGGGCCGATGGCGGTGGTGTTGCCGTCGACGGAACTGCGGCCGACAAGGATCGCTTCGGCGTCGGTGTGCGCCTCGAGTGCCGCGGCCAGCGCCTTGGCCGTCACGAGGCAGTCCGCGCCGGCCCAGCCGGGATCGGTCAGGTGCAGGGCGCTCTGCACGCCGCAGGCGAGCGCTTCGCGCAGCACGTCCACGGCGCGGGACGGTCCCATCGTGACGGCGGTGCTGTGCCCGCCGGGCCCGGCCGCGAGCCGGACCGCCTGGGTCACGGCACGTCGGCACCAGGGATTCATCTCCGCGTCCTGGCCGATGCGTCTGAGCCGCCCGTCCGGATCGAGATCGCCGGAGCCGCCGTCCAGCGGCACCTGCTTGACCAGAGCGACGGTGCGCAGTCCCGACGCCGCACCGCCGCCGGGGGGTATCAGGGGCTCGGTCATGAAACGCCCGTTCCCACGAGCAGACCGACGCCGTAGGTCACCGCGGCGGACATGCCGCCGAGCAGCAGCTGGCGCCGTCCGCCGAACCACATGGGGCGTGCGGTCAGGCGGGCTATGGCACCGCCGGTCACGACCAGCGCCAGGGCACAGATCACGAGCGCCGGAACGATGCCCGAGGCCCCGAGGAAGAACGGCAGCAGCGGGACCAGGGCGCCGATCGCGAAGGCCGCGAACGAGGAGGCGGCCGCCGTCCAGGGCGAGGGCAGGTCGTCGGGGTCGATGCCCAGTTCCTCGCGCACATGTACGCGCCAGGCCACCTCGGGCTGGGCGGTGATCTCGCGTGCGACCTCGGCGGCCAGTTCCGGGCGCAGTCCCTTGTCCTCGTAGATCAGGGTGAGTTCACGGAGTTCCTCGTCGGGGTTGGCCTCCAGTTCGCGCCGCTCGGTGGCGATCTCGTCATGTGCCAGATCGCGCTGCGAGGACACCGACGTGTACTCGCCGGTGGCCATGGAGCAGGCGCCCGCGACCAGTCCGGCCAGGCCCGTGAGGATCACGGCATGTGCCGAGGCGCCGCCGCCGACCACGCCGGCGACGAGGGAGAAATTGGAGACAAGGCCGTCCATCACGCCGAAGGTGGCGGGGCGCAGCCAACCGCCGGTCACGTCCCGGTGGGCGTGATGCAGTTCGGGCATGCGGCTGTCGACGGTCGATGACATGCGTGTGTGGTCCGTTCTCGTGGTGCGCAGGACATACGGATGGAAGGGATGGGGGATGGATGCGGGGAGATGAGTGCGGAGGGGGCCGTCGCGGGGCCGGTCAGGAGGCGCCGGCGGCCGCCTTGGCCCCGCGCCGTCCGGGCGCGGGCCGGGCGACCCGTTCCTGGCGGACCGGGATGCACAGCGGCTTGCCGCTGACGGGATGATCCACCACCCGTGACTCCACGCCGAAGACCTGGTGGATGAGCTCGGGCGTGAGGACCTCGGCGGGGGTGCCCTCGGCGACGAGCGCGCCGGAGTGCATCACGAAGATGTGATCGGCGTACTCCGCGGCCATGTTGAAGTCGTGCAGGACCATCGCGATCGTCGTGCCGTGGTCGCGGTTGAGGTCCGCGAGCAGGTCCAGCACCTCCAGCTGGTAGGCGACGTCGAGGTAGGTGGTGGGTTCGTCCAGCAGGATGATGTCGGTCTCCTGCGCGAGGCAGAGCGCGATCCACACGCGCTGCCGCTGACCACCGGAGAGCTGGTCCACATGGGCGTGCCGCATCTCGGCGACGCCGGTGACCTCCATGGCCCACTCCACGGCCTCGCGGTCCGCCTCCGAGGGGACCTTCAGCGAGGAGCGGTGCGGATGGCGGCCGAAGCACACGAGGTCCTCGATGGTGATGCCCTCGGGGGCGGTGAGGACCTGCGGCAGGATCGCCAGCAGCCGGGCCACTTCCCGGGTCGGTGTCTTCTGGATGGATTTGCCGTCGAGGACGACCTGGCCCGTGCGCGGCGGCAGCAGCCGGGCCAGCGCGCGCAGCGCCGTGCTCTTGCCGCAGCCGTTGGGCCCGATCAGGACACTCACCTTGCCGTCCGGGATGGTCAGGCTGAGGTTCTCCGCGATCACGCGGGCGTCGTAGGCGAGTTGCACGTTTTGTGCCTGCAGTCTCATCGGTGGCTCCTACTTGCCCAGCTTGACCAGCAGATACAGGAAGTACGGTCCGCCGATGACGGCGGTGACCACGCCCGCGGGGATTTCCAGGGGCGGGGCGAGGCCGCGGCCCACGGTGTCCGCGAGCAGCATCAGCAGCACGCCGATCATGGCCGCGGCCGACAGCAGCACCACATGACGGCCGCCGACCAGGCGCCGGGCGATGTGCGGTGCGATCAGCCCGACGAAGGTGATGGTCCCGGCGACGGCGACGCAGACGCTCGCGAGCGCCACACCGAGCAGCAGCAGGTTGCGGCGGGTGCGCTCCACCGGTTCGCCGAGCCCGGTCGCCAGGTCGTCACCGAGGCCGAGGACGTCGAGCCGGCGCGCCATCACAAGCACTGTCGGTACGAGCACCGCGATCCACGGCACGGCCATCCAGACGGTGTCCATCGACCGTCCGAAAAGGCTGCCGGTGAGCCAGATCAGGGAGGCGTTGACATCCAGCGGGTACTTGACGAGCAGATAGCGGATGCCCGCCTCGAAGGTGGCGCTGACGGCGATGCCCACCAGCGCGAGCCGGACCGGGGAGACCCCGCGCCGGTAGGCGAAGAGGTACACCAGTCCCGCGCCGGCCACACCACCGGCGAAGGCCGCCGGCGGGACCAGGGCGACGGAGGCGCCGGGCAGGGTCAGCACGAGGAGCATGCCGGCGAAGCCGGCGCCCTTGGTCACCCCGATGATGTCGGGAGCGGCCAGCGGGTTGCGGACCACGCCCTGCATCACCCCGCCGGAGACGGCGAGGCCGATGCCGACCACCCAGCACAGCAGCACCCGTGGCAGCTGGAAGTCGAGGACGACCTCGGCCCCGTCGGTGGTGCGCCGTCCGGACAGTGCGGTCAGGACGTCCGAGAACGGGATCCGCGTGGCGCCGATCGTCAGGCTGACGAGGGTGCAGACCACGGCCAGGGCGAGCAGCGAGCCGACCAGGATCCAGGGTCTGCGGGCCGCGACGGCGGTGCGGCGCACGGGCCGTCCCATGGCTACGTTGACGGTCATCGCGTCACCTTCTGCCGTCGGGCGAGGTAGATGAAGATCGGCGCTCCCACGAGGGCGGTCACCACGCCGGTGGGTACCTCGAAGGGCGGGTTCACATAGCGGGAGCCGATGTCGGCGTAGACGGTGAGGACAGCGCCGACCAGCATCGAGACGGGCAGGACGCGCAGGTAGTTGGAGCCGACGAGTTTACGCGTGATGTGCGGAGCGATCAGTCCGATGAAGGCGACCGGGCCGGCCACCGCGACCGAGGCACCGCACAGCACGATCACGACGGCGGCGCCGAACGCGCGGGTGCGCTCCACGTGTTGGCCCAGGCCGCGCGCCATGTCCTCGCCGAGAGCGAGGATGTTGAGCGACCTGGCGAGAGCGAGGGCGACCAGCAGCCCGGCCACGGTCCACGGCAGGACGGTGCCGATGTCGTGCCACTGGGCGAAGTTGACACCGCCGACCAGCCAGAACAGCACCGACTGGGTGTCGTTCTCATTGAAGATCACGAGCACCTGGGTGAGGGAGACGAGCAGGGTGCTCGCCGTGACTCCGGCCAGGGCGAGCCGCACCGGGCTGACCTTGCCCGTTCCCATGCCCGCCAGGACCATCACGGTGATGCCTGCCGCCGCCGCGCCGCCGAAGGCGAGGAGGATGGAGGGGGCGCCGGCCATGGTCGGCACGATGGTGATGGCCGCGACGACGACCATCGCCGCGCCGGAGTTGACGCCCATGATGTCGGGCGAGGCGATGGGGTTGGCTGTGATCGCCTGCATCACCGCGCCGGACACCGCCAGGTTGGCGCCGACCAGGGCCGCGAGCAGCACCCGCGGCAGCCGGATGGTGCGGACGATCTGCTCGGCCGGGGAGTCGGCCGAGAACCAGGAGTGCACCACGGACGACCAACTGATCTGTTCGCTGCCGATCGACAGGGCCCACAGGATGCCGACAGCCAGCAGGGCCACTCCTACGACGGCGACGGCCGCAACGACGATGCCGGGGCCCCGTCCCCGGCCGGCATCCCCGGCCAGGGACGGCCGCATCGCGGCGGTGGTGGCGTTCATGAGGCGGGGAAGAGCTTCTCGATCGCCTCGCGTGCGATCATCTCGGCGGCGAAGGTGCCCCTGCTCTTGGACCAGACGGTGCCGTCGACCACGTACGTCTTGTTGTTCTTGACGGACGGGATCTGCTTCCACAGCCGGCTTGACTGCCACTGGTCGCTGAGTGTCCTGGGCGTGTTGCGCGCCATGAACAGCACGTCGGGGGCGAGGGTGACCATGGACTCCAGGGTCATGCTCAAGGTGGCGTCCTGGCCCTTGGTCGAGGGCACGGTCGTCAGTCCGAGACCGCGCAGCACAGTGGGGGCGAAGGCCCGCTGGGTCTGGGCGCTGACACCCTTGTCGTAGGTGATGGCGAAGACGATCCTGCGCTTGTCACCGGGGGGGATCTTGGCCTTGAGGTCGGCCATGGCCTTCTTGTGCTTGCCGAGCGCGGCGGTCATCCTGTCGCACTCGTCGACCGCCTCGCCGACCACGACCTCGCTCTGCATGACCCGGTCGTAATCGGCGGCGTTGCTGCCGAGGGCCACCGTCGGGGCGATCTTCTGCAGCTGATCGTAGACGGCCGCGTCGCGCTGACTGTCGGCGAGGATGAGGTCGGGCTTGAGGGACTTGATGACCTGGAGGTTCGGGGACTGCCGCAGACCGACCGAGGTGTAGTCGCCCACGGCGTCGCGCAGCGGCTTGAGGATCCGGTCCGGCTTCCCGTCGTCCGCGATGCCGATGGGCTTGACGCCGGCGTTCACCAGCGCGTCCACGAAGGAGAACTCGAGAGCGACGACGCGCTTGGGCTTGCCGGTGATCGTGGTGGTGCCGAGGTCGTGCTTGATGGGGCGGCTGTTCTGACCGCAGATGGCGTCGTTCGCTTCGGCCTTGGGCCGGGCGGCGGCCTGTCCGCCGCCCTTGGCGCTGTCGCCCTTGACGGCGGATCCGGCGGATCCTGCGGTGCCGCCGCAGCCGGCGGTGAGGACGGCGAGGGTGAGGGCGGCGCCGAGTGCCGCTGCGGGTCGTCTCGGTGAACGGCGACGGGGGGAAGGGGACATCGAGGCTCCAGGGGTGAGGGACGGGGACGTGGCGTGCGGGTGCCTTCGTCGTGCGGTCAGCCCGTGTGGGCCACCGCGGGCGGAGCGGGAGACGAGGAGTCACCCCATGCCGGGCGAGTCGGTGCCTCTGGCCCGTCGTAGATGTTCCAGGGCACCTGGACGTAGTCGTTCTCGCACGGAAGTCCCGCGGTCAGCAGGTACTCGCCGGTGCTGAGGTCCACCAGGCTGGAGACGACCGTCTGGTAGCGGTCGGCCTCGTGGCGCCGTGGATCGGCGTGCTGGCACACCGAGTTGGGGTGGGCGAAGTGGTCGCTCATCACGTCACGGACGAGGGCGCGCAGCTGGGCCCTGGATGTGACCGTCCGTGCGGCCCGGAGCCCGTTCTCGACGCGGGGAACGCGGAAGAGCGAGTCGACGGAGAAGGGCCGGTAGGTCTTCTCGATCTGGGGCGGGACGAAGGCCTGGAAGTGGTTGCCGTGGACCAGCAGTCCTCGTGTGGGGTACATCCAGCCGTGCCGGCCCGGGGTGGTCTCCAGGTCGATGGCGAATCCGTCGCGATGGGTGATCAGCAGGTTGCTGGGGGCGGACTGGGTGACCTGGAACGCGGCCCGCAGGGCGTCGTACACGTCCCAGGACTCGAGGATCCTGCGGCGGACGAAGGTGCCGGGCACGCTGAGTCCGGCGTCGAATCCGCCTCCGAGTCCGTTGGCGTTCAGGCCGATACCGGCCGAGTTGGCGCCGTGCCGACCGATCTGTCCGGCCTCGGTCTGGGTGATGAGGGCCGGCCGGCCGGGCTGCTGGACGCGCAGTACGACGACGGTGTCCGCCACCTGCTCGCGCCAGTCCCAGTTCTGACCGCACAGCACGTGCTCGAGGCCGTTCGCCTCTTCCAGCAGGGCGAAGGAGGTGCAGCCCTCGTCCGCCTTGTCGTCGAAGGGGTTGGACTGGCTCAGTTCGAAGCGGGCGTTGAGGGCGAGGATTTCCTCGAAGTCGCGTCCGGCGCCCTCGGCGATCCCGCGGATCTCGTCGAGGATGCCGGGGAAGTAGTCGTCGATGAGCGGTATCCAGGCGCGGGCCCTGGTGGTGGCCTCGGTCCACTGGAGTCCGGCGGTGCGCAGGAACAGGTCCGCGTAGAAGTCGATGGAGCGTTCTATCAGTTCGCGCGCGGCCGCGCCGTACTGCCGGCCGCGCTCTCGTGGATCGGCACTCGTCAGGTCGATGAAGAGGAGTTGCTCGGGCATGAGAACTTCCTGGGGCGAGTGAGGCGCGCTGTCCGCCGTCGGTTCGATTGGAAGAAGGGCCAGATCAACCGGGAGTTGGCCTCGCCGGGTGGTGGAACTGTAGTAATCACTACAAGTTGAGTCAATACCTGTAGTGAGATACTTCAAACCTCTCTGAAATGTCTACAACACTCGTTGTCAAGTTCTGTAGCAAACGCTACCTTCGAGAAGTGCCCGGCCTTCTGGAGCCCTTGCGCACCTCACGCCCGGTGCCCGCTCGGCACTGCCCGGCGCAGCACCCCGATCGAAGGGTAAGACACACTGTGAAAGACACTGCGGAGACGGTCCTGGGCCTGCTGCCCAGGGACGTCGCATACGCGGACGTCCGGGTCGTCGAGCGCACCCACGAGCTGGTCCTCGTCGAACATGAGGGCCCCGGCGACGTCATGCGGGAGAACTCGCTGGGCGTCGGTGTCCGCGTCGTCATCGGCGGTCAGTGGGGCTTCGCGGCCACCCACCGCCTGGACCGCAAGGGCCTTACGGACGCGGTCACCGAAGCCGTCGCACAGGCCCGCGCCGCCGGCGGCGGAGCGAAGATCGCACTCGGCCAGCCGGTCACCACCCGCGCCCGCTGGTCCTCCCCGATGTCCGTCGACCCGTTCACGGTGCCGCTGTCCAGCAAGCTCGACCTGCTCGCGGCGGCCGTGGCCGAGGCGAGCACCGCCGGTCCGCTGCTGCGTCAGATCGAGGCCTCGATGGATTTCTTCCGCGACGACAAAGTCTTCGCGAACACCGAGGGCGCCCTGATCGAACAGACCATCACCGAAAGCGGCGCCGGCCTCATGGCCGTCGCCTCCGACGGCGACGACGTCCAGCGGCGCTCGTTCCCGCAGGCCGTGCCCCGCTCCATCCGCGGCCAGCGCGGGCAGTTCGCCACCGCCGGCTACGAGCACATCCCCGCCCTGTGCCTGGTGGAGGAGGCAGCCCGGGTCGGCGCCGACGCCGTCGCCCTGCTGTCCGCCCCGCAGTGCCCCGACGAGACCAGCACGCTGGTCATCACCGGCGCCCAGCTCGCCATGCTGCTGCACGAGTGCGCCGGCCACCCGATGGAAGCCGACCGGGCCCTGGGCTCCGAGGTCAGCCTCGCGGGCGGCACCTACGCCTCGCCCGAGCGCCGCGGCACCTTCCGCTTCGGCTCCCCCATCGTCTCCGTCCACGCCGACGCCACCATCCCCGGCGCCCTGGGCAGCTACGCATACGACGACGAGGGCGTCGCCGCGCAGCGCACCGAACTCGTCAAGGACGGCGTCTTCACCGGCTACCTCTCCGGCCGGGAGTCGGCCGCGGCGCTCGGCCAGGAGTCCTCGGGAGCGGCCCGCGCCGACGGCTGGCAGCGCATCCCGCTGGTCCGGATGACCAACCTCTGCCTGGAACCCGGTGACTCCTCGCTCGCCGAGATGATCGCCGACACCAAGCGCGGCGTGCTGATGGACATGACCAAGAGCGTCTCCATCGACGACCAGCGGCTGTCCTTCCGGCTGGGCGCCGAGGCGGGCTGGGAGATCCGCGACGGAAAGCTCGGCCGCCTGCTGAAGAACTGCACCTACAGCGGTGTCACACCCAGGTTCTGGGCCGACTGCGACGCCCTGGGCAACCACGACGAGTTCCAGGTCCACGGCATCCCCTCCTGCAACAAGGGCGAACCGCTCCAGGTCGCCCACATCGGTCACGGCACGGTCCCGGCCCGCTTCCGCAACGTCCAGATAGGCACGCGATGAGCATCGATCCCCGTCAGGTCCGGTCCGCGCTCGACATCATGGGGCGGGGTGCCCATGTCGACCTCTCTCAGGAACGAACCGGCCTGCTGCGCTACGCCCGTTCCCAGGTCACCGCCCAGCACAGCGAGGAGCGCCTGCGCGTGCGGGTGCGCCTCACCGAGGGCGGCAGAACGGCCCTGGGGACCCTGGAGACCCTCGAACCCACCGAGGTCAGGGCCCTCTCCGATCGGCTCCGCTCCGCCCTGGCCCTGCTTCCGGCGCCCTCCGGCGAACCCGACGCCTTCCCACGCAGCGCCGCCGACCCCGTCGCACCCGAGGTGGGCACCGCCACGCTCAGCGCCGGACCGGCCGAGCGCCATGCGTGGTTCAGCGCCGTGCGGGACGGCCTGGCCGACACGGCCCAGCTGGGCGGGTCCATCCGGCACGACGTGATCCACCGGGTGGTCGCCGACCACAGCGGCCTGTATCGCGAGGAGACCCTTACCAAGGCGTCGCTGCAGGCGATCGCCGAACGCGACGGCAGGTCGTCGAGCGTGCGCGTCGTCCATCGGGACGCCGCCCGCATCGACCCCACCGACGTGGCCCGCCGGCTCCTTGACGACCTGACCGACCTGCCCGAACGCGAGTCCGTCAGCGGCACGTTCCGGGTCCTGCTGCGACCCCAGGCGGTGATCACCCTGCTGGCCACGTACGGCTATGTCGCCCTGGGCGCCGCCGGATACGCCGAAGGACGCACTGCGGTGGCCGGCCGCATCGGCAGCAGGGTCACCAGCGACCTGCTCACCCTCACCGACGACGGCACCGACCAGGCCGGCCTCGCCAGCGGCTTCGATCCTGAAGGCACCCCACGCCGGCCGACCCGGCTGATCGACCGCGGTGTGCTCACCGGCGTGGTGTCGGACCTCAAGCACGCCGACGTGACGGACGGCTCGTCCACCGGCCACGCGGTGCCGGCCGGCTGGCGCTTCGGCGCGGATCCCTCGCCGTCGCACCTCTTCCTGGCGGGCGGCGACCGCACCGAGGAGGAGCTGGCCGCCGTCTGCGGCACCGGACTGGTGATCAGCCGCCTCGACTACCTGCGCATCCTGCATCCCAAGGACACTCTCGTCACCGGTACGACGCGGGACACCACGTACTGGATCCACGACTGCGAACCGGTGGCCTGGCAGCCCTCGGTGCGTCTCACCTTCCGCATGGACGAAGTGCTCGACGCCGTGCTGGCCGTCGGCAGCCGCCGCGAGCGCGGCGAGGCCGTGTTCATGGAGAGTGTCGTGGCACCCGCGCTGCTGGTGGAGGCCGGCCCGATCAGTCTGTGACCACGCCCGCGCGCCGCGCGGGCCCCGCCGCCCGGCCGCGGAACGTGTGCGGTACCGTCCCCCGACACCGGGCGAACGGCCCGCCCGCTCCCCCGGCCGCGCCGGACAGCCGATCGGTCGGCCACCGTGCTCGCGGCCGCGCCGCCGTCACAGCGCGGTGGACACCGGTGGCTTGGACCACCGGGACCACGAGAGCAGGAGGCATCGCCCATGCACGAGATACCGCTGGCCGGCGGTCCAGTCCTGTTCAGAGGGGCACTGGACCTGGAGCAGCGGCCCGGCGGCGGACTGCTGCCACGACGGCTGCCGGCCTGGACACGACAGCAGTACCCGGACGCCTTCATGGACTTCGTGTCGGCCATGCCCTCGGGCGTACGACTGGCCTTCCGCACCGCCGCCCGGACGCTGGAGCTCGACCTGCTCACCACCGTCCGCCAGTTCGACGGATCGGTCGCTCCCACACCTGCCGGCGTGCTCGAACTCGTCGTGGACGGCCGGCTCGTGGCGCGGGCGGACGCTCCCGTGGGCCGGGTGCTGAGGCTCGCCCACGCCCGGGCTGCGGCACGCGAGGTCCCGGGTGAGCCGGCCACCGTTCGATTTCCGGGGCTGGCCGAGGGCGTGAAGGAGATCGAGCTGTGGCTGCCCCAGCAGACTCCGTGCGAACTCCTCGCCCTGCGCGCCGACGCGCAGGTGTCGCCGCCCGAGCCGTCCGGCCGGCCCCGCTGGGTGCACCACGGCAGCTCGATCAGCCACTGCACCCAGGCCGACGGGCCCACCGGCACCTGGCCCGCGGTGGCGGCTGCGCTGGGCGGGCTGGAGCCGGTGAACCTGGGCATGGCGGGCAACGGCATGCTGGATCCGTACGTCGCCCGGACGATCCGTGATCTGCCGGCCGATCTGATCAGCCTCAAGCTGGGCGTGAACCCCGTGCTCAAGGCCGCGTTCAAGCTGCGCACCTTCGGTCCCGCGGTGCACGGCTTCCTCGACACCGTGCGCGGCGGCCACCCGGACACCCCGATCCTGGTCATCTCGCCGGTGTTCTGTCCACGCCTCGAGTCGGTGCGCCCGGACGCCCCGGCGGCAGCGGGCTTCGGCGCGGAGCACACGAAGGCCGGTGACGGCAGGCCGGACGAGGAGCCGGGGGACCCCGGCGAGGCAGGTCTCGCCCCGCTGACCCTGGCCATGGTCCGCGAGGCGCTGGAGTCCATCGTGCTCAGCCGGCGCAGCGGCGGCGACCCCCACCTGCACTACCTCGACGGGCGTGAGCTGTTCGGCCCGCGGGACGCCGAGGACATGCCGGACGGCATCCATCCCAATGCCGCCGGCTACCGGAGGATGGGCGAGCGCTTCGCCCAGCGTGTACTGGGTGGCGGCGGCGTGTTCGCCTGAGGCGCGTCACGCGGTTCGGCCGGCTCCCGAGGGCTCGAGAATGCCGGCGAAGAAACGCTGCACGTGCGGTAGCGCCGCCGAACCGCTGTGCCCCATGCCGGGTATGAGGTCGAAGCGTACGCGGATGCCGTGCCGCTCCCAGTTGTCGCGCAGGGCCATCATGCGCTCGATCCGGGTGTCGCCGCCGGCGTCGAGCCCGGGTTCGGCGATCTCCCACGTGTCCGTGTCGGCGTCGCCGACGAGCATCTGCACCGGCACCGTGCGCAGGACGTCGAAGTCGATCTCCCGGCCGAACCGCTCGGCGACGTCGGCCGTGCCGAGCCACCACGGCACCTCGGGGTTGATGCGGGTGATCCGGCCCGGAGCGCCCACGGACAGCGCGGTCAGGCGCTCGGGGTGCAGATAGGCGAACCGGTGCGCGAACTGACCGCCGCCGGAGAAACCGTGCAGCAGGAAGCGCGTGGTGTCCACGGTGTAGCGGCTGCCGATCTGCTCGACGATGTCCAGCAGGACCGTGTCGTAGCGGATGCCCTGGTGCAGGAGGCGCTTGTAGCCGTGCAGGTCCTCCGGATCGGCGACGCCCGCCGGGAAGAGGGGCGCGAGCACGATGCAGCCGTGCTCCTCGGCGAAGTCACGGAAGTGGGTGCGGTACCGCTCCGCGAGGCGGTTGGTGCCGTGCACGACGACGACCAGGGGCAGCGGCTCGGTGGCCTGCTGGTGTGCGGTCGGCACGTAAAGGCAGTAGGAGAAGCGCTGGTCGCTCTGGAGGGCGAAGAAGGCGGTGACGCCGGAGTGGAAGAACTCAGTCGGGTGGAGAATCCGGGCGCCCGACGTGGCGGGCTGTGCTGTCTTCAACGGTTTTCCTTTCGGCGCGGGTTGCCACGACACCTATCTGTAGCATATGTATCAACATGACAACCAGACCGTAGTGGATACTACAACCACTGGGCCGCGGCGCACCCGGCACCGTTGCGGTGCCGCGACCGCACCGAACCGGCACGTCAACGACCCTTCCAGGAAAGGCAGTCCGTGAAGATCCTGGTCCTGCCCGGCGACGGCATAGGCCCCGAGATCACCGGGGCGACACTCGATGTGCTCGAGACCGTCGACAAGCGGCTCGGTCTCGGCCTCGCCTACGAGACCCACGACATCGGCCTCGCCTCCCTGGCGGCGTCCGGCACCACACTGCCGGACGCCGTGCTGCGACGCGTGCCCCTGATGGACGGCGTGCTGCTCGGCCCCGTCTCGCACTACGAATACCCCCCGCGCGCCGAAGGCGGCATCAACCCCTCGGCAGAGCTGCGCACCACCTTCGAACTGTTCGCCAACGTCCGCCCCTGCCGCTCCCGTCCCGGACTGAGCGTCCTGCGGACCCCGATGGACCTGGTGATCGTGCGGGAGAACACTGAGGGCTTCTACTCCGACCGCAACATGTACGCGGGCAGCGGCGAGTTCATGCCCGACCCGGACCTCGCGCTGTCGGTGCGCAAGGTCAGCGCCCGGGCCAGTGCGAGAGTCGCTCGGGCCGCCTTCGAACTGGCCAGGGGCCGCCGCCGCAAAGTCACGGCCGTCCACAAGGCCAACGTCGTGAAGCTGTCCGACGGGCTGTTCCTGCGCGAGGTGCGCAAGGTCGCGGCCGAGTTCCCCGACATCGAGTTCGAGGAGCTGATCGTGGACGCCACCGCGGCGCTGCTGATCCGCAACCCCGGGCGGTTCGACGTGGTCGTCACCACCAACATGTTCGGCGACATCCTCTCGGACGAGGCCTCGGAGCTGTCCGGCAGCCTGGGCCTGGGCGGATCCGTCAACACCGGCGACACGATCTGCGTCGCCCAGGCCCAGCACGGCTCCGCCCCCGACATCGCGGGGCAGGGCGTCGCCAACCCCACGTCCTTGATCCTCTCCGCCGCCATGCTCCTGGACTGGCGGGGCCGCCGGGACGGCGACGACCGGCTGCGCCGCGCCGCCGCGTTGATCAGCGGCGCGGTGGACGCCGTGCTGGACGATCCCGCCACCCGGACCCGCGACATCGGTGGTCACCTGGGCACCGCGGAGTACGCGGCCGCGGTCCGCCACACCATCGAGAACGCACCGGAGGCCACCTCGTGATCGTTTCGACCAATCCGGCCACGGGCAGCGAACTCGCCCGATTCACACCGCACTCGGAAAAGGAGGTGGAGGCAGTCCTGGCCGGCGCCCTGGCCGCCCAGGCCGACTGGCGGCGGCGCGCCGTGACGGAACGCGTCCCGCTGCTGGAACGGCTGGCCGACGTGCTACGACAGAACAAGGACGACTACGCACGACTGATCACCGCCGAGATGGGCAAGCCCATCGGCCAGGCAGAGGCGGAGATCGAGAAGTGTGCCGTCACCTGCGAGTACTACGCCGAGCACGCCGCCGACCAACTCGCGGACCGCCCCGTGGACTCGGACGCCGCCGAAAGCGCCGTGGTGTACGACCCCCTGGGCGTGGTGCTCGCGGTGATGCCGTGGAACTACCCCTTCTGGCAGTTCGTCCGCTGCGCCGCACCGGCCCTCGCCGCCGGCAACGCGGTGGTGCTCAAACACGCCAACAACGTGCCGCAGTGCGCTCTCGCCGTCGAACGGGCGATGCGGGAGGCCGGGGTGCCCGAGGGTCTGTGCCGCACCCTGCTGATCGAGGTCGACCGGGTCGCCGGTATCGTGGCCGACCCGCGCATCGCAGCGGTCAGCCTCACCGGCTCCACCGGGGTCGGCGCGATCGTCGCGTCCCAGGCGGCCGCCGCACTGAAGAAGCAGGTCCTGGAACTCGGCGGCTCCGATCCGTTCGTGGTCCTGGCCGACGCGGACGTGGCACAGGCCGCCGCGACCGCCGTCGCCTCCCGGTTCGTCAACGCCGGGCAGAGCTGTGTCAACGCCAAGAGGTTCATCGTCGAGGAGGCCGTGGCCGAGGAGTTCGCCGCCGCGTTCACCCGGGGCGCGCAGGCCCTCGTCGTCGGGGATCCGACGGACCACGCCACGAACATCGGTCCGATGGCACGCGCCGACCTGCGCGAGACGCTCCACGATCAGGTCGAACGGAGCATCGCCACGGGGGCCGAGCTGAAGCTCGGCGGCCGGGCGGTGGACGGCGCCGGCTGGTTCTACCCGCCGACCGTCCTCGACCGCGTCGCACCAGGCATGCCCGCCTTCGACGAGGAGACCTTCGGCCCGGTCGCCGCCATCACCCGGGCGGCCACCGCCGAGGAGGCCATCGCCCTGGCGAACCGCACGGAGTACGGGCTGGCCGCCACGTTGTGGACCGGCGACCTGAGCCGGGCCCGGACACTCGTGCGCCGGCTGGACGCGGGGGCCGTCTTCGTCAACGGCATGGTGGCATCCGATGCACGACTGCCCTTCGGCGGCATCAAGAAGTCCGGCTACGGCCGTGAACTGGGCGTCGAAGGCATCCGCGAGTTCGTCAACGTGAAGACCGTATGGATCGGCCCCGCCACGGCCGGCCGTCCCTCCTCGAAGGGAGCAACTCCCCGATGACTGCCCCGAACACGAACGGTTCGCGTGAAAAGTCCGCGTCCGGCCACCGCTGCGGCACCTTCCCTCCGGCCGTGCTGCACCCCGCCGGTCTGCCCGGCTTCGAGCGCGGCGGCGGGGCCAGCACCACACCTCTGGTCACCAGAGCGCTCGGCGCACAGGTCTTCCTCAACGGAATCACCCTGTTCGCGCCCGGTGCGGGCATTCCCCTGCACACCCACAACTGTGCCGAGAGCGTGGTCATCCTCGACGGCTGCGCAATCGCCGACATCGACGGCACCGAGCACCGGCTGACTCGCCTCGACACCACCTACGTCGCCGCCGGCACCCCCCACCGCTTCCGCAACGCCTCCGCGACCGAGCCTATGCGGATCCTGTGGACCTACGCGTCCGTGGATGCCACCCGCACCATCGTGGAGACGGGGGCGACCGCTCGGATCGACGCCGAACACATGAAGCCAGGGGACGAGTAACCGGTCAGGCCGCGTGGAGCCAGGGCGGGTCGGCCCAGCACAGCGAACACCTCGCCCAACAGCGCGGGAGCCCTGTGCATCGCGGACGCCTACGTTGTCACCTCCACGTCGGCCGGATGGCCGCTCTGCCGGCCGGCAGAGCGGCCACGACGGTCAACCGGCTGTGTGGCTCGAGCCTGCGCACGGCCATGGCCGGCTCCGGCACGATCGAGACGGGCGACGCCGACATCGTTCTCGTGGGCGGTGCCGCTCAGGCGGCGTCACATGCAGGGCCATCCGCGCTCCTCTCAGGGTGCCGACGGCCATGCCATGACGGCTTGCGGCCTTGTGACGCCCACCGCCGTCGCCTCCGGTCGTGCACGCCCCGGCCACCGGGCACGAACGAGCGGCCCGAGCGGACCGAGCCGATGGACGTCCCAGGGCCGCGCGGCCACGTGGCGCTCCCCACCCGGGAAGTGCGCCCCACGGCTCACCCGAGCCGGATATCGGCGGTTCGCCGCGCCGTCAGCTCCCCTGGCGGCACCCTGTCGCCGTCCTCGGTGACGAATGCCAACTGCACCGTCCGCCCCGAGTCCTCCAGCATGAACCGCGGCGAGGTGCTGTCCGGGCGCGGACGATAACTCCGCCCCCAGGCCGCCAGCGCCCCCATGACCACGGTCAGGCTGCGCCCGGCCTCGGTGAGGACGTATTCGTCGCGGGCCCGCTCCCCCGGTTCCCGGTAGCTGCGCCGTTCCATCAGCCCCTCCTCGACCAGCAGCGCCAACCGCTTGGCGAGGATGTTCGGTGCGATCCCCAGCGCCTCCCGGAACTCCTGGAACCGGGACGAATGCGCCACCACTGCCTCACGGATGATCAGCAGGGTCCAGGTGTCGCCGAGCACCTCGAGGCTTCGGGCGATGGAGCAGGTCGAGTCCTTGCCGAGCGTCTTGGTCATGCCTCCAGCATAGCGTTGAGTTGCAGTGAGCTACCCAGGTAGCTAAGTTGTTTTGCGATATTCAGCCGGGTCGGCGATCCCGAACCCCTTGTCACTCACTGGAGGCCCAGTGCCGCTCCTCGGAACACGTGCCAGCTTTTGGACCGCCGGCGCCGTGGTGGCACTCGCGCTGTGGACCAGCGCCTGCCCCACCATGACCTACCCGCTCTACCAGGCCGAATGGGGAGTCTCGGCCACAACCGTCGCGTGGATCTTCGCCGCGTATCCGATCACCCTGATCCCGGTTCTGATCGTTTTCGGTGACCTCTCCGACCACATCGGAAGACGTGCCTCCATCCTGATCGGGCTCGCCGCCGAGTTGATCGGTGCGCTGCTCTTCGCCATCGCCGGTGACGTCGCGTGGCTCCTGGTCGGCCGCGCTTTCATGGGAATCGGTGTCGGGCTGTCCATCAGCCCCGCCAACGTGGCCATGGTCGAATTCAGCGCACCGGGTCAGGAGAAGCGCGCCGGCGCCATCAGCACAGCCATATCGGCCCTGGGCATCGGCCTGGCGATGGTGCTGGGCGGCGCCCTGACCCAGTACGCGCCCTTCCCCCTCCACCTCGGCTTCTTCGTCCTGGCCGCCGCGATCGCGGCCGTGGCCGGCCTGGTCCTGTGCCTGCCCCGCCACACCCGGGACGAGGCCAGGGAGCCGTGGCGCATCCGGACGATCGTCATTCCCCGTGGCAGCCGCGTCGTCTTCGTGGCCGGCTCGATCGCCTTCGCCTCGTCGTTCCTGCTCGGGGCGATCGTGCTGCCGCTCGGCGCCAAGATCGCCCAACAGCTCGCCGGTTCGACCAACGCCCTGGTGACAGGCGCGCTGCTGTCGGTCTTCGCGGCGTGCATCACCCTGTTCGCGCTCGTGGCCCGGCGTATCCAGGTCTGGCTCCTGGTCGTCCTCGGGGCGATCGGGTCACTCGCAGCGGTGTGGCTGTTCGTCGTCACGGGCCTGGTGCACTCGCTGGCCCTTTTCTTCCTCGCCTCGGCGGTGGCCGGTGCCGCCTATGCCTTCGACTTCGCCGGCGGGCTGACGGTCTTCAGCCGGTACGCCGCTCCGCACCACCGGGCCAGCATGGTGTCCGGCGGATACCTCATCGGCTACATCGCGCAGGGCGTCGGGGCGCCGGCCCTCGGCGCCGTCGTGACCGCGCACGGGCTGATGCCCGGACTGCTGACCGGCGCCACCGCTTTCGGCGCCTTCTTCGTCGTCGTCCTCATCGGGGGCCTGGCCATTCTCGCCCCGCTCCACCGACGCGGTGGCCACGCCGCCCACCGAACCACGGCAGCGACCCAGGAAGCCGCATCCGCCGCGGAGGCAGAGGTCGGATCGTGACGACACCCGGCCCGGTCGACCTGCTGCCGAATACCCAGGCAGCCCGGTCCCCAGCCGGCGCACCGCACATCACACTCGCCATGCTCGCCCACGCCTTCCTGGCCGCCCTCGCCGCCCAGGCGGACGGTGACGCAACCCGCCAGGTCGAAAAGAACTCGATGCCCTGGAAAACCAGACGGTCCGGATACCTCTTGCGTCCCGGATGTCGCATCCGGCGCCCCACCTCGGGCAGCAGTGGGTCGATCACTGTGCTGGGAGGCCCACTGGATCGCTGTCTCCGCCGAGCCGGAGTTGCCGTTCCCGTAGCGCCCTTCGCCGACGTACCCGTCGAGATGCACGGCCCTTTCGCAATGCCTCAAAATGAGACATCCCGCTGGCTTCCGGGAGGGATGAGGGCTGCCTAGCGTGCTTCCACGAAGCGTGGTCATTGCAACAGGGAGGCCCTGGTGTACAGCAAGGACGGCGAGAACTACTTCATCGTGGACGCGCACATCGCACTGTGGGACGCGCGCCCTGAGAACCAGCTCAACATTCACGGCAGGCAGTTCATCGACTGCTTCTACGACTACCACCGCAACCTGAGTCCGGAATCGGAGTTGTGGCCGTACGAGGAGTACCTCTACTACGGTGCCGAGCGTCTGATGAAGGATCTGTTCGTCGAGGGGTACGTCGATCACGCGATCTTCCAGCCTGCCCTGCTCAGCGCCTTCTACCGCAACGGCTTCGGGCAGACCGAGGAGGCCTTCGCGCTGGCCCGGCGGCATCCCGACAAGCTGACGTACAACCACTGCTGGGACCCCCGGTACGAACAGAAGGGCCTCGACCAGCTCCGGCGCGACGCCGAGCGATTCGGGCTCAAGGGGGTCAAGCTGTACACGGCCGAGTGGCAGGGCGACTCGCGCGGCTACAAGCTGGACGACCCATGGACCTACCGCTACCTCGAGGCGTGCCAGGAACTGGGCATCAAGAACATCCACATCCACAAGGGCCCGACGATCCGGCCGCTGGACCGGGACGCCTTCGACGTCGCCGATGTCGACAAGGCGGCCTCGGACTTCACCGACCTGAACTTCGTCGTCGAGCACTGCGGGCTGCCCCGGCTGGAGGACTTCTGCTGGATCGCCACCCAGGAGCCCAACGTGCACGCCGGTCTCGCGGTCGCCATGCCGTTCATCCACACGCGTCCGCGCTACTTCGCGCAGATCATCGGCGAGCTGCTGTACTGGCTGGACGAGAACCGCATCCAGTTCTCCAGCGACTACGCGCTCTGGACGCCCAAGTGGCTCATCGAGCGGTTCGTGGACTTCCAGATCCCCGAGGAGATGCAGAACGAGTACCCGCCGCTCACCGTCGAGCAGAAGAAGAAGATCCTCGGCCTGAACGCGGCGGCCATGTACGGCATCCCGGTTCCCGGCGCGGCCGCAGCCACCACCCCGGCCGCAGGCACTTCCTCGGCCTCGGGCCCGGCCGGGGCCGCCTCCGTCGCCGCACAGCCCGGGGAGGCATGACATGCCCGCCCGCACGTCCACGGGCGTGTCCAGCCGCTCACTGGAGCAGCGGGCCAGGAAGGCGCTCGGCAGTGTCTTCGACCCCGAGCTGGACGAGCCGATCACCGACCTCGGCTTCGTACGGTCCATCGAGACGGGCCCCGATCACCGGCTGACGGTGCACCTGCGGCTGCCGACCTCCTTCTGCTCACCCAACTTCGCCTACCTCATGGCGTCCGACGCCAAGGACGCCCTGGACGCCCTGCCGGACGCCGGGGCGGTCACGGTCCTGCTCGACGACCACCACGACTCCGACCTGATCAATCGCGGCCTGGCCACCGACGCCGGCTACCGCGGCACATTCGGAGACGAGGCCGAAGAGGACCTCGAGGAGCTGCGCCTGACCTTCCGCCGCAAGGCGCATGCCGCCGCCATGGAGCGTGTTCTGTCCGGCCTGCTGCGGGCGAATCCGGACCTCACCGAGGAGGAGCTCCTCGACGTCACGCTCGCCGCCCTCCCGGACAGCCCCGCGACACAGGCGCTCCTGCGTCGCCGCGAGGCCCTGGGGCTGAGTCTCGCTCCCTCCGCCCCGGCCCTCGTCGACGAGCAGGGACGCCCCTGTCCGCCGGACGAGATCCCGCTGCGGCTGCGCTTCGCCCGCTCGATCCGCATCTCGATCGACGGCAACGCGCACTTCTGCCGCGGTCTGCTGCGCACCCGCTACCCGGAGTCCGCCTCCGACCAGGCCCCCCGCGCCGAAGACACCACCCTCATCTCCCCCCGCAAGGAGCCCCAGTGAAAGCAGTCCAGGTCGTCGGCTACGGTCAGCCTCCTCAGATGGCGGACGTACCCGTCCCGCAGGTCACCGGCCCGTACGACGTCGTCGTCAGAATCGGCGGAGCGGGCGTGTGCCGCACCGACCTGCACATCCTCGAAGGGCAGTGGGCCGAGAAGTCCGGGGTGACGCTGCCCTACACGATCGGGCACGAGAACGCCGGGTGGGTGCACGCGGTCGGCAGCGCCGTCACCAACGTCGCCGAGGGCGACAAGGTCATCGTCCACCCGCTGATCACCTGCGGGCTGTGCCGGGCCTGCCGCTTCGGGGACGACGTCCACTGCGAGCAGAGCCTGTTCCCCGGCATCGACACGGCCGGCGGCTACGCCGAGTACCTGAAGACCTCCGCCCGGAGCGTGGTCCGCATCGACGACTCCCTGGAGCCGGCCGACGTCGCCGCCCTGGCCGACGCCGGACTGACCGCGTACCACGCCGTCGCCAAGGCGGCCCTGAAGCTGCGGCCCGGGCACCGCTGCGTGGTCATCGGCGCCGGCGGGCTGGGACACATCGGGGTGCAGGTGCTGCGGGCGCTGACGGCCGCCGAGGTCATCGTCGTCGACCGCAGCGCCGAGGCGGTGAAGCTGGCGGAGTCCATCGGCGCCCACCACGGCGTCGTCGCCACCGGGGAGCACGTGCAGGAGGTGCTCGACCTGACCGGCGGCCGGGGAGCCGAGGTGGTGCTCGACTTCGTCGGCGAGGGTGGGGCCACCTCGGACGGCGTGCGGATGCTGCGCCGCGCGGGCGATTACCACGTGGTCGGATACGGGGAGAACATCGACGTGCCGACCATCGACATCATCTCCAGCGAGATCAACTTCATCGGCAACCTGGTCGGCTCCTACAACGACCTGTGCGAACTGATGGCGCTCGCGGCCCGGGGACAGGTCCGTCTGCACACGACCACGTACCCACTCGGGCGCTTCCAGGACGCCCTGGACGATCTCGACGCCGGCCGCGTCCGCGGCCGTGCGATCCTGGTCCCCTGAGTCCCGCATGCCTGACGCCTCCCCCTTCCGTCCCGACCGGAGCGGTGGAAACAGGCGCTGTCGGCCGGCCGGCGGTGAGCCGCCGGCCGGCGCAGGAGATATCCGATGATCTTCATTACTGCAAGGTTCCGGGTCAAGCCCGCACACGCGGACCGGTGGCCCGAGATCACCCAGGAGTTCACCCAGGCGACACGCGGCGAGCCGGGGTGCCTGTGGTTCGAGTGGGCACGCTCTGTGGAGAATCCGGCCGAGTACGTCCTGGTCGAGGCCTTTCAGGACGAAGAGGCCGGGGTCGCGCACGTCAACTCCGCGCACTTCAAGGCCGCGCGGCTAACCCTGCCGCCGCACCTCGCGGAGACCCCGCGGATCATCAACACGACCGTCGATCAGCAGGATTGGTCACTCCTGGGGGAAATGGCCGTCCAGGAGACGTGAGCACTTCCTGAATGCCCAGTGAACGCTCTTTGGCCGGGCGGCCGAATGCCGCCCGGCCGAAGAGCGTTCATCAACTTCCGGCCAGGCTCGGTCCGACAGGTGCCGCACCTGTGCGATGCGGGGACGAGAACGCGTTCAGGTGGCTACGAGCAGGACGAGGCCGATGACGGTCAGCAGAAGACCGACGAAGAACGCCATGGGCGCGTGGGCGCTCCACCAGCGGACTCGGGGCATGGCAGAGGAGGGGATCAGGTCGAAGTCCACGCGACGCAGGGCAGCCATGTACAGGGCCATGGTCGCGCTTCCCAGACCGCCGAAGGCGGCTACCCGGCCTGCGAGCGTATGGAGCGTCAGGGACATCGGATCCTCCGTGTGAGGTGACTCCTGGTCATGGACGCAGGCGGCAGGCGGGGCTCCCGGTCCACGACCAGGTCGACCGGTGTGCGCGGGATCGCCTCCGGTCGGCTTGGCGGCGGTGTGGTGTCGGCTAGCGGAAGAACTGATGGTGGAGCAGGACGACGTTCAGCACGATGACCAGCGCGGCGATGGCCCAGGCGACCGCTGTGGTGGCCCGGCGGTTGACGTGGGTTCCCATGACGTCACGTCGGGAGGTGAGGGTGATCAGCGGCACCAGTGCGAAGGGTATGCCGAAGGACAGGACGACCTGACTGAGCACGAGGGCGTCGGTGGGATCGACTCCGACGGCCAGGATGACGATCGCCGGGATCATGGTGATCAGGCGTCGCAGGAGCAGGGGGACGCGGACGTCGACGAAGCCTGCCATGACGACCTGGCCGGTGTAGGTTCCCACGCTCGCGGAGGACACGCCCGCGACCAGCAGCGCGACGGCGAACGCCAGCGCTGCTGCGCCGCCGGCCAGGCGTTCGAGTTCCAGATGGGCTTGGGGAATGGTGTTCAGGTCGGTCATGGCGGGGCTGTGGAAGAGTTCGGCGGCCATGGCGAGCATGGCCATGTTCACCAGGCCGGCGATCCCGAGCGCCACGATCACATCGAGCCGCTCGAAGCGCAGCACGCGCCGCCGCTCCGCGTCGTCCCGGCACGGCATACGGCCGCCGGTCAGTGCGGAGTGCAGGTAGATGGCGTGGGGCATCACGGTGGCGCCGATGATGCCGACAGCGAGGTACAGGGAGTCGGCGCCGTGCAAGGTGGGCCGGAGTCCGCGCAGCGACTCGTGGGCCGAGGGACCGATGCGCAGCACCTCGTAGAGGAAGCCCACCAGGATGATGCCCAGCAAGGCGGTGATGGCGAGCTCGAATCGGCGGTGGCCCCGGTTCTGGAGCGCGAGGATCGCGAACGCGATCGCCCCTGCGATCAGTCCCGCGGGCAACATCGGCACTCCGAAGAGGATGTTCAGCCCGAGTGCGGCGCCGAGGAATTCGGCGATGTCGGTGGAGATCACCACCACCTCGGCCTGCATCCACATTCCCCGGGCGACGGCGCGGGGATAGTGCTCGCGGACGAGTTCGGGCAGATTGCGCTCGGTGGCGATGCCGAGCTTGGCGGACAGGTACTGCACCGGCATCGCCATCAGATTCGCCAGCAGGACCACCCACAGCAGCAGGTAACCGTGCTGGGCTCCGCCTTGCAGGTTCGTTGCGAAGTTCCCGGGATCGACGTACGCGACAGCCGCGACGAACGCCGGGCCGAGCATGGCCAGCGTGGCACGCAGCCGCCCCTTGGCCAGCAACTGCTCGAGCGCGCTGGGCCCGCCCGCGGCGGGCTTCGTGAGTGAGACGGTGCCGCTGCCGGACGGGACGGCGGCCGTGGCCGCCGCCCACTGCGATGGTGGCAGGTGCTGCGCGGCAAGGGGGTCGATCCGGTGGCCTCTCCGAGATCGGGCTGGATTGGGCATGAACACGGCGGTAGCCTCCCTGCGGCGCGTGCCGGCGTGATCCGGTCAGTAGATGTTCGACGGCCGGACCAGACCCTCTGCCAGGTCTCCGAAGCCGGGGGCCACGACCGCGCCGGGATTCTGGATGATCTCTTCGACGACCAGCGTTTCGGTGGTGAGCAGCAGGGCGGCAATGGACGCCGCACTCTGCAGCGCGGAGCGGGTGACCTTCAGGGGGTCGACCACGCCAAGGTCGAACATGTCGCCGAACTGTCCGGTCAGCGCGTCGAAGCCATATCCGGCCGGCTGGGAGACGACCCGGTCGAGAACCTCCCGGCCGTCGTAGCCCGCGTTGATGGCGATCCACCGCAGCGGCTCGCCGAGGGCGTGGCGCACGATGTCCCGTCCGGCGGCCGCATCGCCCTCCACATCCAGTCCGGTCAGCACCAAGGCGCACTGCGCGAGCGCGGTTCCGCCGCCGGCGACGATTCCCTCCTCGATGGCCGCGCGGGTGGCGGACAGGGAGTCCTCGACGCGGTGCTGCATCTCCTTCAGCTCCACACCGGTGGCCGCGCCGACGTGGATGACGGCGACGCTGCCGGACAGGCGGGCGATGCGCAACTGCAGGTGGTCCTGGTCGTGTTCGTTCTCCGCTCGTTCCAGCTCTCGCTTGATCTGTTCGATGCGCGTGGTCACCGCCTCGTCGGAGCCCGCGCCGCCGACCAGGGTGGTGCTGGACTCGGTGACCGTGATCTTCCGGCAGCGTCCGAGGTGCTCCAGCCGGACCCCTTCCAGGCTCAGGCCCGCGTCCCCCGTCACGACACGTCCGCCGGTGAAGGCGGCGAGGTCTTCGAGCTCGGCGACGCGCCGGTGACCGAACCCCGGTGCTCGTACCACCACCGACTTGAAGGTGTCGTGCACGTTGTTGGTCACGAGCATGCCCAGGGCCGGCCCCTCCACGGTCTCGGCCAGGATCACCAGCGGGCTGCCGGTGCGGGTGACCTGTTCGAGCAGCGGCATCAGGGTCTGGACCGCTGAGATCTTTTCATTGGTCAGCAGGATGTAGGGGTTGTCGAAGACCGTCTCCATCCGGTCCTTGTCGGTCACCATGTACGGCGAGAGGTATCCGTGGTCGAATTCCACCCCGTCGACGAAGCTGACGTCGAGCCCGAAGGAGGGGGACTCCTCGACCGTGACGACGCCGTTGCGTCCGACGCGTGCCATCGCGGCCGCGATCGTCTCGCCGATCTCGGGGTCGTTGTTGGCCGAGAGCGTGGCCACGTGGGCCAGGTCCGTCTGGTCGGTGACCTGCCGGGTGTGCTCCCGCAGCGCGCCGATCACAGCGGCGACCGCCTTGTTGATGCCCGTCTTGAGAAGCATGGGGTTGGCGCCGGCGTCCACCGCGCGCAGTCCTTCGTGCACCAGGGCCTGGGCGAGCACGGTGGCGGTCGTGGTGCCGTCCCCTGCGACGCCGTTGGTCTTGTTGGCGACCTCCTTGACCAGCTGGGCACCCATGTTCGCGAACGGGTCGCGCAACTGGATCTCCCGGGCGATGGTGACGCCGTCGTTGGTGATGGTCGGCGGGCCGGTGAGCCTCTCGATGACGGCGTTGCGTCCCTTGGGGCCCAATGTCACCTTGACGGCGTCCGCCAGGGCGTTCACGCCCGCCTCGAGGAGGCGTCGTGCCTCCACGTTGAAACGCAGGTCCTTGGCCATGTCTCGTAACCGCCTTTCAGACAGGGGGTGAAGGTGGTGCAGCGGTTGCCGCGAACGAAACAGCCGCGCCGGATCGAGCGCTGTCCGCCGGTTCGGAGGGTGAGGAGTGTCCGGCGCGGACTCCGCCTTCGTTCGGGTCGTACGGTGCCGTTCACCGGCGCAGGTGCGGTTCGATCTCGACGGCCAGAACGGCGCGGCCGCGTTCGTCGATGAAGACGGGATCGCTGTCGTCGGCCGGCAGGCCGAGGGTCCGGCGGCAACGCACGAGGGCTTCGGTCAGCCGGCCGGGCAGGTCCTTCAGGCAGGCCCCGGCCATCTGGCGGCAGGTCCAGCCCCGGCTGACCAGGTGACGCCCGAGGCGCCCCTGCACCGCCAGCAGATCTTCGCGCGGGAGGGCGCTGCGTGGCCGCTCCGCCTGGCCGGGGCCCGAGTGCAGGGGGGACGCCGCGGTGAACTCCTCCTCGGGGGGCGCAGGATGACAGGTCTCCTCGCGGACGGAGTGGTCCTCCAGATCGACCGTCACGTCGGTGACCCACGTCAGCACGGCGAGCGCCCGGCGGGCGTCGTCCGCCGTCAGCCTGGCGAGGTCCGGACCGCCCACGTGGGCGGGTAGCCTCAGCCGCGCCGCCACCCGCCCGCCGTCGATGCTGACGCGGCGGACGATACCCAGTTCGGTGATGGGCCGGCCGCGGTCGGGGTCCAGCACCGTGGCCAGAGCGGCGATGACTCCCGCGGACTGCTCGGCCGGCCCGGTGACCGGTGCGCCGGTGACGGTGGCCAGGGTCATGCCGGCGCCTGCCCGGTGCCCGTCGTCTCCCGGAGGTGGACATGGCTGTGGGCCACGAAGCCGTCCACGTCGTCCTTGCCGGCCATGCGCTGCCTCGCTGTCCATCTGCTGCCTCGCTCGGAGGATCGGTGGTGTCGGCCGCGCCGGGAAGTGCGGGCATTGGCGGCTCGCGTCGCTCACGCTCCCCGGCCCCGGCCGGTGCCGACGTGCGGCCGTCGGTGTTACTGAACCGGCCGGAGGTCGAAGTCGATGTACTCCGCCGCTTCCTCCGGGCTGGCGAAGAGCATCGTCTTGTCGTCGAAGTGGACCATCCGGCCGTAGTGGGTCGACATGATCTCTTCGAAGTCCGTCTGATCGAATTCGAACCCGATCGCCTCGGTGATCTCGGCGAAGTCGAACACCAGCTTGCCGACGCCGTCGACCCGGATCATCGACGGGTACTCCTGGACGGACACGTCCGGCTTGCCGCGCATCACATCGGCCACGACATGACCGTTCTGGTTGTTCATCAAGGTCACGCCGCACAGGTTCGAGAACGACCGGTCGCTCCCGAATTTCGCGTTGTTCACCATCACTGCGACAGTCCCTTCGGCTCCGAGAGGTTCAGGTCGGCCAGCAGGCTGCTTAGGCCCGTCACCGCGGCGTCGTAGGAGTCGGCGAAGGTGATCACCTTCTCCTGCGGCTGCGACCAGATCGGTTGCAATTCGTGGGCGGCCCGCACGCTCAGCGGCGTCCATGCCTCCAGCCAGCCCTGCAGAGTGTCCCGGTTGCGCCGGCCGTGGTTCTCGTCGGTGGTGAGCATGCGGAACAACGCCCGGGTGTAGCGCAGGTCACGGCCGTGGTCGTGCTCCCCGGTGCCCACCAGCGTGGGAGTGACGTAGTCGCCGTTGCGCGCCGCGACCTGCATGACCAGGTGACTGCGGAACAGGACGCCGACCAGCGACTCGAACACCACGTTGGTGGCGAACAGCGACTCGGCCCAGTCGCCGATGGCCGTGAGCCTCTCGACGTTCTCCCGGACCCCCTGCCAGACCGGGTCGGTGTGCCAGGCCGTCTTGTGCACCGAACCGTCGAAGCCGATCTCCGCCTCCGCGAGGTCCAGGTTGTACAGGGCGAGGTCCTGGGCGAAGCGCAGCTTGTGGGCGCTGTTCACCGCGATCGCGGTGTTGATCATGTTGGTGGGTGCCGAGCGCTGCTCGGAGGTGAAGACGTGCATGCCCAGGCCGTGCTCGGCGTGCATCCAGGCGCCCAGGTGCCGTTCCAGGAACTTCACCCATGCCGTCGGCCAGGCCTGGTAGGCGCGGGCCTGCTTGGCGTTCTCCAGCGTCAGTTGGATCTGCCGGACGACGTTGGAGTTGTTGCGGTAGATGGTCTGTTCCCATTCCTCGTTCGGGTCAAGGAAACGGTGCCAGTCACCGGAACGCAGTGCGGTCCAGTCCTGGGGGTAGCCGCCCTTGCCGTCGGCGAATCCGTAGATCCAGCCCTGTGAGAGGTGCCGCTCCGGGTCGGGCTGCACGTCGACGGTGACGTCCTCGTACATCGTCGCCCGCTTCTTCTGGGGCGTGAAGTAGTTGTACGAGCGGCTCTTCGAACTGGGGAACTCCTTCAGACCCGCTTCTGCCCCGGTGAACTCGATCTGGGGGAAGCTGCGGGGCGCGGTCCTTTCCGATGAGGTCATGAACGCACACCTTTCTGTGTCTGGCGTGGAGGTGACTGTCGTGCGGTGGCAGGTCAGTCGTCGGCGGCAGCAGTGATGGTGAACTTGTCGAAGAAGACCTGTTCCTCGGGGATGCCCGTGGCCTCCAGCAGCGGCAGCGCGGCGTCGATCATCGGAGGCGGGCCGCACAGGTAGACGTCGCAGCCGGCGAGGTCGCGCTCCTGCCGGTCCAGGACATCGGTGACCAGGCCCCTCTCCCCTGCCCAGTCGGCCGGCCAGCTGTCGGACAGACAGGGGACGAACCGGAAGTGGGCGAGCTCCCGGGTGAGGTCCGCCAGCTCCTCGAGATGGAACAGGTCGCTTTCGGTGCGGGCCCCGTAGTAGTAGACCGCTTCCCGCTCGTTGCCGCTCTCCGCCATCTGGCGCAACAGCGACAGGATCGGCGCCATCCCGGCGCCTCCGCCGACGAAGACCAGGGGACGGTCGGAGCTGACGCGCAGCGTGAAGGTGCCGTACGGTCCGGTCACCTCGAGCGGGTCGCCGACGGTGAGACCATCCTCGAGAAGACCGGAGAACCTGCCTCCCGGGTAGCGCTTGATGACGAACTCCAGCATCCCCTCGGCCGCCGAGAGGTTGGCCATGGAGAACGAGCGGTGCTCGTCGGTTCCGGGGATGGTGATGTCGACGTACTGGCCGGGGTGGAACCGGAAACCGGAGTCCGCCGGCAGCTTCAGCCGCACCAGGCTGATGTCGTGCGTGAGGTCGGTCAGCTGGGCCACCTCCGTCTGCACGGTGGTGACCGGCAGACCCGACCTGATCATGTCCTCGTCGTAGTTGACGAGTTCGATCTCCGTGTCGCTGTAGACGTGCGACCGGCACAGCAGGACGTATCCCTCGTCCTTCTCGAAGTCGGGCAGGGCGAAGGTGGAGTACCGGCCCATCTGCAGGTCGCCGTCCAGCAGGAAGGACTTGCACGCCGAGCACTGGCCTTCCTTGCAGCCGTGGACAAGCATGACACCCTGCCGGAACGCGGCATCGAGCACGGTTTCGTCCTCGTCGGCTTCGATCTCTATGCCTACCGGTTCGAATCGCACCTTGTGCGTGTCGGCCATGATGCCGCTCCTTGACGATGAGGGGCTCCCGCCGCGACGCGTCGCGGCCACGGGCCGCGGCGGGAGCCGGTCTGGAAGGGCCGTCAGGCCGCCGGAGTGACGTTCGGGTTCGCCTTGTACGCCGCGACGTGTGCCTCACGTTCGGCGTCGGACATCTCGTTCAGCAGTACGTTGGGACTGTTGAACGCGATGCCGCGCACGTCGTCGAGGGTCCACAGCTTCTTCGGGTCGTCCAGGTCCAGGTGCGGCTGCGGGATGAGGGTCCTGCCGTCGTCGCGGACGTACCCGAGGTCGGAGATGATGTCGGCCAGGTCCCGGCCGTGGTACAGCGTCTCCCATTCGCGCTTGCCGGTCAGCCGGCCCATGTTCGGGGTCGGCCGGCCCTCGTACTCGGGGCGGAAGGCCACCTTGTCGGTCCAGTGGCAGGTGTCCGAGCAGTACGTCCGCCACTGGCCGTCGACCTGGTCGACCACCATGTCGTCGCGGACCAGGCAGGGCACCATGCAGGTCCAGCACCGGTGCGGGTATTCGTAGCCGACGTTCTCGAAGGCGATCGGCTTGTTGCGGCCCGGGTAGCGCAGCCGGTTGTACTCCTCCCACCAGCGGCCGAACTGGTTGTACCAGCCGGGGTACTTCTCCTCGAACCACTCGAAGTCCTGGTCGGTCATCGGGTCGATGCGCCAGTAGTTGACCGGCCATCCGGTGGCGAAGAACTGGGCGACGCGGTGCACGTAGTGCTTGTTGTAGATCCGGTTCCACGACTCCTCGACCAGGTCGTGAGGGATGACCAGACCGTACTTCTCCAGCGGGATCAGGTAGCTGCGGTAGTAGTCGTCGTAGATCCACCGACGCCACATCTCCGCGTAGCTGTCCCGGTCCTTGCGGCGGTCCTTGCTCCCGTACTCGATGAAGGTGCCGATCGCGGCATCCACGACGCAGTGGTTGTTCCACCACGCGTAGCGCAGGTCCCGCTCGAGCAGCTTGCGGTTCTCTTCGTCGGCCAGTGCCATCAGCAGGATGGAGTAGCCGTTGGAGATGTGCCGGGACTCGTCGGACTGCACCGAGTGGAACACGGTGGGCAGCAGGTAGTCGCCGTTGGCCGCGGCCTCCGAGGGCATGGCCACGAACAGGGTGTTGGTGAACGCGGTCTCGGCGACGACCGTGAGGTAGATGTTGGCCGCGGTGATCGCGTCACCGGTGATGAACCCCTCGCCGAACTGCCGGCCGATCGTGCCCGCGTAGTTGTTCGCGAAGGCCTTCTCGGTGATGTCGAACCCGGCCGGGTCGATGTAGTGGTTCATGTACAGGCGCTTGAGGTTCATCTGGATCGTCGAGTGCCGCACCTCGTCGATCATCTGCACCGCGAGCCCGTTGTGGACCTCAGGGTTGGGCACCGCGTCGATCGCCATCGGCATGGCCCTGGCCGCGGAGATCTCCGGGAACGGGATGATCGACAGGAACAGCTTCTGCCACTCCATCCACCGTTCCTGCACCTGCCGGAACATGTTGCCGCGGATGGCGCCGTCCATCGCGCCGTAGACGCGGTTGTCCTTCTCCTCCTCCATCGGGAAGTAGGAGCGCAGGATCTGCTTGAGCGGGTCCTTCTTCGGGGCCTTGTCGAACTTGTAGTCGGTTCCGAACCGCTTCGCCGGGGTGGCGAAGGTCGGCTCCCACGAGAGTTCGGTGATCTTCTTGTGCGCCTTGCTGAGACTTTGTCGGCTCACGAATGCCTCCTGGGGAAGGGCGGCTGCACGGCATGGCGCCCACGACTACGCCTCCGCCGCTCCGGCCGCCCGCGTGTCGCCGAGACAGCCCTGCGGGCGCAGGGCCCGGCGATGCGTCCTGGTGTGAGCATCACAGCGCATCCGGCCCGTGCGTGGAGTCTCAAAATGTGACAACCGCCGACCGGCGTCCTTCCCCTGCCAGGCCGTGGCTGGTTACATGCTCGCAATGCACCCGTCACGCTCCGGGTACGCTCGAAGTAAAAAGGGGCTCTGGTGGCCTTGGTCTACGCCGCAGATCTGCTACTGGTGAGGAATTCCGGGAATTATCGCATTCACCCGCCGCATCTCTTCGGGCGGAACGGACGGCCATGCCCCGTGGCCCACGATCGAGGGAGCCGGGCCCCCGCGCCCGGGGCGCATCCGGCGGCGCCGGGCACCCGGTACTCCTCTCCTCCTCCCGCCGCGCGGTTCCTCTTCCGTCCGCCAGGGCCGTCGAACGGCTTCTCCCGCACGGCACCCACCGAGGAGGGCCAGTGACGATGACCAGCGACCGGCGTGAGGGCAGCGAGCAGGCAGTCGGCGGGGCCCGCCACAGGTTGCGTGACGCCCGAGAACTCGCGGCGGCACGCGAGCGGTTCCTGAGCGCCGGAACCGTGGACACCGACCATGTGCGCCAGACCATCGCGGCCTCCTGGTGGCGGTCGCGAACCTGGAAGATCACCGCCGACCACCTGCGCCTGCCGTATGTGAAGGACCCCAACCTCGACACGCCTCTGGTCCGCGGGGCCGGCCCGATCCTGCAACGACTGCGGGAGCAGATGAGCGACGAACCGGTCAGTCTCATCCTCACCGATCCCTCCGGCACGGTGCTGGACCGGCGCACCACCGACAGCCGGCTCGAACAGCGCCTGGACCAGGTTCAACTCGCTCCCGGCTTCTCCTACGCGGAACGGTTCGTGGGCACCAACGGCATCGGCACGGCCCTGGAGGGCGGCCAGGCCACCGGCGTGTTCGGACCCGAGCACTACGCCGAGGACCTGGAGGATCTCAGCTGTGCCGGGGTACCGGTGCGCCACCCGGTCTCCGGCCGTCTCCTCGGGGTGTTCGACCTGACCTGCTGGAGCCATGACGCCTCCCCCTTGCTGCTGGCACTGGCCAAGACCACCGCCCAGCAGATCGAGCAAGAGCTCACCACTTTGACCGGGTTGCGGGAATTCGCCCTGTTCCAGGAGTACTTGCGGGCCTGTCAGCACAGCGGCGGCATCGTGTTCGCGCTCAACAACGACGTGGTCATGCTGAACGACCACGCCCGCAAGGTCCTCAGCGCCTCCGACCAGGCCGCGCTGCTCACCACCGCGGCCGAGGCGATGCTGGGCAGCAAGCGTGTCACGATCGACGTGGCTCTCCCCGGCGGGGAAAGAGCGCGGATGTTCTGTGCCCCTGTGCACACCGCCTCCGGCCCTGCCGGAGGGGTGGTCAGGGTCCGCCTCACCGGGCCTGCATCGCCGCCCGGCACTGTGTCGGTCCAGCCCGTACTGCCCGGCCTCGCGGGCTCGTCCCCCGCCTGGCGGCGCACCTGTGAACTTGCCTGCGCCCACTACCGGAAGAACGAGTGGATCACCCTCAAGGGCGAGGCAGGCACCGGCAAACTCGCCCTGCTGCGGGCCGTGCACCGCCACCACGATCCGTCCGGCAGCTTCCACGTCCTGGACCTCTCCGGGACCCCCGGCGAAAGGGACCTCCTCGCCCGCCTGAAGCAGGAACTGGAGCAAGGCAGCGGCGGCACCCTGGTCCTCCAGCACATCGACCGCCTGTCCACCGGCCTCGGCCATGCCTTCGCCACCCTCCTGCACCAGCATCGCCGCCTGGCCGACCAGACCGGGCGGCAATGGTGGGTGGCGGCCACTCACCACCCGATCACCGGCGACAATGGCCTGGACGACGTGCTGCGGCTCTTCCCCGCATCGGTGGAGGTGCCCCCACTGCGCCATCACACCGACGACCTGAACGAACTCGTCCCCTTTCTGCTCGCCAAAATCGACTCGACCTCAGGGCTGACCGTCTCCCGCGCGGCCCTGCAGCTGCTGATGCGTCACACCTGGCCCGGAAACGTCGCCCAACTGCAGCAGGTCCTGAGCAGCGTGGCGCAACGCCGCCGATCGGGCGTGGTCCAGCCCAGCGACCTGCCTCCCGAGTGCCAGGCCGTGGCCCGCCGTGTGCTCACACCCCTGGAATCCCTCGAACGTGACGCGATGGTGCGCAGCCTCATCGAGGCCGGCGGCAACAAGAACAAGGCGGCCCGAGCACTCGGCGTATCCCGCGCCACCATCTACCGCAAAATCCGGGAATACGGCATTGACATTTCCAAGTAACTCCCCCCCGGCTCCATCGACCAGTGGACGCTGCTCGCCTCCCCCGTAACCGGGGGCACCGTCGCAAGACGCGACGTCACGCGCCCACCAGACCGCGGTCGCCCGGGCCGTGCTCGAGCGGGCCCTGGATGCCGAGATGACGGAACACAGGGGAAGGTGGCGTGCGGCGGCTCGACGCCGACGTGGAACGCGAGCGTGGAACCCAGCGGCTGTTACGCCTCGGTCCGGTATGCCTCCAGGTGATCGGCCAGTTCTGTGGGGTGGCCGAGCATGGGGCAGTGGTCGCCCGGCAGCTCGTCCGGTGTGATGCCAAGGCGCTCCCGCACGATCCGGCGCATGTACTCGGCGGGGAAGAAACGGTCGTCCCGAGACAGAAGGAACTTCGTTGGCACGTCCGGCCACGCGGCCAGTGGCCATGGCTTCATGAACGGAGTCGCCGACTGCGTGCGCGTGCGCTTCCTGGCCTCGGCGACGAGTACCGACGGGGTGTCGTGATGGAACAGGGCGGTGTCGTCGTCAGGGTCCCTGCCGTCGCGTTCGTCCTGTTCGCGCCTGGCCTGCTCGTAGCCGGTGTTGGCCCACCACTGGCCTGGGCTCTCACCCGGCGCCGGGATCTGCGCCTGCAGCATCACCAGCAAATCGACTGGCACCCGGTCACACACCAGGGGGGCGGTGAAGCCGCCGAAGGAATGGGCCACCAAGATCAGGTCGCCGCGATCGCCGATGGCGTCGACCACGGTGTCGGCGTACTCGGCCGGCCCGGCCGAGTCGTCGTCGCACGGCAGGTCCACCGCCACCACGTCATGGCCCCGCCCGCGCAACTCGGCCTCCAGCAGATGCCAGTACCACGGGCCGGACGCGGCACCGGGAATCAGCACATACGTAGCCATCGTCAGCGCCCTCTCGGTAGCGGACACAGTGTCTCGACTCGGTCGCGCTTTCCGTCGAGGTACGACGAGCGAACGCCCCAACGCGGACTGGAGTTGTCCCCGCGCCCGGTAAGAATTGTCCCACGCGGTGATGAGGGGAGGGCTGCCACATTGCTCGCATCCGTCCAGAGAACCGGACCGTTGCCCCGATCCAGCCGGCTACGCCTCCATGGACGGCCCAGCATGCTGCCGTCACCATCCCGCACACGTACGTCTTGCACGCTTTTGGGGGCGCCGTCTGCTCCAGTCACCGTACGGAAGGCGTCCTGAGCGGACCACGCCTGGCAGAACAGCCGTTTGAAGCGGGGATCGGCGCTCAAACAGAAGGCCGTGCCCTCCTCGGCTCACCTGCGCCCAGACGGAACATAATGACCATCTCGGAGGAATGTATGCCAATCAAGGCACTCTCTTTCGAGCTATTGACTTTCCGCAACTCCAACCCGCAGGCTACGGATCGTCCATTCAAACCGGTTTAAAAGCCGGCTCGGTGCCCCGCACGGCACCGCGCTCCGCACCCGGTCCCGGCCTCCTCGCCGGTGCCCGGAAAATGCGGTCGCGGGGTGTCCGGCCTGCTCAGCCGCCCTGGGGGGACCGCACGGCTGCTCAGAAGGAAGCGGTGCACGCATGGCGCGACGTCCCACGATCGCCGACGTGGCGAAACTGGCCGGGGTCTCCCGTGCGACCGTTTCCTTCGTCCTCAACAACCGTCCCGGCGTGGCCGCGGACACCCAGCAGCGCGTCCGGTCCGCGGCCGAGGAGCTGGGGTGGACACCGAGCTCCAGCGCCCGTGCGCTGTCCACGGGCCGAGCCCGCGCGGTCGGACTGGTCCTGACACGTGAGCCCGAGCTCATCGGCACCGACCCATTCTTTCCCGCCTTCATGGCGGGCATCGAGACGGTCATATCGGAGACCGGCGACGGTCTGATGCTGCAGATGAGCCGTCCCGGAAACGAAGTGGACACCTACCGCAGGCTCGCCGCCGACCGCCGCGTGGACGGCGTGCTCCTCACCGACCTGCGCACCGGCGACTCACGTCCGGCGCTGGTCGCCGAACTGGGCCTCCCGGCCGTGGCCGTGGGGGCGGGCGCCGGCACGGGTCTGCCGACGGTCAACCTCGACGACCGTCCCGCCGTCCGCGAGGCCGTACACCACCTCGCCGGCCTCGGGCATCGCGACATCGCCTACGTAGCCGGTCCCGAGGAGTTCGTGCACGCCCGGCGGCGCCGCCAGGCCTGGAGCGACGCCCTCGCCGAAGCCGGCCTGCCCCAGGGGACGTCACTGCCGGGCGGCTTCTCCGCCGAGGGCGGAGCGCGGGCCACCCGGATGCTGCTCGACCGGCCGACGCCGCCGACGGCCATCGTCTACGGCAACGACCTCTCGGCCACGGCCGGGATGGCGGTCGCCCAGGACGCCGGACTGCGCCTGCCTGAAGACCTGTCGGTGGTCGGCTTCGACGACGTACCGCTCGCCTCCTACACCAGCCCCCCGCTGACCACCTGCCGCGCCAACCCCGTCTCCTGGGGCCGGGCGTCCGCCCAGGCACTGGTGGAACTGATCGAGACCGGCACCACCGCCGACGTGGAGCTGGAGCCCGCCGCCCTCGTGGTGCGAGCCTCCACCGGCCCTGCGCCGGTCCGCTGAGACCCGCGGCGTGCCGGTGCGCCCCGCACCCCCGGGACGGACGGTGCCGGGCAGGCACGTACCGGCCGAGCCGTACCGCAAGCGATTCCCCAGCAAGAAACGGAACCTCCAATGAAGAAGGCCCTTTTCGCCCTGCTGCCGGTGGCCGCCCTGACGCTCAGTGCGTGCGGCAGCGGCGGATCCGACTCCGGCGTCTCCGACGACTCCCACGGCCCGATCACGATCTGGTACTCCAACAACGCGCAGGAAGTCGCGTGGGGCAAGAAGATGGTGGCGCAGTGGAACGCCGCCCACCCCAAGGAGAAGATCACCGCCCAGGAGATCCCCGCGGGCAAGAGCTCCGAAGAGGTCATCGGCGCGGCGATCACCGCCGGTAACGCGCCCTGCCTGATCCTCAACACCGCGCCGGCCGCCGTGCCCGGGTTCCAGAAGCAGGGCGGCCTCGTTCCGCTCGACGACTTCCCCGACGGCAAGAAGTACCTGCAGGAGCGTGTCGGCGGCAGGCTGTCGCAGTACGCGTCGCCGGACGGCAAGTACTACCAGATGCCGTGGAAGAGCAACCCGGTGATGATCTTCTACAACAAGGAGCTGTTCAAGAAGGCCGGACTGGACCCGGAGCACCCCAAGCTCTCCAGCTACCAGGACTTCCTCGACACCTCGCGCAAGCTGGTCGCGGCCAAGGCCGCCAAGGCCGCGATCTGGCCGGCTCCGTCCTCGGAGTTCTACCAGTCCTGGTTCGACTACTACCCGATGTTCACGGCGCAGTCCGGCAAGCAGCTGGTCGAGGACGGCAAGGCGCAGTTCGCCTCGGCCGACGGCATCAGGGCGGCCCAGCTGTGGAAGACCATGTATGCCGAGGGCCTGGCGCCGAACGAGAAGTACAACGGCGACGCCTTCGCCGACGGCAAGGCAGCCATGGCCACCGTCGGACCCTGGGCGATCTCCGTCTACGGCGACAAGGTCAAGTGGGGCGCCGTACCGGTCCCCACCGCCGACGGCGCCGCCGGCAAGGGCACCTTCAGCGACGAGAAGTCCATCGGCATGTACACCTCCTGCAAGAACCGCGGGACGGCCTGGAACGTCATGAAGTTCGCCACCAGCAAGGAGCAGGACGGCAAGCTGCTGGAGGCGACCGGGCAGATGCCCATGCGCGCCGATCTGGCGAGCGCCTATCCGTCCTACTTCGCTTCGCACAAGGACTACCAGGTGTTCGCGCAGCAGGCGGAGCACACCATCGAGGCACCCAACGTGCCCAACTCCGTGGAAGTCTGGCAGACGTTCCGCGATGCGTACACCAAGGCCGTCATCTTCGGCAAGGGTGACCTCGCCGCGGCCCTCAAGGACGCCGCGGCCAAGGTGGACAAGCTCGCACAGGGCCAGTGAGTACCCGCCATGTCCTCCAGCACTTCTGACGTCCACTGGCCCCGACCTGCCGCCAGGACCACGCCGAAGGCGCCGGCACCCCGGCAGCGGTGGCGGTTTCGGCTGGGCGGCCATCAGCCCATCGGCATGCTGTTCGTCTCCCCGTACCTGCTCTACCTCGCCGCGATCTTTGTGTATCCCCTCGGCTTCGCCGTGTGGATGTCGTTCCACGACTACTTCTTCACGGCCCCCGGCGTCCAGGTGGACCGGCCCTTCGTGGGCCTGGACAACTACACGACGGTACTCACCGACCCCGACGTCTGGCGTTCGTTCCTCAACATCGCCGTCTTCCTGGTCATCAACGTGCCGCTGACCGCCGTCGGCTCCCTGGTCCTGGCCGACGCGCTGAACAAGAAGCTGCCCTTCCGGTCCTTCTTCCGCACCGCCTACTACATCCCCTACATCACGGCCAGCGTCGCGGTCGTCGGTGTGTGGCTGTTCCTGTTCAACAGCGACGGCCTGGTCAACCATGCGCTCGGCCCGCTGGCGCCGGATCCGTCCTGGCTGGTCAACTCCCACCTCGCCATGCCGGTCGTGGCCGTCTTCGTGGCCTGGAAACAACTGGGTTTCTTCGTGGTGCTGTATCTGTCGGCGTTGCAGAACGTGCCCCAGGAGCTGTACGAGTCGGCGGCCATCGACGGCGCCGGACGGCTGCGCATCTTCCGCTCCATCACGGTCCCCGCGGTCCGGCCGGCCACCCTCCTGGTTCTGATCCTGGCCACCATCACCGGCGCCAACCTCTTCACCGAGCCCTACCTGCTCACCAGCGGCGGTGGTCCCGACGGCGCGACGACCTCGCCCGTACTGCTGATGTACCAGCGGGGTCTGCAGCAGGGCCACCCGGACGAGGCGGCGGCCATCGGCGTGATCCTCGTCGTACTGATCACCGCCATCTCGCTCGTCTACCGACGCTTCGTGGAGAGGGACTGAGATGGCCACCGACGTCGCAGCCCTGGCCACCGGCGAGCACCGCACCACCGAGCACGCTCCGCGGCCCCGCACCCGGTCGACCGGATCCCGCATCGCGCTGCTCATCGGCGCGTTTGCCTTCCTCTTCCCCTTCTACTACATGATCATCGGCTCCCTTCAGAAGGAGCCCGACTCCAGCCCCGCCGGGGCGTTCCCGGACCCGTCCAACCTGAGCCTGCACAATTACGCGGCGATCGACTCGGCGATCTCGCTCGGCAGGTCGCTGGTGAACTCCGGCATCTTCACCGGCGGCGTGATCATCTGCACCACCGTGTTCGGCCTGCTCGCGGGCTACGCACTGGCCCGGCTGCACTTCCGCGGCCGTGGCTCGACGTTCGCCCTGGTTCTGCTGGTCCAGGTCGTGCCGTTCCAGCTGCTGCTGATCCCGCTGTACGTGCTGATCGTCCGCGACTACGGTCTCGCCGACTCCTACCTCGGCATGATCCTGCCGTTCGCGATCAACACCAGTGCCGTGTTCATCTTCCGGCAGTTCTTCCTGCAACTGCCGGCCGCCATGTTCGAGGCCGCCCGCATCGACGGCGCAGGTGAGCTGCAGATCCTGTTCCGCATCGCGCTGCCGCTGTGCAAACCGGCCCTGATGTCGGTCGTGCTGCTCAGCTTCACCGGGCCCTGGAACGAGTTCCTCTGGCCGTTTCTGGTGACCAAGCGGCAGGACATGCAGCCTCTGGCCGTCTCGCTGGCCAACTACATCAGCACCGTCGCCTCCGCCGCCGCCAACCCCTTCGGCGCCATTCTCGCCGGGGCCTGCGTCCTGGCCGCACCGGCGGTCGCCCTCTACCTCGTCTTCCAGAGCCGTTTCAACTCCACCGACATCGACTCGGCAACGAAGGGCTGAACTTCGTGTCCCACAGCACCACCGCCCCTGTCCCCTACACCCTGACCCGGGTCGGCGTCGTGATGTCTCCGCTGCCCGGCGAGGCCAACGAAGTCGAGGGCGTGCTCAACCCGGCCTCCGGCCGCACCCCCGACGGCAGGCTGCATCTGCTGCCCCGGCTCGTCTCCGAGGGCAACGTCTCCCGCGTCGGCCTCGCCGAGGTCGTCCTGGACAACGGTGTGCCCACCGGCGTCGAGCGCCGTGGCGTGGTCCTCGCGCCCGACGCCGGCTGGGAGCGCGGCAAGAACAACGCCGGTGTGGAGGACCCCCGCACCACCTGGATCGAGGATCTGGGCCTGTACGTCATGTCGTACGTGGCCTACGGGCCGCTCGGCCCCAAGCCCGCCCTCGCTGTCTCAAGGGACCTGGTCGGCTGGGAACGCCTCGGCCCCCTCCAGTTCGCGTACCAACCCGACCTGGACACCGACCTCAACCTCTTCCCCAACAAGGACGTCGTGCACTTCCCCGAGCCCGTGCCGGGCCCGGACGGCGCGATGTACTACGCCATGCTGCACCGCCCGATGTGGGACCTCGGCTGGTTCCGTCCCGGCGAGGGCGTGCACCTGCCCGCCGGGGTGAGCGACGAGCGCCCCGGCATCTGGATCTCGTACGTACCCGTCGACGAGGTCAAGCAGGACCTGAGCGCCCTGACCCGGCCGCGCCACCACCGGCTGGTCGCCCCATCCGAGTACTCCTGGGAAGAGCTCAAGATCGGCGCCGGGCCGGCTCCGATCCGGGTCGACGAGGGGTGGCTGCTGATCCACCACGGCGTCTCCGGCACCATCGGGGACCCCTTCGCACAGGCGCAGACGGTCAACTACGCCGCCGGCGCGATGATCCTCGATCCCGCCGATCCCAGCCGCGTCGTCGCCCGCACCTCCGAGCCGCTGATGGCTCCTGAGACCGAGGAGGAGCGTTCCGGCACCGTGCCCAACGTGGTCTTCCCGACCGCGATCGAGGAGATCGACGGCGTGCGCTACGTCTTCTACGGCATGGCCGACGCGCACATCGGCGTGGCCCGGCTGGACCGGTCCGCATGATCCCCGCACCCATCGGGCACGCCGTCGCGCTGGTCGGCTGCGGAGCCTTCGGCACGTTCGTGCTGGACGCGATACACGACCTGCCCGGTGTCCGCGTCGCCGCGTGCGCCGACGCCGACCGGCGGCGAGCGCAGGCGCTCGCCGGCCGGTACGGCGCGGCCGTCCACACGAGCGTGGAGGACGTGGCCGCGCTGGCGGACGTCGACGTGGTCGTCCTGGCCACCCCGCCGGCCGCGCATGCGGACGCCGCGGTGACCGCCCTCCGGGCGGGCAAGCACGTCTTCTGCGAGAAGCCCATGGCGCTCACGGTCGAGGACGCCGCGCGCGTCGCGGCGGAGAGCCACCGCTCGCACGGTGTGTTCGTGGTCGACCACGTGCTGCGCTACAACCCGGTCCTGCGCCTGCTGAAGCGGCTCGGACAGGAGCAACTCCTGGACGGACTGCGGCGGTTCGCCTTCGAGAACGACGCCTCCGACGAGGACCTCGGCCCGGACCACTGGTTCTGGGACCCGGCGCACAGCGGCGGCATCCACGTCGAGCACGGCGTCCACTTCTTCGACGCCGCCAGCGTCCTGATGGGCAGCGACCCGCTCCGGGTGCAGGGCACCGAGGTGCGGCGGGAGGGCGGACCGGTGGACATCGTGGTGGCCACCGCCGTCCACCCCGGCGGCGCGGTCGCCACCCACACCCACTCCTTCACCCACGCCCACCGCGCCGAGCGTCAGCTGATGCGGCTCGACTACGGCTTCGCCGAGGCCCGCGTCACCGGCTGGATCCCGACGTACGCCACGATCACCGCGTGGACCGACGAGGCGGGCGCGGCCCGCTGGGAGGCACTGCCCGCGCGGGCCGGCGAGCTGCTCGCGGTTCCCGGGCTGCGGCCGCACGGCGAGGAGCGCATCACGGTCTCCGTGACACGCGACGCCGGCCCCGCCCGGCCCGCTCGCGGCCGGGGTGTGACGCGCAGCGTCCCGCACCGGGCCGACTGCGTCGTGGACCTGGGCGGTGAGGGCCGCAAACAGCACGTGTACGCCGAGAGCGTGCGGGCGGCCATGACCGACCTCCTGCACTGCGCGGTGCACGGCGGCACTCCGCAGGCCGACGCCACGGCCGGGCTGACCGCGGTGGCCGTGGCCCGGGCGGCGACCCGATCCGCGCGAAGCGGCCACACCATGTCCCTCACCACCCCCGTTCTGGCCGGAGGCACCCGATGACGGCGGTGCCCGGACCTACCGGTCCCGTCCCATGGTGGCGGGAGGCGGTCTGCTACGAGATCCACCCGCGCGCCTTCGCGGACGGCAACGGCGACGGCACCGGGGATCTGCCCGGAGCGACCGCCCGCCTGGACCACCTGGCGCGTCTGGGCGTCGACGCGGTGTGGATCACCCCCTTCTACCCCTCGCCGCTGGCGGACGGCGGTTACGACATCGCCGACCACACCGGCGTCGCGGCAGACCTCGGCACACCAGCCGACTTCGACGCCCTGGTGGCCAAGGCACACGCCCTCGGGATCAAGGTCCTTGTGGACGTGGTCCCCAACCACACCTCCCACCAGCATCCCTGGTTCCTCGAAGCGCTTGCCGCCGCGCCCGGCTCCCCGGCCAGGCAGCGGTACATTTTCCGGGACGGCAGCGGCGAAAAGGGCGAGCTGCCGCCCAACGACTGGCAGTCCGCATTCGGCGGCCCCGCCTGGACCCGCATCGACGAGGCGGACGGGCTCCCAGGGCAGTGGTATCTGCACCTGCACGCGCCCCAGCAGCCCGACCTCAACTGGCGCCATCCCCAGGTGGTCGCCGAGTTCGAGCGGATCCTCCGGCACTGGCTGGACCGCGGGGTCGACGGTTTCCGCGTCGACGTGGCCCACACCCTGTTCAAGGCCGAAGGACTGCCCGATGCCGGTCCCGGCCAGCACCAGGACGTCCACCGCAACCACTTGATGCCCTACTACGACCAGGAGGAACTGCACCCGCTCTTCAGGAACTGGCGAACTCTGCTGGACCGACATCCGGCCCCCGCAGGGGCGGTGGCCCCGCCCGAACGCGTCCTGGTGGCCGAGGCGGGCATCTTCGACCGCGAGCGGCTGGCCCGCTACGTCGCCCCTGGCGAGATGCAGCAGACGTTCAACTTCGCTCTCCTGGAATGCCCTTGGGACGGACCGGCGATGCGCGAGGTGGTCGAGCAGTCGGCCCACGCCATGCGGGCGGTGGGTGCTCCCGTCACCTGGGTCCTCTCCAGCCATGACGCGATCCGTCCCGTCACCCGCTACGGAGGCGGCCGACTCGGTGAGCGGCGCGCCCGTGCGGCGGCCCTGCTCATGCTGGCCCTGCCCGGCGCGGCCTACGTGTACCAGGGTGAGGAACTGGCCCTGCCGCAGGCCCGCATCCCCGACGACCGGATCCGCGACCCCTTGTGGGAACGCTCCGAGCACCGCCACCGCGGACGCGACGGCTGCCGGGTGCCGCTCCCCTGGTCCGGCACCGCCCCTCCGTACGGCTTCAGCGTGGCCACGCCCGATGCCTGCTGGTTCCCGCAGCCCACCGACTGGGCCGAACTCACCGTCGCGGCGCAGCAGGACGACGAGCACTCCATGCTCGCGCTGTACCAGGCCGCACTGCGCCTGCGTCACGACCATCCCGCCCCGGACACGGCGTTGCGCGTCCAGGGCCCGGCGAACGGCGAGTGGTTCGCCTTCGACCGATCGCCCCGGCTGCGCTGCCTGGTCAACTTCGGGCCGCGCCCCGTCCCGCTGGACGATGGCGCCCGAGTACTGCTGTCCAGCGCACCGCTCGACGGTCGCGACGTCCCCCAGGACACCGCCATCTGGTTGACCTGCGAGGAGTACCCGCATTGACTGCTCCCCTCCCGGAAGGGAGAGGACTGCTCACCGTCCACGGCTGCACGGAGATCTACGGCTCAGGCCGCCGCATGGGCCGGCGGCCCAGGTGGTCTTACGCCCTCGGTCCTGTCGGGCCGGGCCGGACCGCACGTCACCTTCTCGCCGGTCGCCTTGGTGCAGAGATGTGCGGCTTCGGACCCAGCAACGCAGGCGTTTCAGATCCAGCGGCAGCGCGCCCACTGCGCATCCAGCGCCATGCGGAGGCCAGCGGACGACGCGAAGCCGGAAGGCGTAAGCGGGCGGCCCCCACATCCTGCGTCCGGCGCCTGCCCTGATCCGCAGGAATCCGATCCGTCCCCGGCCTGAAGGCCGAGGCATCCTCCTTGGAGAAATCCAGTGAACGACAGACCAGGTGTCGACCTGTCCGCCGTGGTGAAGGCCTACGACGTCCGCGGCCTCGTCCCGGACCAGCTCGACGAGGAGCTCGCCCGGCTGTTCGGCGCCGCCTTCGTCGAGACGACCGGCGCCGACGCCATCGTCACCGGCCACGACATGCGGGCCAGCTCGCCCGCCCTGGCCCACGCCTTCGCGCGGGGCGCCACCGAACAGGGCGCCGACGTCACCGAGATCGGCTTGTGCTCCACGGACGAGCTGTACTTCGCCAGCGGTGCCCTGCACCTGCCCGGCGCCATGTTCACCGCCAGCCACAACCCTGCCCGCTACAACGGCATCAAGATGTGCCGGGCCGGTGCGGCACCGATCGGCCAGGACACCGGGCTGCGCGCCATCCGCACGCTCGTCGAACGCTGGGCGTCCGGCGAACCACTGCCCGCCCCGCCCCGCCCCGCGGGCTCGATCACCCGGCTCGACATGCTGAAGGAGTACGCGGCCCACCTGCTGAACCTGGTCGACGTCCACGCCGTGCGCCCGCTCCGCATCGTGGTGGACGCCGGCAACGGCATGAGCGCACTGACCGTGCCGGCCGTCTTCCATGACGTGCCGGTGAAGATCGTCCCGCTTTACTTCGAACTCGACGGAACCTTCCCCCACCACGAGGCCAACCCGCTCGACCCCGCCAACATCGTCGACCTGCAGCGCGCAGTGCGTGAGACGCAGGCCGACCTGGGTCTGGCCTTCGACGGCGACGCCGACCGCTGTTTCGTGGTCGACGAGCGCGGCGAAGCCGTGGCCCCGTCCGCCATCGCTGCCCTGATCGCCGCCCGGCTGCTGGCCGAACACCCGGGAAGCGTCGTGCTGCACAACCTGATCACTTCACGGACCGTGCCCGAGGTGGTCCGCGAGCTCGGCGGCACCCCGGTCCGCACGCGGGTGGGCCACTCATTCATCAAAGCCGAGATGACTCGCACGAATGCGGTCTTCGGCGGCGAGCACTCGGCGCACTACTACTTCCGCGACTTCTACAACGCGGACACCGGCATGCTCGCCGCCCTCCACGTCGTCGCCGCCCTCGGTTCACAGCCGGAGCCCCTGTCCCGCCTGGTCGAGCGCTACCAGCGCTATGCGGCATCAGGAGAGATCAACAGCACGGTTCCCGACCCCGACACCGCCGTCGCTGCCGTACGCGCTCACTTCACCGCACACGCCGAGACCACCGTCGACGAACTCGACGGCCTGACCGTCTCCACCCCTGCCTGGTGGTTCAACCTGCGCCCCTCCAACACCGAACCGCTGCTGCGGCTCAATGTGGAAGCGGCAGACACGGACACACTGGCCCTGGTGCGGGACGAGGTGCTGGCCGTCATCCGCCGATGACCGAGGGCCTACCGGGTGATGCCGGCGCCCATGCGGTCGTCCCTTCCGGCCGCCCGCATCAACACCTGGGCCGCGCTTCGTACCCCCGGTGCCGATTCGGGGTCACCGTGGATCGCGTGAAAGGGCGCGTCAGCCTGACCCCTCCGCGCCTGCTATGACATGCCGCGGCAGGTGCGGGGAGGTCAGGCCGGTCCTCGCGGCAGGTTCCACTCTTGTCGGATGTACTGGCTCATGGGCGCATCCGGATGGCGCTGGAGGTAGTTCTGGTGCTCAGGTTCCGCCTCCCAGAACGTGCCGGACGGGACGACCTCGGTAACCAGCTTCCCCGGCCATAATCCAGACGCGTCGCAGTCCGTGATCACTGCCTCGGCGATGCGTCGCTGTTCCTCGTCCAGGTAGAAGATGGCGGACCTGAAGGGCAAGCCGATGTCGTTGTCCTGCCGGTTCAACGTGGTGGGGTCGTGGACCTGGAAGAAGAACTCGAGGATGCTGCGGTAGTCCGTCCAGGACGGGTCGTAGGTGACCTCCACCGCCTCCGCATGGTTGCCGTGGTTTCGGTACGTCGGTTCCACCACCTCGCCGCCGGTGTAGCCGACACGGGTGCCCACGACACCCGGGAGCCAGCGGAACAGCTCCTGCATGCCCCAGAAGCATCCGCCCGCCAACACGGCATACCCCCTTGCTGGTACCACGTTGTGTTCCCCTTTCTGTGAAGTAGGCATTGACCAAAGACCGTCCGACACGAGAACGCCCAGACGGGCGAGGCCCGCCCCTTCGCCAGGTTGCGGCAGACAGACAGGGGCCTCGACTCTGCGGCGTCGAACCGCCGGCTGGTTCACCGTTAGCTGCCTCGGTGGCGGACTCCTTACCCGGCGTCTGCAGGTGCCAGGCCCGGGGCGCCTGCCCGGGGGTTCCGCATCTGCTCGGGCTGCCGCGCCGTCCCTTGCCCCGGGCTGCCCCGGGACAGCCCGGCCTGGTTCATCGAGGGGCACTTCGGTAGGCGACCAGCACAGGCAGAAGGCGAGTTCGCCGTGGACCGGTTGCGTCGGCTGAGCAGGTGTGATGGCTGCTGGTACCGATATGGATCCGGGCCCAGTCGTGGTATCGCGGGCCTTCCGCGCCGTTTCCCGCACCCTGACGGTGCCAGGCCGTGGCGGGCAGGCGGCCGGCGGCGGTATCGGCGCGGACTGGAGTACGGCCGTGCGGCGTGGGCGCGCAGGTCGTCGTGGACAGCGTCGGCGTCCCAGCGTGCGTAGCACGGCAGGCGGTGCATCGGCCCGGGCCGCGTGCGGCCCGCCCCATGACTGGTCGGACATCGCCCGCCGGCGGGCAAGGTCTCGTTGTAGCCTGCGGGCACCGCACGGCCTTCAGGAGTCCGCGCAACTCCCGATGATCACGTGGCCGTACCTGTTCTCAGCCGGGTCCGCGACAAGATCGCGAGGTGAGACGGGAGGATCAGCGTCGTTCGCGCGGCCCGACCACGCGGAAGCTCGCCCTGCCGACACTGAGCACGCCGTCCGACAGCGGCGTGCACCGTACGCCGCCCTTGCCGCGCAGCGCGCGCTGCGCCCCGGGTCCGATGACAGCGTCCATCCACGCGCAGGGCCGTGCGGCGCGGTTGACGGTGAACGCGATGGGGCCGTCGCCGGTGTCGAGCTCCACGGTCCAATCGACGTAGGCGTCGATGTCGACGCCTCGAAGCAGGATGTTCCGTCGCGTCTGTCGGAGGCCGACAGCGGGATCGATGCTTGTGGGCAGGTTCTCTTCCGCCATGATGGTCACGGCCGCGTCCCGGTGAGCCGGCTGGGCGAAGTACCGGTCGCCGACGATTCCAAGGTGACGGCGTACATGGACCTGCTGCACCAGCCCGCCGGCCGGGTCCGCTGACGGCCCCTGGGCGGGCCGTCCGGAGTACCGGTGCACCGGCGACACGAGGAGCTGCACCACCTGCACCTCACCCTGAGGGATGTATGGGGAACTCAAACCGAGTCAGATCCCTTCTGCCCCGCGAATTGTGCTGTCCCGGCGTACTGGAAGTCCCTGGCACGGACGACGGCTCTGTGTCAGGCGTCAGGCCCGGAGCTGGACCGTTTCCGAGCGCTGAGGTGTTTTCTCCTGCAGGCCAGGACCAGTTCTTCCTCGTCCATTCCGCCCCGGATTCCGTACTCCTGTGCTGTGGCGAGAGCCCAACTGGCGCACGGTCGGCGGACAGGGCATGCCTTGCACACGGCCTTCGCTTCGTCGGCCTGACGCCGACCGGGACCCTTCGTGCTCACGGGGGAAGAACAGTTCGGTGTCGAGGTCCCGGCAGGCCGCGCTTGCGAGCCATGTCAGCATGCTGCTGTCCCCGGGGCCGGGGACGCCGCCGCGGGCGCAAATGCCGAGTCTATCGTACTGCCGTCTCCCTGGACGTGATCCGCCCCGCTCTCCCTGGAGGGGGGAACGGCGTGCGGGTGGTTCGGCAGCGCCCGGGCATCGGGGTGTTCCGGAGGGGTGTTGCTCATTGCCGCGTGTGCAGTCTGCGTGTGCCGGTTCCGAGCCGGGCCTCGGTCGCGGTGAGAAGGCTGTCCCAGGACTCCTGGAACTTCGCCACACCCTCGTCCTCCAGCTGCTGGACGACTTCGGAGTAGGGGATCCCCAGGCGCTCAACCGCTTCGAGGTCGGCCCGGGCCTCGTCGTATGTGCCGCGGACGTCGCGGCCCGCGGCCAGCCCCTGTGCCTCGACGGCCAGCAGCGTTGCCTCGGGCATGGTGTTCACCGTGTCCGGGGCGATCAGCCCCGCGACGTACTTGGTGGCCTCGTACGCGCTGTCCTTGACACCTGTGGAGGCCCACAGCGGGCGCTGTTTGTTCGCCTGTGCACGGTGCAGGCGGTTCCAGCGCTCACCGGAGAAGCCCTCCTCAAAGGCTTCGTACGCCAGGCGGGCGTTGGCGACGGCGGCCTTGCCCCGGAGGGCTCTGGCCTCCGGCGTGCCGAGGGCGTCGAGGCGCCTGTCGACCTCCGTGTCCATGCGGGAGACGAAGAACGATGCGACCGAGGAGATCCGCGACAGGTCCAGCCCGGCCGCTCGGGCTTTCTCGAGGCCTGTCATGTAGGCGTCGGCTACCTGCCGGTAGCGTGCCAGCGAGAAGATCAGGGTCACGTTGACACTGATGCCCTGGGCAATGGTCTCGGTGATGGCGGGCAGGCCCGCCTCGGTTGCCGGGATCTTGATGTATGTGTTCCGGCGGTCCACAAGCCAGGCCAGATGACGTGCCTCGGCAATCGTCGCCGCGGTGTCGTGAGCCAGGTGAGGGTCGACCTCGATGGAGACGCGGCCGTCCTGGCCGGCAGAGGATGCCAGGAAAGCGGGGCGAAGGATGTCTGCGGCGTCGCGCACATCCCACGCGGTGATGGTGCGGACCGCCTCCTCGACTGACACTCCGCGAAGCGCGAGCTCGGACATCTGGGCCTCGTATTCCGCACCGTGCGCTATCGCGTCCCGGAAGATCGTCGGATTCGTCGTGACGCCCACCACGCAGCGACTGCTGACCAGCTCCGCCAGGCTGCCCGACACGATCCGCCCCCGCGACAGGGTGTCCAGCCACACGGACACACCGGCGTCCGACAGATCTTTCAACGCACTCGTCATGTTTCCCGCACCTTCCAAGGGTGGTGAGGCGGGCCGGGCAGGCCGCCTCGGCGTGCCCATGTCTGCGCGGCGGTGGCCCTGCGGGGTGCCTGTGACCACGACATGGATGCCGGCCTCTGCTCGCCCTACCAACAGGCCGGTTTGCCCTGGTCAAGGAGCCTCCGCCCCGCCTGCTCCGCCGCGTACGCGGCCACGAGCCGGTTCCAGCTGTAGCGGCCCGGACCGATCTCTGAGACGAGGTGCGCTCGGGTGAGGCGCGACAGGACCTGGCGGACCCGGCACTCGGGCCGTCCGGCGAGGTCCGCGGCCTGCGATGCTGCGAACATGGGGTCTGGGCAGGCGCTCAGGTCGCGGAAGAGCGCGGCCGTTTCCGTGTCGAGCAGGCGGTACGAGCGGGTGATGGACGCGCGGACGTCGAGCGTCTGATCCTCGTCGCTGGCGAAGGCGTCCAGGGTGCGGTGCTCCAGCGCCTCGTACTCGTCGGCCAGGCTCGCCAGGCGCAGCTGCGGTCGATAGGCCGCGCGGGCGGCGACGTTGGCCAGGGCCAAGGGAAGCTGCCCGGCCAACCTGATGATGCGGTCGACGGCCTCTGGTTCAGCCGCTGTCCTCGCTGCGCCGAGTCGGCGCGCGAGGAGGCTGCGTGCGTCCGTCTGGCTCAGGGGTGTGAGTGTCAGCGGAAGTGCCTGATAGGCGGCCACGAGCGCGTGCAGTTGCATGCGGCTGGTGACAAGGGCCATGGAGCCGGGACCTCCGGGGAGGAGGTGCTTCAGCTGGTCCGTGTTCCATGCGTTGTCGAGCACGACGAGCACTCGGCGGCTGGCGAGCAAGCCGCGGAACATCAGCCCCCGTGCCTGCGCGGTCTCGGGCATGTCCTCGGGACGGACCCCCAAGGACTGCAGGAAGTCCTCGAGCACGTGCGCGGGGTCCCGTGGCTCGGCCTCCGGTCCGGCTCCCTGCAGGTCGGCGAAGAGCTGGCCGTCCGGGAAGCGGTCAGCCAAACGGTGGGCGACGGTGGTGGCGAAAGCTGTCTTGCCGACGCCGGCCAGTCCGCCGACCGTGCAGATGGCCACAGAGGACGACGCCTCTGCATCGGCGACCAGGCGCTCGACCTGCTGTTGCTCCCTCTCGCGGCCGACGAGGCTCGGAAGGGCGGCTGGGAGCTGGGCCGGGGCGTGAGGCGGGGGCGTCCGTGGCTCGCCCTTCGGACGGTCGGCGCTGTGCGGGAGCTGGAATCGCCCGGAGAGTATGCGCTCGTGGACTTGCTGCAGCTCCGGCGAAGGGCTGACGCCGAGGCGTTGACGCAGCAGGTGACTGGTCGTGTGGTAGATGGTCAGGGCCTCGGACTGCCGCCCAGCACCGTAGAGCGCGGTCATGAGGAGGCCGCATACGCGCTCTCGGAGCGGGTGCTCGACAAGCAGGGCGGACAGTTCCGCGGCGGCCTCCGCGTAGCGGCCTCTCTCCACTTCGCATGCGAGCTGTTCCTCCGCACAGGCGAGGCGCAGCTCACCGAGGACGCTGCGCTGCTGGCCCGCGAACGGCCCCGGGACCCCGGCGAGGGCCACCCCCTTCCACATCTCGAGGCCCTCGGCCAGCAGGCTCGCCGCGGACGCCAGGTCGCCGGTGCTGCGCGCCTCCCTCGCCCTTGCCGCCGTCTCCTTGAACCTGTTCAGGTCCAGAGCGTCCGGCTGGATGCGCAGCAGGTAGCCCCCGTCGACCAAGCGCACGGAGCTGTTACCCTGCTCCCCCAGTGCCTGTCTGAGCCTGTATACGTAGGTGCGCACGGAGCCTACGGCCGACGGTGGGGCCTCGTCGCCCCACACGTCCTCCACCAGCTTCGAGAGGCTTACCGGCTTGCCCGCCCTGAGCAGCAGCGAAGCGAGCACGGCACACTGCCTCGGCTGACCAGCTCCGGCCTCGACCCCCTGTTTGTGCAGCCGGACTGGGCCGAGCACTGAGAACTGGACGCCTGGGTGCATAGTGCCTACCGCCCTGGGGATCCTTGTGCGACTGGGTCCTGGCCGTCCACAGGGGACCGCTCGCCCCGAACAATACCTCAGTTCGACCCGATTTTCTGGACCAAATGGTCCCTAGGGAGGGCGGCGACCGGCCCTCTGCGCAGGGAGCCCGCCGCTTTTCGACGGCGCCGGCGCTGCATGCGGACAGTGGGGCGTGCGGACGAACATGTCCTCCCGCCGTCACGCCCCCGGCCGCCCGCCGGGAGCGCGGTGACGTCCAGCCGGCACGGACACCCCGACGCAACCGCCGGTGGCGCAGCGCCAGGACTTCTCGGCGCCGTCTCGCCCCGGGACGGCTTAACGCTCTCCCGCGTCCCCCTCAGACGGATTGCCGTCCTCGGCGGGCACGGCATAGGCCTTGACGTGGCCGATCGCCATGTCGAGGGCGATCCTCATGGGTTTGACGTCCTGGGCCGTCTGCGCAAGGAGGTAGCCGCCTTGAAGTGCGGCCATGAGGCCGGTGGCCAGCTCTCCGGCGTCCGCATCGGCACGGAGGACCCCCGAGTCCTTCATCCGCACGAGCCCGGCCTCGAGAAGTCCCGCCCAGGTATCGAAGTGCCGGGCGATCACCTTGCGCACCTCTTCGTCCTGATCGGCCAGCTCGCTCGCGAGGGAACCCAGCGGGCAGCCGTACGCCCCGTTTCGGAGCGCGTTGCGTTCGATCACTGCGTCCCGCCAGCGCTCCAGCCCGCGGAGAGAGTTGAGCCGCCGCAGCAGCTGGTAATGACGTTCGAGCACTTCAGCAGCCTGCAACGCAACAACGTCCCGCACGAGCGCATCCTTGTCGGGGTAGTGGCGGTAGAGCTGGGATTTACTCGTTCCGCTGGCCGCCCTGACATCGTCGAGAGTCGTGGAAGACACGCCCTTGACGTACATCATGTCGGCGGCGGCTCTCAAAATACGCTCGCGAGTCACCCGCCCGCGCTCAGTCAGCCGGGAGTCGTTTTTGTCGCGCGTCTGTTCCGCCACATCGGCCAGATTACCGGTGGGAACGCTAGCAGGATACAGAATGGACTTCAAGGTCCTTTTCTCCTGTGGGCGGGCCGCGCTCGGCGACGGTGAGGTGCTCTAGTGCGGCGGCTACGGGCGCAGGTACTGCGGCCGGGCCGGGCTCGTCATCCACGAGCTGTCGGGAGCACTCGGCGCCGCGCGCTACGTCTGGCGCCACCTCCCTCCCTCCCAGTGATGTCCACACGCACAGATCGCCACCGAAGCGCCAGAACCGACCGCTGCGCAGGGCCGCTCCTCACCCACCAGGGCTCCCCGCAGCCGGACGGCCTCAGCCTCTACGCAGCAAAGATCGGACTGGACGCCGAACGCTTCGCGCACACCGCCGACCTGTCCGCCGCCGCGCCGGTTCGTCCACACGGCGGTGGCTGACTGTATGTGCGGCTGCGCCGAGCGTCGCCACCTCTCCGCGTCATGGCTGGTCTCCGCTGCGCAGCGAGGCGCGCCGACAACGGCGGCCTGTCCGGCGACTCGCTTCGAGGGCGTCGCCGCTATCGAGCCCGGCCTGCTCCCCCGCCCCTGGGGAGCGAGCCGGGCTCGACCATCCGGCCCCAGACTGCGGCGGGCTTCGCGGCCCGGCCGGAGCAGATCGCCGCCACGATCGACTACCTCACCTCGACGACACCAGCTGTGTGTACAAGCCCTGTCGTCGCCGCCGGCAACGGGGCCATCTGACGGAAGCGACCCGCCCGGCGTACGCGCGTCGCGGCCTCTGGACCAAAGAGCGTCATGGCCGCAGCCAATGGATCATCCACGATGGAGAACTCGCCGTACAGGAGCAGGCCGGCGCCCTCCGTGACGCACCGCGTCCGGCCGGTGACGCCCCGCCTTCGGGCCGGAACTTGCGACGGGAGCGGTGCACCGCCCATGACGAGCAGATGGGCCCGGTGGAGGGTGCACGAACACCTTGTCGGTCCCCATCTCCGCGCGGCCGTGCGCCTGTGGTCGTGTCATCGGGGCCTGACTGGGGCCGCCTCCCCGTCGTCCGTGCGGGCGGGGGCCTTCGTCTGGGCCCGCTTCCCTGGACACGGACGACTCGGCCTGTCGGCTCGGCCGGTGGCCGGTCACCGTGGCGTCCCTTCCTGCTGGAAGGCTCCGCAGGCGTGGAGGCGCTCCCGCGGTGCCCGGTCGGTCGCGGTCTTCAGGCGGCTGGGGCTCCCGAATCCAGCTCCGCTGGAACGATTCGGCGACGCTCCGCGCCGCCGCGTCCAGATTCGCTTCACCACCGGCGTGAACGCCGGTGCACTGCGAATGAATCCCGGTAGCCCGCTTCCGCGTACGGCAGGGCGTGCAGTTCGTGGACGCCGTTGAGGTAGGTGCCGGGCAGCCCGTGGGCTCGCCCTCCTCCAGGTTGCCGCGCCAGCCGATGTGCCCGTTCGACAACGCGAAGACGGACTCGCTCTGGGCGAGCATGCCGAGGTCCAACGCGGTCTCCCGCAGTGCCCACGGCTCGATGGCGTAGGAAGGGTGACTGATCATGGCCGGAGCCGCTGATCGGGAGTGCCGGCAAGGTCTCTCAGGTCCTTGACGACCACGTCGGCGCCATGGGCGTACAGCGCGTCGGCGTGGCCTGTCCGGTCGACGCCGACCACCCAACCGAAATGCCCTGACCGTCCGGCGTCCATACCTGCCTGCGCATCCTCGAAGACCGCGCACTGGGCAGGGTGCTGGCCCAGATCGCGGGCTGCCGCCAGAAACGTGTCGGGGTGGGGCTTGCCCCGCAGGTTCCGATCCGCGGCCACGACACCGTCGATCCAGGCGTCGAAGAGCGTCTCCACACCCGCCGCCCTCAGGATCTCGCGGCAGTCGGCGCTCGATGTGACGACGGCTGTGAGCAGCCCCCCGTCACGGGCCGCCGTGAGGTAGGCCGTGGTGTCCCGGTACACCTCGGCTCCCTGCGAGCGGATCCTGGCGTCGAACAGGCCGGTCTTCCAGCGGCCCAGGCCGTGCACGGTATCCAGGCCCGGGGGGTCGTCAGGGCTGCCCTCCGGCAACTCGATTCCGCGCGAAGACAGGAAGCACCGCACGCCGTCGGCTCTCGGCCGCCCGTCGACGAACTCGCGGTAGTCCGTGTCCAGAGCAAACGGGCGGAACCCGTTGCCTTCGCGCTGTTGCAAGAACGCGTCGAAGGCCTCCTTCCAGGCAGCGGCATGGACGGAGGCTGTGTCGGTGATGACGCCGTCGAGGTCGAAGAGACAGGCCCGTATTACGGCAGGCAGGCCAAGCGCCACAGGGTTCCCCCTTGCAAGTGCCGGTGGGACGGCCAGTCTCGCCCGCCCCACCGGCACTGCGGAAGACCGGTAGACCTCCAGTAGACGCCGGGTCCACGGCGCCGACGCCGGCAGCTCGACCTGGCGGCAGCTGCCCGGTATCCCTCCCCTGCCCGGGTCCGTCCGGCCGACGCCGGGTAGACGGGCGGTAGACGTTCGGCGCTCCCGTCCCGGGGGCGCTGCGCCCCGCTGCCTCTCTCCGGAGCGCTGGAGCACAAGCGCCACCCGCTCGTCCCGAAGGGAGCGGCCCGTCTGTCCCGGAGCGGTGGCCGGGCCGTGGCCGTGTGCCTGGCCTGTGGCTCACACGACGTCCGGCAGCGGCGCCGAACACCACCCTCTCCGCGTCGTCCGTGCTCTGAGCGACCGTCACAGAGACCGGGCGGTAAGAACACGCTGTGAAAGGGCGCTGACGTAGATGCCGCACGGGTACGGCTTCGGTGCTGCGTTCCTGGACCGAACACCGGGCGAGCGGCAGGTCGTTGGCACCGTATCCGCCCAGAACGGCTACAGGGGGGTCACGTAATGACAGATTTCTCCCGCCTTCCCGGACCGAACGCGGACCTGTGGGACTGGCAGCTGCTGGCTGCCTGTCGTGGAGTCGACAGTTCGCTCTTCTTTCACCCGGAGGGTGAGCGCAGGTCGGCTCGGAGCGCTCGAGAGAACTCGGCCAAGGAGGTCTGCATGAGGTGCCCGGTCCGTGCGGAGTGCGCGGCGCACGCGCTGGCTGTGCGCGAGCTGTACGGCGTGTGGGGCGGCTTGACCGAGGGCGAGCGCAAAGAACTCATGGGCCGGGCACGCAAGCAGTTGGTGTCGACCTCGCCGTCAACCGGTGACACTGCCTCGAACACCTGAAGGAACGTTTCTTCTTCACTTTCGGGCACACGCACACGTGCCCATGGCACTCACTGCTGCCGTGCCGTCGCCACCGTCGGCACCAGGGCGAGGCCGGGCAGCGTGAGGGCGACGATCTCCCGGCGCACGGGCGGCTCCAGCGCCGGCATCCGCCCCCGGGGGCCGTACGGACTCGACGGCGAGCTGCGGCAGCACGGCCCCGCCCAGACCCGCGCCCACCAGAGCGACCGCGGCGGGACAGCGGTCGGTGGCGAAGTCGATGCGCGGGGTGAATCCGGCGCTCTCGCACACCTCGACCAGCCGGCCGCGACAGCGCGGGCAGACCATGATCCAGAGCTCGTCCGCCAGTTCACCGATGGCGACGGATCCCTGGCCACCCGTGCGCGCGAGCCGGTGCCGCTCGGGCGCCAGCCCGACCAGACGGCCCGCAGGGCCGCACGCCGAGGTCGTCCCACTCCTCGGTGACCGGTGTGCCCTCGTAGCGGAACGCGAGCACCACGGCTGCCGTCTCCACGGCGGTCAGCTGCTTGCTGCCCGCGCCACGGCAGGCCTCTTCGGCGGCGGCCCGTACGCGGACAAGTGAGTCCGGCTCGAAACCAGCCCGCAAGCGAGGCGCCTGCCTTTTCCGTGGCCACCGCATCACACACGAGCCGGTGTGCCTCGCCGGTCACGGCCGCGCGCCG